>DVON01000156.1 GCA_018713585.1 Candidatus Pullilachnospira stercoravium | reverse complement strand
GGCTGGGTGTTTCCATGGCTGGAGAGATCCATGATGGCCTCCGCTCCCAGCTTCACGGCGCTCATCACCTTCTCCATCTCCACATCGTAATCCTTGCAATCCCTGGAAACGCCCAGATTTACATTAATCTTGGTCCGCAGCATACTTCCCACACCTTCCGGATCCAGGCAGGTATGCTTTTTGTTGGCACAGATCGCCACCTTTCCGCAGGCCACCAGTTCCATCAGGGCTTTGGGGTCCATGTTCTCTTTCTCCGCCACGCGCGCCATCTGCGGCGTCAGAATTCCTTTTCTAGCGGCGTCCATCTGTGTGGTATACGCCATCGTTTTTTTCTCCTCCATACGCATCCTCCTTAAGGCCGGCACCCGTCCCCGCTGTTACAATCTGCCACATCTCTCCATGAGCACAGGCAAAGCGTTTTTCCTTTCAAAGAAACTTGGTTTTCTCTGAAACAAAAAACAGATATGCCATCCGGAGCGTATCTGCTTTGCGTTCTTTTGCACATTCCCTACGTTGGCATTATCCGGGCCGGCCACGCATCGCAAGCGCATCCTCCGGCCCCCGCTCCGTCCTGCCAAACGAATTCAGTTCAACAGACCGGCAAACGGAAATCAGGTTCACGGGTCAAGGCAAAACAGCCTACTCTCAGCCTGCTTTCTGCAAGCTCCCCGGCACAGTATAAAATTTTCTTAACATCTGTTCCAGTTCTGCCCTGCGGCATCCCTGTCACAAAAAGCATGCACTCAATCTGCATCCTGTCAAAAGCATACCACAGCCCTGTAAAATTTACAAGTTTGTTTTTGGTATGCCCTCCCAGAACTCCCGCATCCGCTCCGCCGCCGTCTCCCGGGTACAGACCTGATAATCCGCCCACTCTCTGGGAAACAGGGTCCGGTATTCCCAGGAACAGAAGCGCTCATCCAAAAGCAGAATCACGCCCCGGTCTTCCCCGGTACGGATGACGCGCCCTGCCGACTGCAGCACCTTGTTCATACCCGGAAAACGATAGGCATAATCAAAACCGCTGACACCCTGCGCGTCATAAAAATTCTTCAGGATTTCCCGCTCACAGCTGATCTGCGGAAGCCCTGTCCCCACCACCAGGGCGCCCACCAGCCGTTCTCCCGCCAGGTCGATCCCCTCCGCAAAGATACCTCCCATGACGCAGAATCCCAGAAGCGTCTCTTCCTCCTTCTCCCCCTCAAACCGTTCCAGAAATTCCTCCCGTTCTTTCTCATTCATGGACGGACTCTGAACCAGAATTTCCTGTTTCGTCCCGTAAAGGCCGCAGTAGACCTCATACACATCCTGCATCATTTTATAGGAAGGGAAAAAAACCATATAGTTTCCCGGATGGACAGCCGCCGCCTGATAAATATACTGGCAGATTTTTTCGTACTCCCGGGGGCCTCTTCTGGTGTACCGGCTGCTCACGTCCCTTCCCAGGAGAAGCAGTTTCTGGTCCGGAGAAAATGGCGTGCCGGCATAAATGGCGTAATCATCCGTCCGCCCGCTCAACAGCTTCCGGTAATACGTCACCGGCAGCAGGGTTGCGGAAAAATACACGGCGCTGATTCCTTTATCCACACACTTCTGCAGATTTTCCGCAGGATTTACACAGAACAGCCGCACAAAAAAGTGATTTTCCTCATCATGACGGGTGTAAATCACATAATTGTCATCCACCAGGTCGTAGATATTCAGAAACGTTCTCACCTGGAAATAGAAATCCAGGATCTTCTCCCGCAGTTCTCCCTGGTCCAGTTCCTCCAGCAGCAGCTCCAGTTCTCCCATCACATTCATCAGATGGATACCCAGACTCCCCAGCGAATCCAGAATCTGGTACGTTTCAGATTCCCGTTTCCATTCCAGCATCTGCTGATTGCATTTGTCCAGCTGCCGTTCCAGCTTTTTCCTCCAGGGCTTCACCAGTCTGCGGACTGCCAGAAAATCTTCCTTATAAAGAGCCGCGCTGTACATTTCTCTTCCCCGCTCCGCCAGATTGTGCGCCTCGTCAATGAGAAATACATAGTCGCCCCGGTTTCCCTCTCCGAAGAAACGGCGCAGATGCGCGTCCGGATCGAACACATAATTGTAATCGCAGATCACCGCGTCCACCCAGGTGGCCACATCCAGGCTCATTTCATAGGGACACACCTGCCAGGATTCACTCTGGGCCAGCAGCGTTTCCCTGTCAAATCCATCCTGCCGGTTCAGCAGCTCAAATACCGCCTCATTGACCCGGTCAAAATGCCCTCTGGCCCGTGGACAGGCGGCGGGATTGCAGTCTGTTTTGTCACAGACGCACATCTTCTCCTTCGCAGTCAGAACCAGAACCTTGCAGGCCAGCCCCTTCTGGCGGAGAATCTCAAAGGCCTCCCAGGCCACTTTCCGGGTGATGGTCTTGGCAGTCAGGTAAAACACCTTCTCCGAGATCCCCTCCCCCATGGAACGCACGGCGGGAAACACTGTGGACATGGTCTTTCCCAGGCCTGTGGGAGCCTGGAGAAACAGCTGCTTTTTCCGCAGAATGGTCCGGTAGACGCTGCTTACCACTTCCCGCTGCCCTTCCCGGTAGGGAAATGGGAATTCCAGCCCCTGCATGGACGTATTCCGCTTCTTTTTCCACTGGTGTTGCCAGTTGGCCCAGCGGTAATAGGAATCCAGCAGCCAGTCAAACCATTCTCCCAGTTCTTCCATGGTGTAGGAAAAGGAAAAACGCCGGATTTCCTCCGTATCCAGATTGCAGTAGGTCATCTGCACCCGCATCTGTTCCTGATTCTTCTCTCTTCCCCAGATCAGCGCGTAACACTTCGCCTGGGCCAGATGTACCGGCGCAGGCTCCGCCAGCGATGCCACATCCCGGTAGATTCCTTTGATCTCATCGATGGTAAAGCCTTCATCCCCGGTGATAATCCCATCCGCCCGTCCCTCCAGCCGGATGGTAAAATCATCGTATTCCTTCTCATAGGCCAACGGCACCTCCGCCTGGTAAGCCCCGCTCATCTGCCGCTGAATCTTCCGGTGGATCCTGCTGCCCTTGGCCATAGCCTCCCTGTCAGCCAGTCCGCCTCTTCGATTGTCCAGATCCCCCGACCGGAGAATAAATTCCACCAGATTTCTCACGGAAATCCGAATCACCTCATGCTCCACCGCTGTCCGTCCTTTCCCATATCACATCTGCGGTTATTATACCATGACCGCTGCCGCAGTCACAGTGCCTCCGGCGGATGCGCTGCGACTTTCTGCGGGACCGCAGAAATCGCCTATGCGCAGGTATAATAACCGCATTCGCGGTTATTATACCATAAAGAAAAGAGCAAAGCCATGTCCGCCTTGCTCTTTTCTTGGTTCCAACATCTGCTTGTACAGCATTTCCGCCAAAGCGCGGAAACTATTTCTGACGGGCCGCTCAGGCCACGGCAAATTTCCGGAGCGTATTGCTGAATTCCGGATCTTCGCCGTAGCAGTGTACCGTCAGTACATTATTCAGATCCATACTCAGAATTCCAAGGATAGATTTCGCGTCGATGATCATCCGGTTATAAAATATATCGATGTCAAAATCACATTTCCCTGCTGCCGATACGAACTCTTCTACCTCTTTTGTCGCGTTTAATTTAATCTTGCTTACTGTATACTTTGACATAATTTCCTCACTTTCATAAAGGTATCCCCTTGCGGGGTTTCCTCTCTTTCCGGCCGTATGGCCATAAAGGTATCCCCTTGTGGGGTTCCCGACATGTGGCTGGTAGTACCACATCGCCGACTATTATAACACGCCGCCCCGATTTGTCAATTATCTTCCTTGACACATTTTTGTCGACAATTGTCTGTTTTTTGGTGAAATTCCACCATATCCTCCCGGTAACGGAGAGGCAGATTCTGTTTCTGAAGCTTATCGTTTTCCCGTTCTTTGATGGATATACTTTCACAGAAGCTGGCAAAGAGCAGTTCATAGTCTCCCCCTTCATCCCTCCTGGTGCGGATTTCTTCGATGATCTTCCCGGCATTTCCCGTCAAAAAGCAGGGTTCCCCCGGCTGGTGCACCAGAAGCGTTCCCCGGGTGCTGTCCCCGATAATCCACCGCTCCCTGGGGTATCGGTTTGAAAAATGATCCTGAAAAAGCAGCAGCAGGTCATGACGCGGCGAAATAAGCGCCGCCAGAATCCCTCCCGGAAGCTCCTGAAAGCGCAGAAATCCCAGATAATGATCATACTCAGTCCATACGCTGCGATACAGTTCTGTCACCTTCCGCACGGAAGGATTCTTCAGATTATCCAGCGATTTCTTCTTATATAATGTTCCATGAACAGAGAGACACTCCACCAGTGTCCGGTAAATGGCGGTTCCCTTCTTCGGGTCATCGGCGCAGGCCGCAAAGCAAATCTCTTCCAGAATCCGCGGCCCCAGCTGCCGGGCAATGGTTCTCCTTACTTTTTCTGCCTCGGTAAGGCTGGTTTTCACCCGGTGATATACACAGAACAATTCCATATTTTCCGGCTCTTCGGTACGTAGCTCCACACAGCCATGCCCCACCCGGGCATCCCAGGCCTGGTAAACGCCGGAAAAAATCCCCTCCAACGTGTTGTCGCAGTAAAAGACATGCCTCTCATTCATCTCCATCCCTCCCCGTCAAACAATGACAGCTGCCGGTAAGTGATATCCGGATCCACCGGCGGCATTTCCCTGGGATCCAGAAGATTCCTCAATATATAGTCCTCATCCAGCCGCGTCCGATACATCATCCTTCCTCCGCAGGTGATGAAATAAACCGCCCGTTTCAGCACCACCCGCATTTTTTTCAGATCCTCAAAGGTCAGCGTGCCATACTGCCTGGCCCGGACAATCTTTCCCGCCGACCGGACACCGATGCCGGGAACCCGCAGCAGTGTATGGTAGTCGGCCCGGTTAATCTCCACCGGAAACTGTTCCAGATGCCGCAGCGCCCAGTCACACTTGGGGTCCAGCAGCATATTAAAATCCGGCCTTCCCGGCGAAAGAAGCTCTTCTGCCTCAAAACCGTAAAACCGCAGCAGCCAGTCCGCCTGATACAGCCTGTGCTCCCGCAGCAGCACAGGTGCCCGGGGTACCATGGGAAGCGCGCTGTCCATATTCACATTTACAAAGGCAGAGAAGAATACACGTTTCATGGCAAACTGCCGGTACAGTGCCTCTGCTGTCATCAGAATCTGATAATCACTCTCCCCCGCGGCGCCGATGATCATCTGGGTGCTCTGTCCAGCAGGAACAAACCGGGGACCTCCCTGCCGCAGCGCCAGCTCATTCTTATTCTCCCGGGCCTTCAGCTGAATCTGCCGCATGGGCCCCAAAATCGTCTTTCTGCTTTTGTGGGGCGCCAGCCGCCCCAGGCTCTCCGCCGTGGGAAATTCAAGATTTATACTCATTCTGTCCGCGAAAAACCCCGCCTTCTCGATCAGCTCCGGCGGCGCTCCCGGTATGGCTTTCAGATGAATATACCCCTGAAAATGAAACTCCGTCCGCAATTTCCGGACAGTCTGATACAAAAGCTCCATGGTATACCCGGGACTTTTCACTATGCCGGAGCTCAAAAACAGCCCCTCTATGTAGTTTCTCCGGTAAAACTCCACCGTCAGCCTGCATACCTCTTCCGGCGTAAAAGAGGCCCGAAGCACGTCGTTGGAAGACCGGTTCAGACAGTAACGGCAGTCAAAAACACATTCGTTGGTCAACAGAATTTTCAGCAGGCTGATACATCTGCCGTCCGCGGAAAAACTGTGACAGATCCCGGATGACACCGCATTCCCCAGACCCGTTCCGTCATTTCTTCTGTCCGCACCGCTGGATGTGCAGGACACATCATACTTGGCCGCATCCGCCAGAATCCTCAGCTTTTCCCCCAGTTCCAGATTGTGCTGTATAATCATGGCAGCTTCCTCCCCTCTCGACAAGAACATATGTTCGTTTTCATTATTATAGTACCGAATGTATGTTCTGTCAATTCCTGGAAAAGAGGTACCTGACCGGATTGCGGCAATCCGGCTTTTTTGTCATGTCCTTCCGAAAAAAAGCATTTTCCCGGCTTCAACAACAGCTTCTTTCTCAATTTTTCTGCCACAGCCGATTTTTCCTGATTTTTTAATCCCTGTATGCAGAATAAAAAAGAAATCTGCCAGAAAGCGAGTCTGCAAATCTCTGGCCGCTCTGTTCCATCTGCTCCCCGGCGCCGGCAGATGACAAGTTTGGCCCGCCGTGCTATAATGGACGAAAGCTGACAAAAGCCGCGATCTGGCTGCGGGCTGCATTTCGCAAGGGATGTGCATGCGCGGCCGCGGCAGAGCAGATTCTGCAAAGAGAAACGGAACAACGGAAACTGTCGAAGGAGGTATGGTTATGTTGGAGTTCAGATATGACACACAGCTTCTCATTGAGGGGGAAAAACTGGACGAGGATGTCATCAGCGAGTATTTTCAGGAACATTTTCAGGGGGATTGTCTGCTGGCGGTGGGGGACGAGGATCTGATTAAGATTCATTTTCACACCAACGAGCCCTGGAAGGTGCTGGAGTACTGCGCGTCCCTGGGCGAAATCTATGATATCGTAATCGAAGATATGGACCGGCAGGCAAGAGGGCTCAAGGGCTGAGTCCTTCCGCACTTGCAGGCGGCTGTTTTGCTTTTTGGCGGCACGAAAAAAGGAGCGTCATCTGTGCGCGCTCCTTTTTTTGTGCCGGCAGGCTGCCGGAAATTTTCTGTTATTGCATTTACCGGGGCATCGTCCGGACAGCGTCCTCCACATAAGGATTGTCCACTGTATGGAACGCTCCCTGATCCGCTGCTTCCGCGTAGGCGGGATTGATGGGCATTTTTCCCAGCACCTTCAGGCCCAGGCCTTCCGCGATCTCATCGATATGGCTCTCGCCGAAAATACGCATCTCTTTTCCGCAGTCGGGACATACCACATAGCTGTAATTCTCCAGCACGCCCAGCACCGGAATCTTCATCATCTGGGCCATCTTGTATGCCTTGCGGACGATCATCTTCACCAGATCCTGCGGGGAGGATACGATGACAATCCCGTCCACCGGCAGAGACTGGAACACGGTCAGCGGCACATCTCCGGTTCCCGGAGGCATATCCACAAACAGGTAGTCCAGTTCCCCCCAGATCACGTCCGTCCAGAACTGTTTCACCATGTTGGCCAGAATGGGGCCTCTCCAGATTACCGGCTCATCCTCTCTGGGAAGCAGCAGGTTGACGGACATCACCTCAATGCCGTTTTGGGAAACCATGGGATAGATTCCCCTCTCCTCCGCCTGGGCGGGGCCTTTCAGTCCGTACATTCTGGGGATGGACGGGCCTGTGATATCCGCGTCCAGGATACCTACCTTGTATCCCTGCTTTGCCATCTGGTTTGCCAGTGAGGCGGTAACGAAGGATTTTCCCACGCCGCCCTTTCCGCTGACGATACCTATCACATGCTTAATATTGGAAAACTGGTTCATTTCCTCCTTGAAGCTCTGGGGCTGCCGGCTGGGGCATCCCTCACAGCTCTCCTTGCTGCAGGATGAATTGCTACATTCTTTTGCCATTTTTTCTTACCTCCATTTGCGTTTACTTCATAAACCGGTCAATGGCTCTGTTCAGTTCCTCCAGCGCCTTGGTGTCTCCTTCGCTCACCGCGTCCACGATGCAGTGTTCGATATGATCCTGGAGAATCACCTTCCCGGTGTTGTTAATCGCCGCTTTCACGGCGGAAAGCTGGATCAGTACTTCCGTGCAGTCTCTTCCGTCCTCCACCATTCTGCGGATGGACTCCAGATGCCCGATGGCCCTGGAGAGCCGGTTGAGAACCGCTTTGGTATTCTGGTGCGTGTGGCCATGGCTGTGTTCGTGTTCTCCGTGGGCATACTGCTCCGGATGGACATGGCCGTGGTTTTTCTCTCCCGCATGGCGGTGCTCCTCCACATGGGTGTGCTCCAGCACGGTACCGTCCTCCAGCACATGGGTGTGTGTAACGATATGGTCTCCCATTGTCTCCTCCTGCCCTGCGTTACGGTCAGATCTCCGTAAACGTATATCTCTGGTGAATACCTGCTGTCATGATCTCAAAGACAATACTTCCGTCCTTCATGACCGTTTTGTCATAGGTAAATTCCTTTCCCCTGAACTTCTCCCGGATATATTCCTCAGGATCTTCACAGGAAATCTCCTCGATCAGCTGATCTCTGGAATGGTTCATCGGGCACTGATTGATGATCTCCCGGATTGCTTCATACTCTTTCATGAATTTTCCTCCGTTCTGCTCTCGTATGGATGTCTGACGGTAACTGTTACGCCTGACGTTCATTATAGCACGGCTGCCGTCAGAAGGACAAGCACCTGGGGGGGATCAATTTTTCATTTTCTGTAGAAAAACGTTGCCTTGCGTCAAATATTGACGTATGATTAAAGGAACAGTCCAATTCTAAACCAATTCAGGAGGAACACAGACATGAAGCTTTTGGAAGACCGCATTTTAAAGGATGGTATCGTAAAACCGGGAAACGTACTGAAGGTGGACAGTTTCCTGAACCATCAGATGGATATTCCTTTTATCAATGAGCTGGGCAAAGAATTCCGGCGCCGTTTCCAGGACGCTCCCATCACGAAAATCCTCACCATCGAGGCCTCCGGCATCGGTATCGCCTGTCTTGCCGCCCAGTATTTCAACGTGCCGGTGATTTTCGCGAAAAAATCCCAGAGCGTAAATCTCGACGGGGAAATGTATACCGCCAAGGTAGAATCTTTTACCCACAAAAAAGTCTACGATGTGATTCTCTCCAAAAAATTTCTGGGGCCCGAGGATCATGTGCTTCTCATCGATGACTTCCTGGCCAACGGCTGCGCCCTTATGGGGCTGATCGAGATTGTCCGGAAATCAGGAGCCGTGCTGGAAGGCGCGGGCATCGTCATCGAAAAAGGATTTCAGGATGGCGGAAAAATGATCCGGGATATGGGTGTCCGTCTTGAATCGCTGGCCATCATCGACTCCATGGACGATCACTCCCTTACCTTCCGTCCCGGAAACTGATTCCTCAGAGGTCTGCCTCCGCCGGCTGTTCGTCCAGATATGTCCTGATCCTGTACCATTCCCCCTCGAGACGCTGCAGGGACCAGGCGGCGTTGGCGGGACTGGTGGACGGAAGGCAGATGGCCGGACGGCCTGTTATGGGCTCCGTATATTTCCGGTACAGCCGGAAGGCCGTTGTCCCGTTGGTGAAAATCTGATTTATATTGGCATGCTCCAGGATCTCTCCCAGATCATTGGGCACCACGTCCCGGATGGAGCTGTCGCTGGAACCATGGATGCTGCAGGAAGCCGCCACGTCCCACAGGGCCGTCCGGTGCGCCAGCAGCATTTCTTTTTTCTCTTCTACAGTCTCCGGCACCGGACACTCCAGCACCTTGGCCATCACCGCCCAGAACCGGTTGCGGGGATGGTGATAAAAAAATCTGCCCTCCCGGGATTTCACTGAGGGAAAGCTTCCCAGAATCAGGATTCTGCTCTCCTCATTCCACAGCGGAGGGATGGGATGTATTTCTCTTTCCATCATTCCTCCTCGTCAAATTCCACCACCGCGTAGAATCCCCTGTCCGTGGTCCGGATTTCACGGATGATTCCCTTGGTGGACTTCAACCGCTCATACCCCTGGTAGTTTTTGCTCATGGCCACCATGGGCTGAATCGTATAGTAGTAAGAGGTGGGAAGGGCGCTTTCCGTCACCGTCACCTCATCGCCCACCTCCACCAGGCCCTGGCGTTCCATCTTAAATTCCATCATTCTCATATGGATTTCACCTCGTTTTCCGTACTGCAAAATGACCTGCCGGCCCGCTCTTGGGGCCGTTTCGGATGGTCAGTCTGCATTTCTTATTATAAAACCCCTGTCCAAAAAGTCAATTTTCATCGAATTTTATTCTTGCACATCCCTTCCACCGCAAGTATAATGGTAGACGTGATTGTTGGAAAAAGTTTCAGAAGAAGAAGGAGAATAGCATATGGGCGGAATTTTTGGAGTAGCTTCGAAATCCAGTTGCGTAAGCGACGTATTTTTTGGAACGGATTACCACTCCCATCTGGGAACCAGACGGGGCGGAATGGCGGTGTACAGCCCCGAGAAAGGCTTCAACCGTGCCATCCACAATATTCAGAACGCACCTTTCCGGACAAAGTTTGAAAGGGATGTGGAAGAACTGGAAGGCACCATGGGCATCGGATGTATTTCCGATACAGAGCCGCAGCCGCTGCTGGTGCAGTCGCATCTGGGCAGCTTTGCCATCACCACGGTGGGCAAAATCAACAATATGGACGAGCTGGTGAAACATTCCTTTGCCAACGGATGCACGCATTTTCTGGAAATGAGCGGCGGAAGCATCAACGCCACGGAAATGGTGGCTTCCCTGATCAATCAGAAGGCCAGTCTGGTGGAGGGTATCCGTTACGCGCAGGAAATGATTGACGGATCCATGAGTCTGCTGGTTCTGACTCCCAAAGGAATCTACGCCGCCAGAGACCGGATGGGCCGCACCCCCATTGTTCTGGGGAAAAAGAAAGACGCCATGTGCGCTTCCTTTGAAAGTTTCGCATATTTTAATCTGGGATACCATGATTTCCGGGAGCTGGGACCGGCAGAGATCGTGTTCCTCACACCGGAAGGCGCGGAAACCGTATCCCCTGCCAGAGAAGAAATGAAAATCTGTTCCTTCCTGTGGGTATACTACGGCTACCCCACCTCCACCTACGAGGGAATCAACGTGGAGCAGATGCGGTATAACTGCGGCGATATGCTGGCGCGCCGGGATAATGTGAAGCCCGATATCGTGGCCGGCGTTCCCGATTCCGGTACCGCCCACGCCATCGGATATGCCAACCGTTCCGGGATTCCTTTTGCCCGGCCCTTCATCAAATATACGCCTACCTGGCCCCGGTCCTTCATGCCGGCACAGCAGAGCCAGAGAGAGCAGATCGCGCACATGAAGCTGATCCCGGTTCAGGAACTGATCAAGGACAAGAGCCTGCTGCTGATCGACGATTCCATCGTCCGGGGAACCCAGCTGGGCCAGACCACAGAATTTCTCTATGAGAGCGGCGCCAAAGAGGTACATATCCGCCCCGCCTGTCCGCCGCTGCTGTACGGATGCAAATACCTGAATTTCTCCCGGTCCAAGTCCGAGATGGATCTGATTACCCGCCGGGTGATTCAGAAACGGGAAGGCCAGGTTACCGAAGCGGTTCTGGAGGATTACGCCAACCCGGATTCTCACAACTACAATGAGATGCTGGATGAGATCGGCCGGCAGCTGAAGTTCACCACGCTGCGCTATCACCGCCTGGACGACATGATTGCCTCCATCGGCCTGTCTCCCTGCAAACTCTGCACCTACTGCTTCAACGGAAAAGAATAAATCTGCTCCATAAAAAGAGGGAACGGCAAAACCATCGGATCTGATAATTTTGCCGTTCCCTCTTTTTTGTTTTACAGTCTGTAACCGCAGTGGATGCAGAACTTATCGCCTTTCTGAATCACACTTCCGCAGTTGGGGCACAGATCCGGCGCTTCCGCCTCCGGATGATTCTGCCCAAAATCCGCCATCTCCGGTCCGGCCGCCGGGGTTTCGGACAAATCCCCCGCCGGTTTCATGGCACCGTTATCCTCCGCCTGGGCGCTCTGTCCTTCCGCGGACTGCGGCGGCATCCCCATATCCGGTCCCGGCTGCCCGCCATCCTGGGGTCCGGGCGCGTCCACCGGAAATCCGCACCGGGTACAGTACTGTTTTCCTGCCGGAATCTCAGCCCCGCAGTTTCTGCAGGTTCTCACCAGCTCCTGCTCCGGGCTGACGGTCCGCATGGCATCGCTGACGCTCTGCTTTACTGAGCGGCCCACATCCATGAAGGTGGACTTCAGATCCTCCCCGAACTGCTGTCCCATGCTCTGTCTCGGCTCCTCCTGGCCGTACGGCGGCACAGGTCCCGGCCCCGGCTGCTGATAGCTGTATCCGCCGTTTCCTCCCGGATACATCCGCAGATAAGACTCGGCAAACTTGTTCATGATATCACAGGCGTACAGGTACCCCAGCACCGGGATGTTCATGAACAGGGTAAAGAATACCGGTGACTCCACATTCACCTGATACTTTCTTCCGGCAGTATCCAGCCGGGAAGCCAGATTATACGTCCAGTATATTCCATAAATTCCGCAGGTAATCAGGGACAGCAGCCATGCCACAATATAATTGGGCGTATGCTTCCCGTCCTCCGCGCAGAGCTCATTCACGTCTTCCCCGTAGCAGTACCAGAAATAAATTCCGTAAATCCCGCAGGTAATGACGCTGAAAATGGTACATACCAGTCCGTCACGCTTTTTGAAACGCATCTTACTCCTCCTCTCATGACCAAAGGCGATTCCCCTGAATCTCAGAATCTCCTTTTGCTGCTTTCACTTATTATAGCATCCGCCCTATTCCGAAGCAACTTCTTTATCCCCCAACGAAAAGAATTTCCTTCCGGCAAAAATTTTCCTTGTCCCCACCGGATACCACCGTTATACTGATACCAGACACCTGAAGATTTGACCCGGACTGAGGAGGCATTTTATATGAAACTGACGGCAGAGGACAAAAAAAGGCTGCGGAATAATCTGGCAGCCCTGTTTCTCGTCTGTATTCTCTATTATCTGATCACCCGTTTTACCGGATGTCCCATCCGCTTTTTCCTGGGGATTTCCTGTCCCGGCTGCGGCATCACCCGGGCCTGGATCCGCGTTCTGCACCTGGATTTGGCCGGCGCCTTTGCCTGCCATCCCCTGTTCTGGATGGCTCCGCTGATCGCGGCGGCTTTCGTTTTTGAAGGATTTATTGATTTCAAAAAATACCGCTGGGCTGTGATTCTGGCCGCCATCCTCTTCATCGGCGTTTATCTCATCCGGATCCTCTGGTTTCCGGACGAGATCGTCTCTTTTGCGCCGCAGGAGGGATTTCTCTGGCAGCTGGCCTCCCGCCTGTTCTCCCTGGCATAGGAGCGTTTGCGCCGGAGGCAGTCTCCGGCAATCTCCATCCGGCGTTTTCCCGCCCATGTCCGATGGCTCCGCGTTTGCGCTACAGCCCCGCCGCCTGCACCAGAAAAGCAGCCGCGGCGGCCCCCACCGCCACAAGCAGCAGCCCTTTTCTGAAATAGGCCAGAACCAGCGCGGCCACGCAACCCGCCGCCGCTCCCAGCCGGGAACCGGTGCTGTCAAAGATGGCGGGAAATGTCATGGCGGAAAGCACCGCGTAGGGCACATAGTACAAAAAGGACTGCACGAACCGGTTATGAATTTTCTTTCGGAAAATCGCCATGGGCAGCACCCGCACCAGATAGGTGACCAGGGCCATCACCGCGATTCCCGCAAACAGATAGCCTGTACTCATTTCGCGTCCTCCTCTTCCTTCCTGGGAAACAGCCAGGCCATCAGGGCGCTGACTGCCACCGTAATGATGATGATCGACCAGCCCGATCCCACTTTCTTAAGCACCGGCAGACAGGTAAAGGCCAGGCTGGCAGCCACCGCCAGCAGCACCGTATACAGCACGCTTCTCTCCTGACGGGCCGGCGGAATAATCACCGCGATGAACATGCCGTAGAGGGCGATCCCCAGGGCCCCGGAAAGCGCCGGAGGCATCACCGATGTGGCAGCTCCGCCCACCAGGGTCCCGCCGGTCCAGCCCAGCACCGGCGTCAGAATCAGCCCCGCCATATAGGGCGCCGTCAGCTCCCCCGGATGCTGCATGGAGACCGCGAAAATCTCATCGGTGATTCCAAAAGCCACCGCCAGTCTCTTTCCCAGTCCCATCCCCCGTTCCACCTTCTGCGATACCGACAGCGACATCAGAAAATACCGGATGTTGATCACCAATGTGGTCAGCGCCAGCTCCGCCATGCCCCCGCCGGCGATCATCAGATTGGTACCCGCGAACTGACCGGCGCTGGTGAGATTGGTCAGAGAAATCAAAACTGCCGCCCACAGCGGCATCCCCGCCAGCACCGCGGTCATTCCAAATGCCACGGAGACTGAAAAATATCCAAGGCAAATGGGAATCCCATCCCGGATTCCCCGGGCAAATTCCTGTTTTCGCATATGTAATTTCCTTTCTCTTACGTTTCCATCCTCTTGCTCTTCCATTTTCAGCAAAAGCCATCGTCATTCTATCACAGCTCCTGCCGGAAGTCAAAAGGCTCCCCGGTCAGACCTTGCAGCCTGACCGGGGAGCCTTTTATCCGTTTTCCTTCCGGACTCTGTTTATCAGTGATGGAAAAGACGGATTCCCGTGAATGCCATCACCATATCGTACTTGTCGCAGCAGTCGATCACCGCGTCGTCGCGAACGGATCCGCCGGGCTCTGCCACGTATTTCACGCCGCTTTTCTTAGCCCGCTCGATGTTGTCGGCAAAGGGGAAGAAGGCGTCGGATCCCAGCGTCACATCCTGCAGCTGATCCAGCCAGGCTCTCTTCTCCTCCTGGGTAAATACCTCCGGCTTCTCGGTGAAGGTATTCTCCCAGTTTCCGTCCGCCAGCACATCCATGTACTCCTCTCCGATGTAAACATCGATGGCATTGTCTCTCTCTGCCCGGGAAATGGTGTCCTTGAAGGGCAGGTTCATCACCTTCGGGCACTGGCGCAGCCACCAGTTATCCGCTTTCTGGCCTGCCAGACGGGTGCAGTGCACTCTGGACTGCTGTCCCGCGCCCACGCCGATGGCCTGGCCATCCTTCACATAGCACACGGAATTAGACTGGGTGTATTTCAGGATAATCAGGGAAATCTTCATATCCCTCTTCGCTTCCTCAGACAGCGCTTTGTTCTTTGTGACGATATTGGAGATCAGCGCGTCGTCGATGGTCAGCTCCTGGCGGCCCTGCTCAAAGGTCACCCCGTATACCTCTTTGTGCTCCAGAGGCGCCGGCACAAAATCCGGATCAATCTGGATCACGTTGTAATTTCCTTTTTTCTTTGTGGCAAGAATTTCCAGCGCCTCTTTGGTGAAGCCGGGCGCGATCACGCCGTCGGATACCTCTCTCTTGATCAGCATGGCGGTATCCTTGTCACATTCATCGGACAGGGCGATGAAATCGCCGAAGGAGGACATCCGGTCCGCGCCTCTGGCTCTGGCATAGGCGCAGGCCAGCGGTGAGAAATTCTTCCAGTCCATGTCGTTTACCCAGTAGATTTTCGCCAGCGTTTCCGTCAGGGGCAGGCCCACAGAGGCTCCCGCCGGGGAAACATGCTTGAAAGAGGTGGCTGCCGGAAGGCCGGTGGCCCGTTTCAGATCTCTCACCAGCTGCCAGCCGTTGAAAGCGTCCAGGAAGTTAATATAGCCGGGCTTTCCGCTGAGCACCTGAATCGGCAGCTGTCCGCCGTCGGCCATGTAGATTCTGGAAGGTTTCTGGTTGGGATTGCATCCATATTTTAACTGTAACTCTTTCATCGATCTTCTCACCCTTTCTCAGTTATTCTTGTTGATGATTCTTGTCTCGTAAGCGCCTGTGGCAATGTCGATATAGCGGACAAACAGGGACACCTTGTTCTCCTCGTTCAGGCTCTCCCATACCCGTCCGGCAAAATCATCGATATCTCCGGAAATTTCCACCAGCTTGGGCTCTCCCTCAAAGCTGGGAAGGGGATTTCCGTCGCACTGGTACGTGTGGATGAAGCGGCCCTGGCCAGCCTTGGGATTCTCATAGGCAAAGGTGAAGCGCTGGCAGGAATCCGGATCTCCGTTATTGCTCTTCAAAATGGACATGGCATAGTTGTACTTTCCGGCTTCAATATGCAGAATTCCGGAAATTCTGGGGGTATAGTTGGGGGCGTCCGGCTCAAACTCACGGCATCTCAGGGACTGCTCGAAGGTCATCTGCTTATCCATGCCCTCGTAAATGGTGTCCGTCTGGTCTCCGTTGGTAACAATGGTCTTGTTCCCCAGCACCCGGACAGGCGCGTAAATAATCAGGCTGGGATCCGTCAGCTTTGAGGGATCAAAGGCCTGGGTGCGGATACCCTCCCCGTCTTCCACGAACACACGGTTGCGGCTGTTCTCACTTCTTCCCATAATAAAGTAGGCGGTCACTGCCTTTGTTCCGTCGGCAGATTTTCCAATCACGATTCCTCTTCCCGGATATGCGTTTCCGCGCAGTTCCTTCTCCAATGATAACATTTCCATCGCACTCTCTCCTTTGCATCCAATGACAACTTCGGCTCCGGCGGCGGATGCCCCGGCGGCCGGTTTCCATAAAGCCCGTCCTTCTCAGACAACAAAAAAAGCCTGCAGTCCGAGCTTTACTGCCCAGACGGTCGGCCCCTATCCCTTATACTCCCTGTGGTCAATTCCACTTCCGTCAGTCATATAAGTTACTAAAAACATACCATCAAATCCGGCCCGTGTCAACCGGAAATCACATTTCCTCCGCGGGATCTCTTTCAGTGAGATCCCTGCAGAAGATGTACCTGCATCCGCTCCCCCTGATAACGGGCCAGATGCTTGCAGATCACAATCCCGCTGACGCACCCGCAGCCGGCAACGATTCCAGGCAGCTCCACCAACACCGCCGTTCCGGCAAACAGCAGCAGGAAAGTAATGACGGAGCGGAAAAAATGAGGCGTCACAACCACCAGCAGAGAAAAAGTCAGATACAGTGCCACCAGCAGAAAAAGCGGTTCCGTCACCGGCCAGATACCCAGAAGGACACCGAAAGAAACCGCAATGGCCTTTCCTCCCCGCCTGCGGTTTCCCAGGGGAAAGGCGTGCCCCAGCACCGGTGCCGCCATCACCAGGCCGAACAGCGGTTCCGCCGCCGGCAGCCGCCCCATAGCCAGATGCACCGGAACAAATCCCTTCAGAAGCTCCATGACCAGCACCAGAACTCCCACGGGAATTCCCGCGTAAAGAAACGCATTGGCCGCCCCGGGATTGCCGTCCCCGCTTTTTTCCGTCACATCCACATGCTTCAGATATCTGGGAAGCAAATACGCATACAGAACGCTTCCCGACAGATAACCGATCAGTATATATTCCAGAAACTTTGCAATCACCGTCACTCACTCTCCTCTTTTCCCGCATCCGCCAGCCGCTCCAGCAGACGGCAGATCCTGTCGGCGGACCCGGGACTGATATTGGCCCTCTGGGCCTCCTCCATCTGCCGCCGCAGGGCATCCCGGTCCATCAGCTTTCTTCCTGCCCGCAGCTGTGCCAGCATCCGGCGGGGTCCCAGGGACATCCCCCTGCTCTGGAAGAAATTTAGATTTTTCTCCTCGCAGCCGGGAATCGGCCGGGTATGTATGATAGGAATATTCTTCACCGCCGCCTCCGTGCTGGTGAGACCGCCGGGTTTGGTGAAAATCACATCGCAGGCGTCCATGTAATCCGACACGTACTGGGTGTACCCCAGAATCCGCACATTGCGCCGCCCGTTCAGCTCTCTGTGAAGCAATCTCTCCAGCCGCTGATTGTTTCCGCAGATCACCACGATGCCCTCATTTTCCTTCAGTCGGCGGGCCAGCTCCATCACAAACAGCTGGATCTTTCCAAATCCCATGCTGCCGCTCATCACCAGAAAGGTTTTCTCATTCTCCGGTATATGACAGCGTCTCTTTGCCTTTGCCCGCTCCTCTTTCTGTAAAAAACTCTGCCGCACCGGAATTCCCAGAGGAAGCAGTTTTTCCTCAGGAATCCCCTTGGCCGCAAATTCCTCTTTCAGATCCTCGTGGGGAATCACATAATAGTCGCAGTCCGTCTCCTCCCAGAAGGGGATGCAGGTATAATCCGTGGCAATGGCCACCGCCTTCTGTTTCAGCGTCCCCCGCCGCTTCATGGCCGTCATGGTCTCCGCAGGAAACAGGTGCGGCGTCACAATCACATCGAAAGCGTTGGCCTCCAGAAACCGCCCCAGTTTTTTTGCCATCAGCGCGCATCCGTAATATACCGGGGATTTTCTCCGGTCTGACGAAATGGCGGAGCCTGCCCGGTACAGCATCTGAAACAGCCGGGGAATGTACTTTACGATTTTTACATAGCTCCCGCCCACTATGGCAGACGTCCGGGGCCCTGCCAGAATCATCATATCCATCATGACCGCCTCGTGGCCCGCCCGTTCCACCGCCTCTTTCACCGCTTTTCCGGCAGAATTGTGCCCCTCTCCGGTGTTGCAGGATAATATCAGAACTTTCATATGGTTTCCTCATAATTCCTTCCTCATTCTTCGCCGGAATCTGTTTTCCGGCTTTCTTTCCCCTCTTTTATATCCAGGACATAAAAGAGGGAAACTGTGATAATGAAATACATTATATCACAGTTCCCCGTTTTGAGGAATAATTATTCCTGATACCGTATCCTCTCCACCACCGACTCCCTCTTCACATTCCTGCTGAGAATATAAGAAAGCGAAATCTGCAGCACTCCCAGAATCAATACCATGGCAAGGATCTCAGCAAATGGTACATGGTATACTTCCAGCCCGAAATATCCATGCTCTCTTCCATAACAGAACAGCGCATACCCCGCCGGCATCCCCACCAGAAGCGATATCAGGATGCTCCCAAAGGTAAAAATAAGCCCCTCGTTTCTCAGCATCCGGTTCATCTGCCGGCTGGTCATGCCCAGTGCCTGCATGACGCCCAGCTCCCGTTTCCTGGTAACCACGCTGATGATCATGGTATTTGCCATATTCATAAACGCGATCAGTCCCACCAGCAGGAGAACTCCATAGGCAAGTGTCTCAAAGCTTCCCAGCGTACTCTCGGAGGTTGCCAATGCGCCCTGGTACGAAGTCATTTCATAGTGCTGTTTATCTGTCAGCAGTTCCTCCAGTTCGCTTCTGACAGCCTCGCAGTCCTGCGGAGCGCAGTCGATCCAGATGGTGCCGATGCTTTTTCCGGACAGGCCCATCTCTTCGTACGTCTGATCCGTAAGAATCCAGTCATAATTGGTGCTTCCAAAAGCTCCGGACATGACTCCCTGAAACTGGGTTTCTCCGCCGGCATCTCCCACCGTCATGGTAACGGTTTCTCCCAGATCGTATCCGGTCTCCTCGATGAAATAGGACCAGCCATAAAGAATGTCCCCGTTTTTCGCGGCCTGATCGTAATCCACTTCTCCTTTCAGGGAGCCCTGATACGCGTCATCCTCGAACTGCTCCCGGTTCAACACGCCCACCGATGCAAGATTCCCCTTCTGATCCCGGGCGTACATCATATAACGAACCTGAACATCCGTCACTTTGTCCAGCTTTCCGATATTCTCCACCAGCGTTTCGTCCAGCGGATCATTTTGCAGGATCATATCCAGATTATTCTCCGGGTATGCCGAGTCGTTGATACTGTAGGACAGATCGATCTGGAACTGGCCGTAAGGAATCTGTTTTCTGGCATCATATTCTGTGCTGACATTTCCGGTAAAATTGGCGGCAACCACAAACAGCACGCAGGAAAGTCCCATGGAAAGAATCGTGGCCGCAGTGCGCTTCCGGTTCATGGCCATATTGGCACTGGTAAGCTGAGGCACGCCCACCTGTTTTCTGCCTCTCCGGAATCCCCGGTTCTTCTTCTTTTCTCCCTGGAAGCGGACCGCTTCCACCGGCGATATCCGGGAAATCAGTTTCATCGGACGTTTCAGAGCAATCCATACGGTGAGTACCGCTGCCGCCGCGCAGGCAAGCAGCAGGGGGATAGAAACCATATTTACCTGCACGGCCTCCCCGCTGCCGAATACTTCGCTCTGCGCCAGCCAAAAGTTCTGAAAAATAACGGACACCGCCGTCCCCACAACCAGCCCCGCCGGAACGCCAACCACCGTCAGCATCATTCCTTCCCGGAAAACCAGCTTTTTCATCTGCCTTTTCGTGGCGCCCAGCGCCCGGATTTTCCCGTACTCCTGGATCTTCTGTACCAGCCCCACCTGATAAATGTTATAGATCACCAGCACCGCAAAGAATACCACCACCAATGCCACGGCCACACAGCCTGTGATCATCTCCATTCCCGGATCCAGAACCCACATGGAAAAATAAGTGTTTTCCGCCGCGTATTCCGGATTGATGCCGCAGGCTTCTGCCAGATCCTTGATGGTCATTTCCAGGTCAGAGGAATTTACCGGCACACTGTCCGCCAGGGTGAAATAAATGTTGTATACCCGCTCATCCGGCGCGTAAAGCGCCTCGTAACAGGCTCTGGAAACGTAGGCGGTATAGGACTGATTTTCCTGCTCTTCCTGAAGCGACTTCGTAATACCGCTGATGACAAACTGCTTTTCCTGATAGGTCTCCTGCATATTTCTCCGGAAATGAACGGTCACGGTATCTCCCGGTCTGGCATCGGGATAGCCCAGCCGTTCAAACATTTCCGTCTGACCTGCAATCTCATTTTCCTGTTGGGGAAATGTTCCCTCCTGCAGCTGTTTTTTCATATTGGCCAGCCGCATCGTTTCCCCGTCCATCCACACCATGGAAATGGCTCTTGTATTTTCAATCCCGCCCACCGAAGCGGCCCGTCCGATCCGGTCAAATTCGCTCCGTTTCTGCATTTCGGCAATCTGCTGTTCATTTACATTGGCGTACGTTCCATAATAGGAACCATAAAATTCCTCCGCATTGACCCGCTGGAAACGGATCTGTCCATAGCCGAAGGTGGCGATGGCGGAAAGCAGAACCGTGGTCAGAAAAATCGAAAGTATGATCAATACGCATCTGGCGCGGTTTTTCCGGTTATTGCTCCATGCAAGTTTTGTGATTGTTTTCATCGCAGTTCCGCCACCTTTCCGTCTTCGATCACCAGAATCCGGTCGGCGATCTGAGCAATGTCCTCATCATGGGTAATCATCACCAGCGTCTGCCCGTATTTTTCCACCGACATCTTTAAC
>DVON01000155.1 GCA_018713585.1 Candidatus Pullilachnospira stercoravium | reverse complement strand
GGCCCAGGCCATCCGTCTCGTAGGCATAGATCTCTCCGAACTCCTCATCCTTCACCACACCATACTTGCGGATACCTTCCAGGATCTCTCCCCGAAGCTGCTCCGCTTCCCGGGCCAGTTCCGTGTTATGGTAATAGTTCTCAAAAAATTCCTTCATATAATCCAGCACCACTGCCGCGAACATATTGGAAGGAATCAGATAGCCGTACTGACAGGCGTCGTCGCTGGGGCGGAAACCGGACCAGGTCATGCCGGTATAAGCGGTCTCGCTTCCTTTTCCCCCTCTGCACAGGGTGTCCGTGGGCGGACAGTTCAGCCGCTGGAAGGTATATGTGGAATCCTGCTCATGATTCTGCTCCGTTTTCCACAGCTTCAGGATCTGACGCAGAGCTTTTTCCACATTTTCATCGAATATGGAGGGATCATCCACTGCCGTCTCGTACTGTTTCAGCAACCATACCGGATAGCACAGGGAGTCGATCTCGTATTTCCGCTCCCAGTCCCAGGGATTGCTGTCTGTAATATCTTTTTCCCAGCAGTTTCCGTTGGGGCCTTCGTTGAAGGCATTGGCATAGGGATCGATGCAGATGCAGCGCATCTGACGGCGGATCAGTCCCCGCACCAGATCCCGGAGAATCTCGTGATCTTTCAGAAAGGGCAGGTAATGCACCACCTGGGCAGAGGAATCTCTCAGCCACATGGCGCTGATATCACCGGTAAAAATGTATGCCTCATCATTTTCCAGAAATTTTGTGGTTGTCTTTGCCGTGCTGACAAAGCAGTTCTGAAACATCCGTTTCAGCTTATCGCTGCCATCCAGCTTCTCTGCCGTGCCGCGGGCAATCTGCTCTACGGTTTCCACCAGTTTTTCCAGTTTTTTTTCGTTGTCCATCGTGTTACCTCTCTGCTTTCTTTTGATAGTATTTTCCGGAGAACAACAGCGCGTCCCGCAGGATACACTGTTCCGTTTTGTCTGCTACTACCTTATCACATTTTTGGTCAAAACAACAGTCTTTTCTGGCAGATTGCATAAGAAAATCCTGTGTTTTGACCGAAATTATGTTTTAAGAATAGGCGTTTTGTTACATGTCTTTCAAATGGACGATCAGGCCATAAAAAGGCGGCTAAATCAGAGAAAATCCTGAAAAAGCCGCTTTTAAAACATAAATTGCAGCCTGCGCATGCGTTCGTGACAATGAAGCCGCAAGGCTGAATGTCATATTGCATCGGCCAGACGGCTTCCCCCTACGGGGCAAAACCCTTCACAGAGCCGAACGCATTTGAGCTGCGTTTATCCGCAAATCTCACACAGCGGTCGTATGGCAATCCCTTCCGCTGTCAGCGCTGCCCGGATCTTCTCCACAAACAGCAGCGCCTTCTCTCCGTCGCCGTGTACGCAGACGGAATCCGCCCGGATCTCGATATCCCTGCCGGTGACCGCCCGCACCTTTCCTTCCTTTACCATCCGGATCACCCGGCCGATGGCTTCCTCCTCATCCCGGATAAAAGCGCCTTCCTTTTTCCGGTTCACCAGACTGCCATCCTCCTCGTAGCCCCGGTCGGCAAACACCTCGTAAGCCACTGCCAGACCGCAGTCCCTGGCCGCCCGGATGGTTTCGCTGCCCCACTGGGCCATCACAATCAGCCCGGGATCGTAATCCCGCACTGCCTGACAGATGGCCAGCGACAGCTCATAGTCCCTGGCAGCCATATTGTACATGGCCCCATGGGGCTTCACATGCTGCAACTGCATCCCCTGCGCCCGGCACATGCCGCCCAGGGCGCTGATCTGATACAGCGTATACGCTCTGGCCTCCTCCGGGGTCAGATTCATATTTCTTCTTCCAAATCCCATCAGATCCGGATATCCCGGATGGGCTCCCAGCCGGATCCCCGCCGCGCACGCCTCCCGGATGGTTTTCTCCATCACCACCGGATCGGAAGCGTGGTACCCGCAGGCCACATTGGCGGAAGAAATCAACGGAATAATCCGGTCATCCATTCCCAGGGTATAACGTCCGAAACTCTCCCCCAGGTCACTATTCAAATCCACCTGATACATCATCACTTTCCCCTTTCCTTCGTATTGGCCGGATGGCCATAGAGGTATCCCCGCAGGAACCTCTAATCCAGATTCAGCATCCGCTCAATAAATCCCGTGTCCGCCTTTCCCTGGCAGAACTCCGGATTGCGGAGAATCTGATACTGAAAATCCAGATTGGTCTCCACGCCCAGCACCACCATCTCATCCAGTGCAGACCGCATCTTCTGAAGGGCTGCCTCCCGGTCCGGGGCATGGACGATCACTTTGGCAATCATGGAATCATACTCCGACGGAATCCGGTAGCCGGTATACAGCGCCGTATCCACCCGCACGCCATTTCCTGCCGGCAGATGCAGATGCTTCACCAGGCCGGGGCTGGGCATAAAATTCTTCTCCGGGATCTCCGCGTTGATCCGGCACTCAATGGCATGGCCCCGCAGCTGGATATCCTTCTGAGTAAAACTCAGCGGCTCGCCCATGGCAATGCGGATCTGTTCGATAATCAGATCTGTGCCGGTGACCATCTCCGTCACTCCATGCTCCACCTGAATCCGGGTATTCATTTCCATAAAGTAGTAGGTGCCGTCGGGATCCAGAATAAATTCCACGGTTCCCGCGTTGGTGTAATGCACGGTCCTGGCCGCCAGCACCGCATCCCGGTTCATAGCCTTTCGGGTTTTCTCGCTGATGGCCGGAGAAGGAGACTCCTCGATCAGCTTCTGGTGATTTCTCTGGACAGAGCAGTCCCGCTCTCCCAGCGCCACCACATGCCCTTGGGTGTCCGCAATCACCTGAATCTCCACATGCCGGGGATTTTCCACAAACCGTTCAATGTACATGGTGTCATCCCCGAAAGCATTGGCGGATTCCCGCTGCGCCATATTGAACTGGAACTCAAACTCATCGGCAGACCGGGCCACCCGCATACCTTTTCCTCCGCCGCCGGAGGAGGCCTTGATCATCACCGGATAGCCGATTTTCCTGGCCAGCTTTTCTCCGGTCTCCGCGTCGTACACCGGCTCCTTCGTGCCGGGAACCACCGGAACCCCCGCTTCCATCATGGTTTTTCTGGCATGAGACTTGTTTCCCATGCTGTCAATCACATCGGCAGAAGGGCCGATGAATGTCAGGCCGTTTTTCTCACAGAGACGGACAAACTCCGCGTTTTCCGACAGAAAACCGTATCCGGGATGCACTGCGTCCGCTCCCATATTCAGAGCAGCCGTCACGATCCGCTCCATATTCAGATAGCTGTTTCTGGCCGGTCCTTCTCCGATACAGATTCTCTGGTCCGCCAGCTGCACATGCAGGCTGTCTTTGTCCTCTTTGGAATAGATGGCAACGCTGCGGATTCCCATATTCCGGCAGGCACGGATGATACGCACCGCGATCTCTCCACGGTTTGCAATCAATATTTTCTGAAACATCCGCATTCCTCCTTATGCCTGAAGCTTCTTCACCTTGAACAGCGGCTGGCCGTATTCCACTTTCTGCTCATTGCTCACCAGCACCGCTTCGATCTCACAGTCAAACTCGCTCTCAATCTCGTTCATCAGTTTCATGGCCTCCAGGATACACACGGTCTGGCCGGCCTTCACCGTGTCGCCCACCCGCACAAAAGCGGGAGCATCGGGCGCAGGGGCGGAGTAGAAGGTGCCCACTATGGGAGAGGTGATGTAGCTTTCATCCTCCGCCTCCTCCATCTGGGAAGAAGCCGCAGAAACATTCACCGTCATCGGCTGGACGGGGGCTTCTGCCGATCCCCTTCTGCTCATTTTGATTTTTGTGTCTCCCTCCTGAATACTGAATTCCAACATGGAGGATTTTTCTATGATATTCACCAGTTTCTCAATTTTTTCCAAATCCATATTCCTGGCCTCCTTCTATCTGATATACGGCTGCCGAAACAACCGCCGCTCTCCGGCGCGGTATTTGCCAGCCATTTTTTTCTTCCTTTTCCTGATAAATCCGGGCAGATAATTTTCGTTGCCGTGCTCTCCGGCGCGCTGCCGGTTTTTATGGCTTCCGTCCATGGTTTCCGGAACATGACACCGTATCTTCCGCCCTCATGCCTGCTGTTCAAACAATTTCGTCAGGCGTTTTGCCACCAGACGGCAGTCCAGCACCTCACGGCAGGGCTGATGGATCTGATGCCTGAACTGATCCATCTCCTTCATCTCATCCAGCAGAAGCTGCTGGGCCTCCTCCACAGAGACGGAGGCAAAGCGAACCTTATGATCCGTTCTCCGCTGTACCAGCTTCGGGATGTCCACGGAAATCACCGTGGCAATCTTCGCATATCCGCCGGTGGTCTGCCGGTCAGACAGCAGAATAATGGGTTTCCCGTGGCTGGGAACCTGCACGGAGCCAAAAGCGATTCCGTCGGAGATAATATCCGCCGTCTCCTTATACGCGATAAACGGTCCCTCCAGCCGGCATCCCATCCGGTCAAAGTCACTGGTCACCACATACTCTTCATTGAGGAAGGTCTCCCGTCCTGCTTTGGTGAAGGCCCGGTCCTGGGGACCCATCACCACCCGCAGCGTCACTTCCTCCTGATCGAACTCATCCAGATCCAGCGTCCTGGACAAAAAGTAAGGCAGGTATCTCCGTTTGATCCGGAAACCAATATAATCCCCGTCCTTTAAGCGGCGGCCCTTAAAGCCTCCCAGCGAACATTTCAGATTGGTGGAACGGCTTCCCATCACCACCGGAATGTCCAGATAGCTGGAGAAAGCGATGTAGCCCCTGCTGCCGGTGCGGCTGCCTTTAAATTCCAGCACATCGCCCTTGTGCATATAAATGGCGGTGTACATGGAAACCGGCTTCCCGTTCACATGAGGCAGAAAATCGCCTCCCGTCACCGCGATGATGGTCTCTGAGGTAAACTGCAGCGTGGGACCCATCAGAGTAAATTCCAAAACCGCCTCATTTTCCGGATTATCCAGCAGAAGATTGGCGATCTTAAAGGAACGCACATCCATCACCCCAGCCACGCCGAAGCCCTGGCTCTGGTAACCGGTGCGGCCCAGATCCTGGACGGTGGTGAGCATTCCGCCTTTTAACACTCGAATTCCCATATCTTGTCTCCTGATATTCTAATCATACAGTCACTTGCGACTTCTGAATTGACAGTTACATCTTTTTCTTAAAGCGTTTCCAGTATATCCTTGTAACGCAGCAATATCTGCGCCCGGAGCTTCTGAAATTCCGGAATATATTCTTTCAGAATCTTCCCGGCCAGCTTCCCGGCTGCTTCTCCGTCATAGATACTCCTTCCGGATATCCGTCCGGTTCGTGGATTATCTCCGCCGAACCGGCAGGAAACTGCGGGCCCGGCCGCGGCATACCGTCTGATCCACACCACATTGCGTCTGGCCGCGTCACATTGCCTCTTTTGG
>DVON01000154.1 GCA_018713585.1 Candidatus Pullilachnospira stercoravium | reverse complement strand
GGTGTTGAACTGGTTTGAACAGAAAGTAAGCAAAAAGGATCTGACACCGCTTTATACAGGGATTGTACAGGGAGATTCCGGGAAGATTGAGCGGGAGGTTTCCTGGCTGCTCAGAGAAGGGATCAGCTTTTATAACGCAAAAGAGGCGTTTTATCATGGATTTCTCATGGGGCTTCTCAACGGTATGGATGGTTATTACGCATATTCCAACAGAGAGGCCGGAGAGGGCCGGTTTGATATTTGTCTGAAAAGCATGGATGTGACAAAACCGGCGGTGATCATGGAGCTGAAGGTAGCGGCAAGCTATGCGGAGCTGGAAAAACGCAGCTGTGAGGCGGTGGAACAGATTTTAGGAAAACAGTATGAGACGGATCTGGTTCGTGACGGATATCAGGACGTTTTGTGCTATGGGATCGCCTTTTATAAGAAAAACTGCAGAATTAAACTGATGAGAAATAAAGTTTTCTAGAGAAAAAGCGGCGGGAACCGGAAAATGTATCTTCCGGTTCCCGCCGCTTACGGGTTACATATTTCCCCACCCCCGCACATAAGATAGAAAGAACGCGAAGAAGTTAAGGGGGAACAGGATTGTACGATCGTGGTTTGGGGGTGCTGGAAAAGTATGGGCTGACGGCAAAAACCGTGACCCGCGGCCGGGGATCGCTGATCTGCGAAACGGAGCAGGGGCCCAAGCTGATCCGGGAATACTGGGGATCGCCCAGGAAGCTGGAATTTCAGCGGAAGCTTCAGCTGCACTGCCGCCAGGAGGGCTTTGCGGGGGTGGATCTGATACTGGAAAATCTGGAGGGGCAGACGGTTACCACAGACGGGGAGGGAACTCCCTATACGGTCAGGGACTGGTTTGCGGGGAGAGAGTGCGATACCAGATCCAGGGAGGACGTCATGAAAAGTGTCAGAGCCCTGGCCGCCTTACATAAAGTCATGCAGATGCCGAAGGAAGAGGATTCTGAGGCGGAGGGGCTCCTGGAGGAGTGCCAGAGACATAACCGGGAACTGCGCAGAATCCGAAAATTCGTACAGAGCAGGAAGCGGAAAAATGACTTTGAAGAAAAACTGGCATCCAGTATCAGCCTTTTCCTGGAACAAGGGGAGCGGACAGTGGAGGAGCTGCGGGATTCCGGCTGGGAAGCGCTGCGGCAGAAATTTCCCGACAGCGTCTGTCACGGTGACTGCAACCAGCATAACATTCTCATGACAGGCCAGGGAACGGTATTTACCAATTTCGAAAAATGGAGTTACGATCTGCAGACCCGGGATCTGTACCAGTTTATGAGGAAAATTCTCGAAAAATACGGATGGAACCGGGAGCTGGGCTACCGGATGATCCGGGAGTACGACCGGGAAAGGTCTCTTTCGGCGGAGGAGCTGCTGAATCTGAAACTTCGGCTGTCCTATCCCTGGAAATTCTGGAAGCTGGCCAATTACTATTCGGAAAACAACAAGGTATGGATTTCCAGAAAAAATACGGAAAAGCTGGAGCAGACCATCCGGCTGGCGGAACCCTGGCGGAAATTTCTGGATGATTTTCCACTAAAGTAAAAAAGACAGAAAACAGAAAAAGATAAAATAAATATACGGACGATTTGAGGGGCCACAGGGAAGCAAAAGGCTGAAAAGGAGGAGGAAAGCTTTCTTTTTTTTTCGGTATGGTATATAATTAGGGAAAAATAAATTCCTTAGGAGGTACGCAGATGGGATATAAAGAAACATACCAGGAATGGTTATCCAATCCGTATTTTGACAGCGATACGAGAGCTGAGCTTGAGGCCATTGAGAATGATGATAAAGAGATCAAAGAGCGGTTTTATAAAGATCTGGAGTTTGGAACCGCCGGACTGCGCGGTATTATCGGTGCGGGAACCAACCGCATGAATATCTATGTGATCCGCAAAACCACCCAGGGACTGGCCAATTATATTGCGTCTGTGAACGGACAGGCAAAGGGCGTGGCCATCGCCTATGATTCCAGAAGAATGTCTCCGGAGTTTGCCCAGGAGGCGGCGCTGTGTCTGGCGGCCAACGGGATTAAGGCATACATTTTCGAATCCCTCCGCCCGACTCCGGAGCTGTCCTTCGCGGTGAGAAAACTGGGCTGTATCGCCGGCATCAATATCACGGCCAGCCACAATCCGCCGGAGTACAACGGCTATAAGGTTTACTGGGAGGACGGCGCCCAGATTACTCCGCCCCATGACAAAGGAATTATGGATGAGGTGCAGAAGGTGACCAGCTTCACGGCAGTGAAGACCATGGACAAAGCAGCTGCCGAAGCTGCGGGTCTGTATCAGGTTATCGGAGCGGAGATTGACGATGCCTATATCGAGCAGCTGAAGAGCCAGGTGATCCATATGGACGCCATCAAGGCTGTGGGAAAGGATCTGAAGATTGTTTACAGCCCCCTGCACGGCACAGGAAATATTCCTGCCAGAAGAGTGCTGAAAGAGCTGGGCTTTGAGAATGTTTATGTGGTGAAGGAGCAGGAGCTGCCGGACGGCAATTTCCCCACCGTCAGCTATCCCAACCCGGAAGCGGACGAGGCCTTTGAGCTGGGCCTGAAGCTGGCGAAGGAAGTGGACGCGGATCTGGTGCTGGCCACAGACCCCGATGCGGACCGTCTGGGCGTGCGGGTGAAGGATGCCAGAACGGGAGAGTATCATACCCTGACAGGAAATATGTCCGGCTGCCTGCTGGAAGAGTACGAGCTGAGCCAGAGAAAGGCGGCAGAGGGCAGCCTTCCCGATGACGGAGCGGTAATCAGTACCATCGTGACCACCAACATGGCGGGAACCATTGCCAGAGCCTACGGGCTGCGTTTCATTGAGGTGCTCACCGGATTCAAGTACATCGGCCAGCAGATTCTGAATTTTGAACACAGCAAAAGAGGTACTTACCTGTTTGGATTTGAGGAGAGCTACGGCTGTCTGATCGGAACCCATGCCCGGGATAAAGACGCCATCGTGGCCACCATGGCGCTGTGTGAGGCTGCCGCTTATTATAAGACCCAGGGCAAGACTCTGTGGGATGCAATGATCGACCTCTATGAGAAATACGGCTATTATAAAGATGATATTCAGTCCATCACGCTGAAGGGTATCGAAGGTCTGGAGAAGATTCAGCAGATTCTGGATAATCTCCGCCAGTTCCCGCCCAAGGAGATCGGAGGATACCAGGTGGAAGCTGTCAGGGATTATAAGAAAGAAGTGGTGATCAACTTTAAGACACAGGAGAGAACCACTACCGGACTGCCCAACTCCAACGTGCTGTACTATGAGCTGGAAAACGACGCCTGGGTATGCGTGCGTCCCTCCGGAACAGAACCCAAGGTGAAGTTCTACTACGGGGTGAAAGGAACCTCCATGGAGGATGCCGACGCGAAATCCGCAGCCCTGGGAAAAGAAGTTGTGGCAATGATTAACAGAATGATGTGACATGGAACAGAAAAGATATACCTTTGAGGATTTTTGTGAGATTGTGGCCAGCCTGCGGGGAGAGCACGGCTGTCCCTGGGACAAGGCCCAGACCCATGAGAGCCTGGAACGGTATCTGATCGAAGAAACCTATGAGGCTGTGGAGGGAATCCGCAGATTTTCTGAGACGGGTGACGCGGACAATCTGCGCGAGGAGCTGGGAGACGTGCTGTTCCAGGTGGTGCTGCATGCCCAGATTGCCCGGGAGGAAGGGGTATTCACCCTGGACGATGTGGTGCAGGAGGTCAGCGAAAAGATGATCCGGCGCCATCCGCATGTGTTTGCCCCGGAGGATCCTGCCAAGATCCGTTCCTGGGATGAGATCAAGCGGCAGGAAAAGGAAGGCCGCCGGAAGATGGGAAAAGCGCCGGAAGAGATTCCGGCGGCATTTCCGGCGCTGATACGGGCGGTGAAGGCGCAGAAGAAGCTGGAACCGGAGACGGTCACTGCCGCCGAAGCCGCCGGGCGTGCCCGCCGGCTGCTGGAGGCCTTCGACCAGGATGCGGTTTCACCGGAGGATGCCGAAAAGCGTATCGGGGATCTTCTCTATGAAATCTGCCGCCTGTCAGGAACAGTGGGTGTCTACCCGGAAAAGGCGCTGGCGGATACGGTGGAGGAGAAAATCCGCCGCCGAAATATCTGCGAAATTCCTTGACAAAACAGCATCAACAGTATATAAACATAGTAGTAACGACAAAACAGAGATACTTACAGGAGGAATATCATGAACAAGACAGAATTAGTTGCAGCTATCGCTGAGCAGACACAGCTGTCCAGAAAGGATGCAGAGGCTGCGTTAAAGGCATTTATTGACGTGGTATCTGAGGAACTGAAGAAGGGTGAGAAAGTTCAGCTGGTTGGCTTCGGAACCTTTGAGGTTTCCGAGAGAGCGGCAAGAGAGGGAAGAAACCCTGCTACCGGCGAGGCTATGACCATCAAAGCTTCCAAATCTCCGAAGTTCAAAGCCGGAAAGGCTCTGAAAGACATGGTTAACGCCTAAGAGATGAGACTTGATAAATATCTGAAGGTATCCCGTCTGATCAAGCGGAGAACCGTGGCCAATGAGGCCTGCGACGCGGGCAGGGTCCTGATCAATGACCGCCCGGCGAAGGCATCGGCTCAGGTAAAGGCCGGCGATGTGCTGGAGATCCAGTTTGGAACCCGTTCCGTGAAAGTGGAGGTTCTGGACGTACAGGAGACCGTGAAAAAGGAAGCGGCACAGGAGATGTACCGGTATCTGTAGACAGTATGAGCACCGGGAACCAAAAGAATGACATACCGGCAAAAATCCCCCCATATAATGACAGTAGGCTCATGATATGGAGGGGATTTTTTTATGGAGGAAACCAGAAAAACCCATCGGCTGATTCTCGATAACCGAAACAGAGGGTCTATCACCGGCGTGACGGAGGTGCTGTCCTTCGACGAGAACAGGATTCTTCTGGAAACCACCCAGGGAATGTTGACCATCGAGGGAACGGGACTTCATGTGAGCCGTCTTCAGCTGGAGGAGGGAGAGGCTGATGTGGAGGGGACGGTGAAAAGCCTGGTATACACGGAAGGAAGGACAGGAAAGAAACAGAGGGGCAGCCTGATGAAACGGCTGTTTCAGTGATATGAGCGGGTATATGGGGAGGGAGCTGGTGCTCCTGGCCCGTTCCTGCTGGTGCGGCGCGCTGCTGCTGTTTTTCTATGATTGCCTCAGGATCTTCCGGAATGTTATTCCTCACCGGCCCTGGGCGGCGGCCCTGGAGGATCTCCTGTTTGGGACGGGCAGCGGCATCTGGCTCTGTGTCCAGGTGTTCCGGGCCAACTCCGGCGCCCTCCGGGGATATTTCCTGGTGGGAATGGTGCTGGGAATTGCCGCCTGGCATTTCTCGCTCAGCGGCATTTTTGTGGAAAAACTGACGGCAATCCTGCGGGTGCCTATCAAAAAAATACTTATTTTGCTAAAATGGTTGAAATTTTATGCGCGGCGCGGTAGAATTTCCTTATATCGTCTGGTTAAGACGGTGACTCAGAAGATTGGAAACTGTTTTGGTAACGGGGAGGCCGGAGGGCCGAACGGTTATAAGTATAGAGGTGACAGGCATGGCAGACAGGAAAAAAGCCGGAAGAAGAAAAAGAAAACAGGCCGCGGGAAAGCAGGCGGCGCGGAACAAGGCGGCGATGGTAGGCATCAGCACCGTGGTCACCATGCTGCTGGCGGTACTTCTGATACAGGGGCAGTCTCTGCAGAAGAGGATTCAGGAGAACGAGCAGAGAAAAGAGGAACTGCTGGCTGAGACTGAGACAGAGCAGGAACGTACCAGTGAGATCGAAGACATGGAAGAGTATATGCAGAGCGACGAATATATTGAAAAGATCGCCAGGGAGAAGATCGGTCTGGTGAAAGATAACGAGATCATTTTCAAGGAAGTGAAGTAGTCTTCTGCCTACGGATTTTGTCTAAAAATTTTCATGCCCGCAGGGGCGGATTCGACACGTTTTTTTAACAGAGGCATCTATAATACTCCTTTAAGGAAGCCTATGGAAAAGAAGGGGGTTATGGATGGCATGCAGATGTGGATGATTGCCATGCTCGCTGTCAGTGCTGTACTGATTGTCCGGGACATGGCAAAACTTATTTTCACGGACAGGAAAAAGGGAAAGCCGGTATACGATGTATACCCCCAGAAGGAACGGATTGAGCGGTATGCCCGCTCCTTTCAGCGCCTGGCTCATACCTTTTATGAGATGCCGGATCACCAGGAGCAGCTGACGCAGACGGAGGTGCAGACCATTTTTGACGGGGTGAAGCGGGAACTGTGCCAGGACTGTCCGGGAAGGGAGATCTGCTGGGGGGAAAAGGAATACCAGACATATCAGAAGGTTTACCGGCTGCTGCAGGTGACAGAGGAAGGAGATCCGGAGAAGATCCTGCGGGCTCAGGGGGACTGGATCGGGGAGTGCAGTCAGGCGCTCCGCTTTACGGAAATCCTGCGCCGGTATTTTTTTGAGGCCAGGGAGGAGCTGCTGTACCGGAACCGGCTCATTGAAAACCGGCTGGCGGTGGCAGAGCAGCTCAATGAGGTGGCCAGGCTGATCCAGAGGATTTCCTCGGATGTCAGCAGCATCAGCCAGGCGCCGGAGGGGATGGAGGAGAAGATCCGCCGCCAGATGCAGAAGCAGTATATCGTGGTGAAGCAGGTGTGGGTACTGTCAAGGCCGGATGAAAAGTGGAGGATTTTTATCACCATGAGAACCAGAGGCGGACAGTGCGTGACCATGCGGGAGGTGGCCCGCCATTTGTCCCAGGTGTGCGGCTGCGCCATGGCGCCTTCCAGAGACAGCCGGGCGGTGCTGAACAGTGAGCTGCGCACGGTGCTTTTTACGGAGGACGTCAATTATAAGGTACTCTACGGGGTGGCCCGGGTGACAAAAGAGCGGGAGACGGTGTCCGGGGACAATTATGCCTGCGCCTGTACTGACGAGCAGTTTGTCATGTGTCTGTCCGATGGGATGGGCTCGGGGATTGAGGCCAGCCGGGAGAGCGAGGCGGTGGTGGAACTTCTGGAAGAATTCGTGACCTCCGGATTTTCCCGGGAGACGGCGGCGCGGATGGTGAATTCAGCGCTGGTACTGCAGCGGGGGGACGGTATGTTTTCCAGCGTGGACGTCTGCTCGCTGGATCTTTATACAGGGATCTGTGAATTTCTGAAGGCCGGGGCGGCCACCACTTTTATCCGGCGTTCGGGATGGGTGGAAACCATCACGTCCGCCAGTCTGGCGGCGGGGCTTGTGCAGCAGCTGGATTTTGAAAAGACGTCAAAAAAGCTGTATGACGGAGATTATCTGGTGATGGTGACGGACGGGGTACTGGACGCGCTGCCCCAGGAAGCCCAGGAGGAGACCATGAAAGAGATTATCCTGCAGGCGCAGGAGGAGATGCCCCGGGAACTGGGGCGGTACATACTGGAAAAGGTGTTAAGCTACAGCAATTACAGGGCCATGGACGATATGACGGTTCTGGTGGCAGGTATGTGGAAGAAATAGGAAGAGAGGAACCGCCAAAATGCAGAGGATAGAAGAACGGGTATTGGATTATGTAAACCGTTTCCGGATGATTGAGGAAGGGGACAGAATTTTGCTGGGACTTTCAGGGGGCGCGGATTCTGTCTGCCTTCTTTTCCTGCTGCAATGGCTGAAAAAGCGGATTCCCTTTGAGCTGGGGGCTGTCCATGTGAATCACAATCTCCGGGGGGAGGAGGCCGTCAGGGATCAGGAGGCGGCCAGGAGCCTCTGTCAGCAGCAGCAGGTTCCTTTTTTTCTGGTGCAGGCGCAGGTGCGGCAGCTGGCGGCCCGGCGGAAGCTTTCGCTGGAGGAGGCGGGCCGCCAGGCCAGGATAGAGGCGTTTGAGGAAATCTGCCGCAGCGGCGGATACGGGAAGATTGCTCTGGCGCATCACCGGGACGACCTGGCGGAGACGATGCTGTATCATCTGGCCAGGGGTACCGGGATCAGCGGCCTGTGCAGCCTGCGGCCGGTGAGGGGAAACCGGATCCGGCCGCTGCTGTGCCTTGGCAGGGCGGAGATCGAGGAATGGCTTCGCGGGCAGGGGATCCCCTGGCAGACGGACAGCACCAATCTGGACGACAGCTTTACCAGGAATAAGATCCGCCATCATGTGGCAGATTATCTGGTGAGGGAGATCAATCCGGAGGCCGCGGCCCATATGGCGCAGACTGCCATGGACCTGCAGGAGATGGAGGAGCTGACAGAGCAGATGGTGGGGGAGCGGCTGCGGCGGATGGCCAGTCCCCGGGAAGGAGGAGTGCTCCTTTCCGGGGAAGCGGCCGCGGAGCCTGCCGTTCTCCGGCGGAGAATGCTTTTGAAGCTGGCGGCAGAGGCGGCGGGGGAGGCCAGGGACCTGACCCGGGAGCATGCCGTGATGCTGGACGCCCTGTGGCAGCGCGAAACCGGGAAACGGATCTGCCTTCCGGGAGGCGTGCGGGCCAGACGGGAATACGGAGGAATCTGGATCGGCCGCGAAGATGCCGGGGAGGCGCCCCAAAAGAGAGAAGAAGACGGGAGGGAGAGGGATTTTCCGCTTCAGATTCCGGGGACGGTCCGCCTGGGAGAGTGGGAAATCACCTGCCGGATCGTGCCCAATGATTTTCGGCAAATTGAGGAAAAAAAGTATACGAAATGGCTGGATTATGATAGAATAGAGCAGTGCCCGAAGATCCGGCACAGGCAGCCGCATGACCGGTTCGCGGCCCATCCCGCGGGGAGCAAGAAGCTGAAGGATTATCTGATAGACAGAAAGATTCCCCAAAAGGAGCGGGATGATCTGTGGCTTGTGGCGGACGGCAGCGAGATTCTGTGGGTGATCGGGGACCGGATCAGCCAGAGGTACAAAGTTGGTAAGACGACCCAGAGGGTTCTTTACATTCAGATAAAGGGAGGGAATATACATGAGTGACAAGATCCGCGTACTGCTCCCGGAAGAGCAGGTAAACGACAAAATTCAGGAGATTGGAGAGCAGATCAGCCGGGATTATCAGGGAAAAAGCGTGCACCTGATCTGTGTGCTGAAGGGCAGCGTATTTTTTGCCTGTGAACTGGCCAAGAGAATTACGGTGCCGGTGACGCTGGATTTCATGTCCGTGTCCAGCTACGGGGACGGCACCAGTTCCAGCGGAGTGGTGAAGATTATCAAGGATCTGGACGAGCCGCTGGAGGGCAAGGATGTGCTGATTGTGGAGGATATCATCGATTCCGGAAGAACACTCAGCTATCTGATTGAGATTCTGAAACAGAGACATCCGTCCACCCTGCGCCTGTGCACCTTGCTGGACAAGCCGGAGCGCAGAGTCAAGGACGTTAAGGTAGACTACGTCTGCTTCAATATCCCGGACGAATTCGTGGTGGGATACGGTCTGGATTACGCCCAGAAATACAGAAATCTTCCGTATGTGGGAGTGATTGAGCCGGAAGCGTAAGGCCGAAAGGAGATTCGATCAGTGAAAAAACAGACAAGAGGAATATGGATCTGGATAGCGCTGGTGGCAGTGGTGGTACTGGCCTTCAGCTATATGTCCATGCAGATGAGAAGTGCCGGTACCTATACGTATCAGCAGTTTGAGAAGGCGCTTGAGGAAGGGCAGATCGTGGAGGTGGTGATCCATCAGAATGCCCAGGTACCCACCGGCCAGGTGGTGATCCTGCTGCAGTCCGGAAACCAGGAAAGCTTTTACGTCAGCGACGTGACGGAGGTGGAAGCGCTTCTCAGACAGAGCAACGTGCCGTACCGTGATACCAATGTGCCCCAGGAAAGCAAGTTCACCAGTCTGGTGCTGCCGCTGATTTCCGTGGGTATCATGATTGTGCTGCTGTTTGTGATTCTTGGCAGGGCATCCGGCGGCGGAGGCAGCAACGGCAAGATGATGAATTTCGGAAAGAGCCGGGCCAGAATGTCCACAGAGGCGGACAAAAAGATCAATTTTGGAAATGTGGCAGGTCTTCAGGAGGAGAAGGAAGATCTGCAGGAGATTGTGGATTTCCTGAAAAATCCTCAGAAGTACAACCGGGTGGGTGCCAGAATTCCGAAAGGCGTCCTGCTGGTGGGCCCTCCGGGAACCGGAAAGACCCTGATGGCAAAGGCTGTGGCCGGGGAGGCGGGGGTTCCGTTTTTCTCCATCTCCGGTTCTGATTTTGTGGAAATGTTTGTGGGCGTGGGCGCCTCCCGGGTGAGAGACCTTTTTGAGGAGGGAAAACGCCACCGTCCCTGTATTATTTTCATCGATGAGATCGACGCGGTGGCCCGCAGAAGAGGTACGGGAATGGGCGGCGGCCATGACGAGCGGGAGCAGACTCTGAACCAGCTGCTGGTGGAGATGGACGGTTTCGGCGTCAACGAAGGAATCATTGTGATGGCGGCCACCAACCGGGTGGATATTCTGGACCCTGCCATTCTTCGTCCCGGCCGGTTTGACCGGACCGTGGCGGTGGGAGCGCCGGATGTGAAGGGCCGGGAGGAGATCCTCCGGGTACATTCCAGAGGCAAGCCGCTGGGCGATGACGTGGATCTGCAGCAGATCGCGCAGACAACGGCGGGATTCACCGGCGCGGAACTGGAAAATCTGCTGAATGAGGCAGCCATTCATGCGGCAAAGGAGCAGAGAGCTTACCTGACGCAGGCGGATATTCAGAAGGCATTTATCAAGGTGGGAATCGGAACGGAAAAGAAAAGCCGGGTGATTTCCCAGGAAGAAAAACGAATTACCGCTTATCATGAGGCGGGACATGCCATTTTGTTCCATGTGCTGGATCAGATGGAGCCGGTATATACCATTTCCATTATTCCCACCGGTATGGGAGCCGCGGGATACACCATGCCGCTGCCCAGTAAGGACGAGATGTTCAATACCTGCGGGAAGATGCTGGAGCACATTCAGGTGTGCCTGGGCGGCCGTATTGCGGAGGAACTGATTTTTGACGATATCACCACCGGTGCTTCCCAGGATATCAAACAGGCCACAAAGATCGCCAAGGCCATGGTGACCAAGTACGGAATGTCCTCCACCATGGGAATGGTATCCTACGGGGACGATCAGGATGAGGTGTTTATCGGAAGGGATCTGGCCCATGCCAGAGGTTTCAGCGAGAATACGGCGGCAGCCATCGATCAGGAGGTCAAGGCTATCATCGACGAGTGTTATGCGAAAGCCAGAGCGATCATCACCCAGTACGAATATGTACTCCACAGTTGCGCCAAACTGCTTCTGGAGAAAGAAAAAATCGGAAGCAAGGAATTTGAAGCGTTGTTCGATCAGGAAAAAAACGAGGGCGAAAAACCGGATATTGTGTAAAATTCCGGAAAAATTTTTTGCGGCTTTTTTGTCAGATGTAAATATGGATAAAAAAGCAGGGTAAAAAAAATCAGGTTTGTGCACACTTTTCGGTTGACGGAGGTTATAATAATAACCGTAAAAACCCCCCAATACATTATATAGTTTTTGCTACACCCCATAAGAAGAAATACCTTCTCCGAAAAAGGCAGCCGGCGCGGCTGCCTTTTTTACGTCAGAGACGCCTTTGCGCGTTAAAGAATGAAAGCATCCAACTTCCCAGGTTTCTGTTGTATCTTTGTAAAATATACGTTAGAATAAGCATATGCTTATGATAAAGGGGAATGATCTATGGACCGTGAAAAAGAAGATATCACGAAAAAAATGCAGTATATCCTGAATATGCGAGCAGTATTAAATAAAAATGCCCTGTTTAGCGACGGTACAAAATATTACAGGAATCCTACAGAGCCGGAACCGGGAGAAAAAGTAAAGATCAGTTTTCGGACGCAGAAAAACAATGTGAATTCTGTATATCTGGTATCCGGCGATAAAAAATATAAAATGAAGGTATATAAGACGCAGAAGGGATTTGACTACTACGGTACGA
>DVON01000153.1 GCA_018713585.1 Candidatus Pullilachnospira stercoravium | reverse complement strand
TCTTCTTTTGCGTTATACGCTGTCAACAATGCTTTCATCTTACCGGCAACTTCTTCAGGTAGAGCAGTATCCATGCCACCCACCTCATTAGGCAATTTCTTATAATCCCCCACTGCAAACCAGTCTTTTCTGGAATCGCTGGTCCCGCTTTTCAAAGTCAGATGCAGCTCCTTAATAAACTTCTCAGTCAAAGCAGCTTTTGCATGGTCAATAATCATATCAATACATCGAAAATGATTTACCGTTTCAATCACATCATCTACGTTGAGAACTTCCTTTTCCACGCCGATGGTATTGGTTTCAAAAATATATCTGGTCTGATCATGGGTCAGACGGCTCCCCTCCATATGGTTTGAGTTATACGTTAAATCGATCTGTGTTTTATGGTAAATACCGCCCGGATATTTACTGGCTTTCTGCTCCTGCAAAATCTCCAGCAGTGTAATCGGATATTCTTTCCTTTTATTGGAACGCTCTGGTTTTTCGGCGTTCTCCGGAATATTCCAGGTCTTTCCTGTAAGGAAAGCCCCCTGCACACGCCCGTGAGCGCAGTAATTTCTCACACTGCGCTCCGATATATTCCATTTTTTTGCTATTTCAGCAACTGAAAGGTATCTCATCTGCTTTCCTCCATTACCAATCGAATCCAATACTATATAAATCTGTATTATAGTATACCACATTACCGGCAATAACTCTATCAGGATTCTATAATTATACAATATATTTTTGCCGTTTCCGGAAATTTCAATATCTGCCCAATCTGGAATCGCACAGTCCAGCCGGATGTTCGTTTACTTTCCAAACAAACTGTTGTATACTGGAAACAAGAATGCAGCAGGCAGGCACCCGCCCGCCGGAAAGGAGAAGCATGGTAACGGGAAGCAGGGAATTGATCCGCAGCATGAACCGGAGTCTGGTGCTGGAGACCATCATCAACCGGGGGCCCATTTCCCGGGCTGAAACGGCAAAGGAGCTGGGGCTCACCAAAGCCACCGTCTCTGCCATCGTCCAGGATCTGATCACGGAACAGTATGTGGAGGAAGTGGGAAGCGGCGACGCTTCCATGGGTCGCAAGCCCATCCTGCTGAATTTCTGCCGGAAAAACGGTTACGTTCTTTCGGCGGATCTTCAGCCCTCCGGCATTTCCCTGCTCTCCTGTGATCTGGGGGCTGGGGAAGGCCGGATTTACACCCGCCGGGAGATTATCACCCGGAAAAACATCGTTCCGCTTCTTATGGAAATGATTCAGGAAGCCATGGTCGAAATCCCTTCTACTCCTTTTTCCGTGGTGGGGATTACGCTGGCCATCCACGGAACGGTGGAGGATACGGAAATCCTGTTTGCCCCCAACTATCCCCTGGCCGGTCTGCCCCTGGTACGGACCCTGTCCGGCAGTCTCCACATCCCGGTGTGGCTGGAAAATGAGGCCAATCTGTCCGCGCTGGCGGAGGAGTATTTCGTCAGAAATCTCCCCAACCTGATTCACATCAATGTCCATACGGGCGTGGGCGCAGGCATCCTCATCGACCACCGGCCATACCGGGGAAAAAACGGCAATGCCGGGGAGCTGGGGCACACCACGGTGGTACCGGACGGGCGTCCCTGCCCCTGTGGAAACCGGGGATGCCTGGAACAGTATATCTCGGACCCGGCCGTTCTTTCCACCTATGAAAAACTGTCCGGACGGCATGGCCTGACCATGGAAGATCTGGCGGAGGGGTGGCTGGCCGGTGAACAGGCCGCCATTCAGACGGTGGACGGATTTGTCCGCTACCTGGCGCTGGGCGTCCATAATCTGGGAAATCTGTTCAGTCCTGACTGCATTGTTGTCAACAGCCAGCTCACCGGCCGTCTGCCGGAGCTGATTTCCATTGTCAGAAGCTGTCTCCCCCCACAGCGCCAGCCTTCCTTTGAGCTGAAGGCATCCTCCCTGAAAGACGCTTCCACGCTTCTGGGCGGGGCTTATCTGGGGATCAGCCGGTTTCTGGGCATTGAGAAAATATTTTTCCGGGACTGGTCATTCCCGACATCATCTGTTGACAGAAAGTAACAGTTCAGCCTTCCGGCTTCACTGTCACAAAATCATGCTTAAGCTAGGAGGATAAAAAATGGAACCATCAAAAGTATATTTTACCAATCTGCGAACCCACAACTCTGTCAGCCTTCCGGAGAAACTGAAACGGCTGATCAAAAAAGCGGGGATCGGAACCATTGATTTTGACAAAAAATACGTTGCCATCAAAATTCACTTCGGCGAGCCGGGAAATCTGGCTTACCTGCGCCCCAATTACGCCAAAGCGGTGGCGGACGTGGTGAAAGAGCTGGGCGGCAAGCCATTTCTCACCGACTGCAACACCCTGTATGTGGGAGGCCGGAAAAATGCGCTGGATCATCTGGAAAGTGCCTATGAAAATGGATTTTCCCCCTTCTCCACCGGCTGTCATGTGATCATTGCCGACGGCCTGAAAGGCACCGACGAGGCGCTGGTTCCCGTGGAGGGCGGCGAATATGTAAAGGAGGCCAAAATCGGTCAGGCGGTGATGGACGCGGATGTGTTCATTTCCCTGGCGCATTTCAAGGGCCA
>DVON01000152.1 GCA_018713585.1 Candidatus Pullilachnospira stercoravium | reverse complement strand
GAAAATCTGCGGCGTGAGAAAGGAGCAGATGCCCCGGCTGTATGAAAGCTACGAAAAAGTGGGAACGCTGAAACCGGAAGTGGCCGGCCAGCTGGGTCTTTCCTGCGACTGTCTGGTGGCCGCCGGGGCGGGGGACAATGCCGCCGCAGCGGTGGGAACGGGAACCGTCGGGGAGGGGAAATGTAATCTTTCCCTGGGAACCAGCGGAACCATTTTCATCTCCAGCGACAACTTCCGGATGGACAGCCACAATGCCCTCCATGCTTTCGCCCACGCGGACGGCCATTACCATCTGATGGGCTGTATGCTCAGCGCGGCGTCCTGCAACAAGTGGTGGATGGAGGAGATTATCCAGACAGAGGACTACGCCAAAGAGCAGGAGAAAATCGGGACGCTGGGGGAGAATCATGTATATTTTCTTCCTTATCTGATGGGCGAGCGGTCTCCCCATAATGACCCGAATGCCAGAGGAACTTTCATCGGCATTACCATGGACACCACCCGGGCCCAGATGACCCAGGCGGTGCTGGAAGGGGTGGCTTTCGCCATCCGGGATTCCTTTGAAGTGGCCAGATCGCTGGGAATTTCCATCGACCGGACCATGATCTGTGGCGGCGGTGCGAAAAGTCCCCTGTGGAAAAAAATCATGGCCAATGTGCTGAATATTCAGGTGGACGTGCCGCAGATTGAGGAAGGTCCCGCCATGGGCGCGGCCATGCTGGCGGCGGTGGCCGACGGCACCTTTGCTTCGGTGAAAGAAGCCGCGGACTGCGTAGTCAGGGTGAAGGAGACCATCTCTCCTGATCCGGCGCTGGCGGCGGCCTATGACCGGCAGTATCGGAAATTTGCGCAGATTTATCCGGCAGTACGGGAGCTGTTTCCGAAAATTTTATAATTCTTATGAATTGTTTCATGGGAATGACAGGGATATTGCGCTATAATTACATATAGGTAGTTGACAGGAAGGCTATCTGTTTTCTTACATGCGGATTTGACAAAGATCTTTCCAGCCGGAGGGATTTCGCGGATGCATTGTGGGAAAAAGAGAGCCTTTTTGTTATTCTGATTTTGTAGCAGTTCAGCTTTCCGGCTTTGTTGTCACAGAAGCAGATGGCGCAACTGTTACCTGATTTTTTACAACAGATAAGGCGGCGGTAGAAGCCGGGTGCAAAATGTGTTATAGTTAGGTTATACCGGAAAGGGCAGGGTGAGTCGTCACGGTTGTAAAAAAGAAGATCAAGGCGGATACGGTACTGAAAAATTTCTGGAAGGATAACAGACGGTTCGCGGATTTGTTTAACGCGGCGCTGTTTGAGGGAAGAAGCGTACTCCGGCCGGAAGAGCTGGTGGAGATGGATACGGATGTTTCTTCCCTTCTGAAGACAGGGGAATATGCGGAGACGGTACAGAAGATACTGGACGTGGTGAAGAAAAGTGCCAGGGGTGTGGATTTTGTGATTCTCGGCCTGGAAAACCAGCAGCATGTACATTACGGGATGCCGCTGCGGATTCTGTTGGGGGATGCTTTCGGGTATCTGAAGGAATATCAGGAGACGGCCAGAAAGAATAAGAAGGAAGGCCGGTGGGACAGCAAAGAAGAATTTTTATCCGGTTTCCGCAGAGAGGACCGGCTGCATCCCATGGTGACCATCTGCATATACTATGGAGAGGATGCGTGGGACGGGCCACGGAAACTGACGGATATGCTGAAGATACCGGAGGAGCTTCGGGATGTGGTCAATGATTATCCGATGAATCTGATTCAGGTGAGGGACAGCGGGCATCTTCGCTTTCAGGTTCCCGATGTACAGACTGTGTTTGAAGTTTGCAGAAATATTTACCGGAGAGATTATGAAAAGTTGTCAGAGGTTTATGGCGATAAAGAAATCGACGCGGAACTGGGCGTGGTGATCGGAACGATTACGGAATCCCAGGGAATCGTCAGCCAGGCGTTGGAGTCGAGAGGAGGCAGAATGAATATGTGTACGGCATTGGAAGAGTTGGAGAGAAAAGGTATGGAAAAAGGAATGAAAACAGGTAAGATTCTGGCGCGCTATGAGGATGGGATGTCTCCGGAAGAGATTGCCAGGAAGATGGGCCTGACTGTGGAACAGGTGGAGAAGATCTTAGAGGAAAACGGGATGCTGACGATGGTCTGAGGAGATGCCCTGCAGTTTGGCTGCAGGGTATCTGTGCTTACGGGCCGCAGCTTTGAAAAAAGAAGAGGGGAGGAAGTCTATGAAATGGATTTTATGGATTGTGACGGCAGTTCCCGTGATTGCAACGGGAGCGGTGCTTCATTTTAAACTGAAGGAGAGTGTTGGAGGAAAGTGGAATATTCTGCCGAAATGTCTGGCCACCTGGATGATTTTCTGCACGGCGCTGGCCGGAGTATTGCAGTGGGATAATGCCGCGGATGCCGGATGGATTGCGGCGGCCCTGGGATTATTTCTGCTGGCGGACGCCTTGCTGGAGCTGCAGTTTTTTGCGGGAATGGCGGTGTTCGCCCTGGGGCATCTGCTGCTGATCGGATGGTTTGTGGGACAGAAGCGGTATACGCCGTACAGTCTGCTGGTGTGGGTGGTTCTTATGGTTCTGCTGCTCCGGATTTTCAGAAAGGAACTTTCCGGAGGGAAGGAACGGCCGGCGCTGTATCTGATGCTTCTGTATCCGGCGGTGCTGATGGCCATGGCCTCCCTGGCCGTGGCGCTGCCCTTTACCGCAGGCGTGCGGTATACCTGGATGGCGGTGGGAGCAGCGCTGTTCACAGCGTCGGATATGTTTGTGGGGAAAGCATTTTTTGAAAAGCTGCCCAAAAGGCTGGATCATCTGGCACTGGGGATGTATTACAGCGGTATTTTCTGTCTGGCGCTGGGAGTTTGGGCAGTGTGACAAGCTGCGGAAAAAGTCTTTTGATTTGCAGTTATGTGTGGATGAATGGTTCCGGTATCACCGCCATTCATCCTTTTTCTTGCCATTTCCGCCCGCTCATGTTAGAATGGTAACTGCCTTGGCGCGGATTCCGCCGCTGCGGGGAGTCCGCGCTGCTGGAATTCAAGTCCGTGTGAAAGACAAATATCGGGATTGCTGGGACGGTTACGGATGGCGGAAAGCATTTTCCCTCCGGAGCTGTTACAGACAGAAAAGGAGACAAAACTATGTGTGGAATCGTAGGCTTTACAGGCACACATCAGGCGGCCCCCATTCTTCTGGATGGTCTTTCCAAACTGGAGTACCGAGGGTATGATTCTGCCGGTCTCGCGGTGCGGGACGGGGAGAAGGCTGCTGAGATTATTAAAGCAAAGGGCAGACTGAAGGTTCTTGCCGAAAAGACCAACGGAGGAACGGCCGTTCCGGGTACCTGCGGAATCGGGCATACCCGCTGGGCGACCCATGGGGAACCTTCCGAGAGTAATGCCCATCCCCATGTCAGCGATGATGGAAATATCATCGCCGTTCATAACGGCATTATTGAGAATTACCAGGAGCTGAAGGATAAGCTGCTCAGAAAGGGCTATACCTTTTACTCTGAAACAGACACGGAAGTGGCTGTGAAACTGATTGATTACTATTATAAGAAATATGAGGGTACCCCGGTAGACGCCATCAACCATTCCATGGTGCGGATCCGTGGTTCCTATGCCCTGGCAGTGATGTTCCGGGATTATCCGGAGGAAATTTACGCTGCCAGAAAAGACAGCCCCATGATTCTGGGTGTGGCGGACGGGGAGGCCTATCTGGCCTCGGATGTTCCGGCTATCCTGAAATACACCCGGAACGTTTATTACATCGGCAACCTGGAGATGGCTCGGGTGCGTAAAGGGGAGATCACCTTCTACAACCTGGACGGTGAGGAAATTTCCAAAGAGCTGAAGACCATCGAGTGGGATGCGGAAGCGGCGGAAAAGGGCGGCTTTGAACATTTCATGATGAAGGAGATTCACGAGCAGCCCAAGGCTGTGGAGGATACGCTGAACTCCGTGCTGAAAGGAGACGCCTTTGATCTTACGGATCTGGGGCTGGACGAGGAGGAAATCCGCAAGCTTCGCCAGATTTATATCGTTGCCTGCGGCTCCGCTTACCATGTGGGTGTGGCGGCCCAGTACATTTTTGAGGATCTTGCGCAGATCCCGGTGCGGGTGGAGCTGGCTTCCGAGTTCCGCTACCGGAAACCGCTTCTGGAGCCGGAAGGCAGTCTTGCCATTATCATCAGCCAGTCGGGAGAAACGGCGGACAGTCTGGCGGCTCTTCGGGAAGCAAAGGAAAAGG
>DVON01000151.1 GCA_018713585.1 Candidatus Pullilachnospira stercoravium | reverse complement strand
AATGAAAATCCTGAAATTCTTCCACATCCTCATCCGTCATCCATGGTACCGCCCAACTGGTGTTCTCCCCAAATGTCAGCTCCGTACCATAACAGGCCGCAAAAAAGTCGGGTCCCAGATCCGGATTCAGTGCAGGAAACGCCTCTCCCAGATAGCAGGTGTTCTGCATCCTCCAGTTGGCCATTTTGAGGACGTATTCCGTATCCATCCACCGCTCTTTCAGAGTTCCATGCCTGGATACCGGAGGATCTGTTCTGTTCTCTTTCGGCGCTGTAATCGACAGCAGCGGGCGGTCATGGTTTTCCCTGGCCCAAAACTCCAGATACTTTTCTTTCTTTTTCTCCCAATCTTCACAATACAGCATAGCTTTTCCTCCACACATTCTTTTTCCAAATTGTGCTGCTATAAAGGAGGTCCGCCATATGGGTATCTTCATTACCTTGTAACAGCAAGGTGTACTTTCGTGATTGCGCCTTGCTGATCATCATAATAAATTTGATCGGGAGGCCAGATTATGTCTTATTTTATTTATCAGAACCAAAAAATTTACTATAAGATAACCGGAAGCCCAAACGGAAAACCACTCATCATGCTGCATGGCGACACGGCTTCCTCCGTGATGTTTGAGTTATTGCTGCCGTTATATCAGGAAAATTTCCAGATTATCCTTATGGATTTTCTGGGGAACGGCCGGTCGGACAGGGTGGAAAAATTCCCTGAAGATCTCTGGATTGCGCAGTCCCGGCAGGTCATTGCGCTGATTGAGTATTTAGAAATAGGAAAATGCAGTCTTCTAGGGACAAGCGGCGGCGCCTGGACAGCCCTCAATGCTGCCTTGCTGCGTCCTGACCTTATGGATAAGGTCGTTGCCGACAGCTTTGACGGCAGAAGTTTACATAAAAATTTTGCCATACAGCTGCTGCGGGAAAGAGAATTTGCCAAACAGGACCTCCATGCGAGACAATTTTATGAATGGTGTCAGGGAGAAGACTGGGAACATGTTGTGGACCTGAATACGCGGGCTCTCACAAAATGCGCCGAAGAAGAATTTCCTTTATTCTGCAGGCCATTGGAATCTTTATCTGTCCCTGTTCTTTTCACCGGAACTCTGAAAGACAACATGTGCCGCCAAAATCTGGAAGAAGAATATGAGGAGATGAAGCATCTTGTGCCCAACGGAACAATTCACTTTTTCCCAAGCGGCGGGCATCCGGCCATACTAACGAACGCGGAGGCTTTTGCCAGGGTAGTTACTGAATTTCTCAGCGGTTGATATCTATAACTTTCCAGTGTAGAAAGATGGCGATATTTTTTCACAAAACCGTATGACATTCCATTAACCGTTGACCTGTTTCATAACAAAAAGGGCTGCGGATTACCGATGCCGGTTCCATCAGCATCGGTAAATCCACAGCCCTTTGTTATTTCAGGTCAATGGAAAGTCCGCGAAGCGTGCCTTCCCTTGTCTTTCCGCTATCTTGCCGCCCGATAAATTTCTTCCATATCCTTCTCATCCAGCTTTTTGAACGCCCCTATCGTCCGCGTCCCGAAAAAGCTGCACTTATGGGCCAGCTCCCTGATTTTCTCATCCGTCAGAATGATTCCCATTTCCCCGATGCTCACCGGCATGCCAATGGACCGGAAGAAATCCTCCATCCGCCGGATGCCCTCCAGCGCCGTCTGTTCCGGATTGGAAAACCGGTTGGTAACGCCGCAGACATTTACCGCGAACTGCGCGAACCGTTCCGGCATTTCCCGGTATACGTATCTGGCCCAGCTGCCCCACACTGCCGCCAGACCGGCGCCGTGGGCCACATCCCAGGCCGCGCTCAGCTCATGCTCCAGCTGATGGCAGGCCCAATCCCCTTCCGTTCCACAGCCGGTAAGGCCGTTGTGGGAAAGACTTCCCGCCCACATCACCTCCGCCCTGGCGTCATAATTTTCCGGATCCTCCATCAATATCCCTGCATTATCCATCACCGTCCGCATCAGGGCCTCTCCGATTCCGTCCGTCAGCATGGTATCTTTCTCGCGGGTAAAATATCGCTCCATGGTGTGCATGATAATATCCACGCACCCGGAGGCCGTCTGATAAGCCGGGAGCGTATAGGTCAGTTCCGGATTCATCACCGCGAAGCGGCACCGGCAAAGATCATTGTTCAGGCCCCGCTTCAGCCAGCCGTCCTCATTGGTGATCACGGAAGAATTGCTCATCTCACTTCCCGCGGCCGCGATGGTCAGCACGGCGCCCATCGGCAGGCAGGCCTTGGGATTTCTGGATTTGTCATAGAAATCCCACACCTCGCCCTCATTGGCCACCCCATAGCCGATGGCTTTGGAGGAATCGATAACGCTTCCGCCTCCCACAGCCAGAATAAAATCCACCCCTTCTTTCCGGCACAGCGCAATGCCCTCATGGACCATGGAAAGTCTGGGGTTGGGAACCACCCCGCCCAGGGTCACATAGCCTACGCCGGCCTTCTCAAGGGAACGGCAGATACGATCCAGCAGTCCGCTTTTTACCGCGCTTTTTCCTCCGTAATGCACCAGAACCTTCCGGCACCCCTCCGCTTTCACCAGTTCTCCCGTCTGCTTCTCCGTATCTCTGCCGAATACCACCTTCGTGGGTGTAAAATACTGAAAATTAATCATCCGTTTTCTCTCCTTTTCTTACGGCCTCCGTTTCCTGTTACCGATCACTTATCCCAGCGCCACATCCAAAATCATCATCAGCACAAATCCCAACGCAAATCCGATGGTGCCGATATTGCTGTGTTCTCCCTCGCTGGCCTCGGGAATCAATTCCTCCACAACCACGTAGATCATGGCTCCCGCCGCAAATGCCAGCAAATACGGAAGCATGGGATCAATCAGCCGGAACAGAACAATAGTGAGCGCCGCCGCCAGCGGCTCCACAATCCCGGAAAGCACCCCGTAAAGAAATGCCTTTCCTTTTCCTGCATTGCCTTCACTTTTTAAGGGCAGCGAGATAATCGCTCCCTCCGGAAAATTCTGAATGGCAATTCCGATAGAAAGCGCCATGGCCCCTGCCAAGGTAATTTCCGCCTTCTCCGCCATCATTCCCGCAAATACCACACCCACCGCCATACCTTCCGGTATGTTGTGCAGCGTCACCGCCAGCACCAGCATGGTGGTCTTTTTCAATGCCACATGGGGACCTTCTGCCTGGTCACTTCCCATATGAAGATGCGGGATCACCCGGTCCATCAGCAGCAGGAAAAAGATTCCCAGAAGAAATCCCACCGCCGCCGGAATAAACGCCAGCTTTCCCATTTTTTCCGAAGCGTCCATAGCCGGAATCAGCAGCGACCATACTGAGGCAGCCACCATCACTCCCGCCGCAAATCCCAGCAGCGCCTTCTGTACCAAGGGCCGCAGCTGATTTTTCAGAAAAAATACACAGCCGGATCCCAGCACCGTTCCCAAAAACGGTATCATAAGTCCAACAAAAACTTCCAAAATTACTCCTTTCCGGCCACATGGCCACAGAGGCATCCCCTTGCGGATTTCCTCCCTTTTTGTTCACCTGCCCTTCTTCAGTCAGTCCAGATGAAACGCCAGATGCAGAGGCTCCGATACGGGGCTGTTGTCCGGATTTGTTTCCATGATGTCTGCCATATAATCCCACCACTTCCGATTGATCGCTGTATCCGCCGACGCGTCCCATTTTTCCTCATCTTCCAGCTCAATATAGGCGAACAGCGTATTGGTATCCCTGTCGATGAAAATACTGTAATTACTTCCGCCGTACTGATGAATCATCTCTTTCATCTCAGGCCACAGCAGATTATGTCTCCGCTCGTACTCCTCCGCCATTCCTTCATACAATTTCATTTTAAAACCTTTGATCATTGATTTTTACCTCCACAAATTTATATGTATTTTCATTCATGCCACAGATTTCAGGCTGTCTCTGTGACAATATTTTACAGAAGCCTGTCCCCGCCACAGGAATAAGGCTTTATTACGGTAGATTTCATGGGTTCTCCTTTTCTACCGTAGATTTCTGTACGTTTCTGCTGCAGGATTTCATGAAAATCTCTTCTCTGCCGTAGGCTTTCTCCCTTTTCTACTGCAGGATTTCACAAAGTCTCTTTCCTGCCGTAGCCTTCTTCCTTTTCCT
>DVON01000150.1 GCA_018713585.1 Candidatus Pullilachnospira stercoravium | reverse complement strand
ATTTTTCTCATTTTGTATGTACACCACCCGGCAGCCGCTTTTCGCCGCGCCGCTTTTGGCGATCCTGCGGACCCTCCGGTTCCAGACGGGATTCGCATTGTCATCCACCAGAAGAATTTCCAGGTTGTCATAGGTCTGCCGAAACAGGCTGACCAGCGCCCGCTTCAGGCTGTCCCGGCGGCGGTATGTGGCCACCACCACGCTGACCAGGGGATCATCCATAGCAACCGCAGCATCCACTGCTCCCTGCACTTCTGAAGGTTCCCGGCTTCCGGATTGTTCTCCGGTATCTGCTTTTATCTGATCCCCGCTGGACTCTCCCGTTTCAGAAACGGCGCCGGTGCCGCCTTCCTGCACCCCGTCATGCTTCAGAACGGAAATTACGGTCAGGAAAATGCAGTGCAGATCCATCCAAAAACCCTGATGCTCCACATAGTATCCGTCCAGCTTTGCCTTCTGGGCAATGGGCAGCGTATCCCGCCCGTGAATCTGTGCCCAGCCCGTCAGCCCGGGAAGCACATCGTTGGCGCCGTACCGGTCCCGCTCCCTCAGAAGATCATACTGATTCCACAGCGCCGGCCGGGGCCCCACAATACTCATCTCTCCCCGGATAATATTTAAAAGCTGCGGAAGCTCATCCAGGCTGGTCTTCCTCAGAAATTTTCCGGCCCGGGTAATATACTGTTCCGGATCCTTCAAAAGATGCGTAGGCACATCCTTCGGCGTATCCGACCGCATGGTGCGGAACTTGAGAATCTCAAAATACGTTTTGTGGATCCCCACCCGCTTCTGCCGGAAAAAAACCGCTCCCGGCGAATCCAGCTTCACCCAGAGGCAAATCCCCGCAAACAGAGGGCTCAGAACAATCAGCGCAGGAACCGCCAGCAGCAGATCCATGGCCCGCTTTCCCTTTCTCATGACCTTCTCCTTTTCCGTTTATCCTCCTGACAGTTCCGCCTTTTGGCCAACGGCCAGGTTTCTTCTTTTTTACATCTCAGTACCGGTATGTCTTCACAATCTCTGCCACCGGCTTCCGTATCCCGTCCCCATCCTTATAAGCCTCCAGCTTCAGTGCCGCCAGCTGCTTCATAAACTCCTCATAATTCAAGGCAATGGGCTTTCCGATAAATATTTTCTCATGGGCTGTCTTTTTCAGCCCTTCCTCATCCATCAAAAGCTCCTCATACAGCTTCTCTCCCGGCCGCAGACCGGTATAGACGATGGGAATGTCCACATCCGGCTGCAGTCCCGACAGCTTGATCAGATTCCGGGCAAGATCGTCGATCCGCACCGGCTCTCCCATATCCAGGACAAAAATCTCGCCGCCCCGGGCATAAGCTCCTGCCTGCAGCACCAGGGACACCGCCTCCGGAATCGTCATAAAATACCGGATAATATTCTTATCCGTCACCGTCACCGGTCCGCCCTGCTCAATCTGCTTCTTAAAAAGCGGAATCACACTGCCGTTGCTCCCCAGCACATTTCCAAACCGCACCGCAGCGAACTCCGTTCGGGAGGACTGGTTCAGGCACTGAATAATCATCTCACATATCCGCTTGGAGGCCCCCATAATGTTGGTGGGATTTACCGCCTTATCCGTGGAAATCAGGATAAAACGCCGGCATCCGTTGGCTTCCGCCGCCCTGGCCGTGTTCAGCGTGCCGAACACATTGTTTTTGATAGCCTCGTTGGGACTGTCCTCCATCAGCGGCACATGCTTGTGAGCCGCCGCGTGATACACCAGCTGCGGACGGTATTTTTCAAAAATACTGTTGATCCGGTGCGTATTCCGGACAGAAGCGATGAGCACCACCAGATTCAGATCCGGATACTGATGCTTCAGCTCCTGCTGTATATCATAGGCGGCATTCTCATAGATGTCCAGGATCACCAGCAGCCCCGGCCGGTGGGAGGCAATCTGCCGGCACAGCTCGCTGCCGATGGACCCGCCGCCTCCGGTCACCAGAACCCGCTGCCCCTGCACATACTGAAGCACAGAATCCAGATCCACCTGCACCGGATCCCGCCCCAGAAGATCCTCAATCTCCACCTCCCGAAGGCTGGAGACACTGACCTCCTCGTTGATCAGCTGGTACACCCCCGGCAGCAGCCGCAGCTTGCAGCCGGTATCCTTACAGATCTCCAGCAGCTCCTTTTTATCCTGGGGTTTCATGGTTGGAATGGCCACCACGATCTCCTGAATCTTATATTTTTTCACTGCCGCCGGAATATCCTTCCGGTTTCCCACAATAGGAACGCCCAGAATCCGGCTTCCCTTTTTTTCCGGGTTGTCATCGATAGCACATACCACCTGATTGCTGAGATGGTAGCTGGCCTTCATTTCCCGGATAATCACTGTTCCCGCATCGCCGGCCCCGATTACCATGGTATAAATCGGCTGTTTGAGATTATCTGTATACAGCTTCTGCCGGAGAATCCTGAGAAGCCGGTAGGAAAACCGTCCGCCGGCCATCATTGGAAGCAGCAGCAGCAGATACAGAATATAGTAGGAACGGGGCATGTGATACTGCAGCATATAAGTGACCACCACCTGGGCCATGGAAGAAATGATGCAGGCCAGGGTCAGGTTCAAAAGCTCCGTCACACTGGCATACCGCCACAGACTTTCGTACAGACTGAACAGCGCAAAAATCACCAGCGTCAGTACAATATTGATCACACTGTAATGCCCCAGCGCATCCAGAAATTCCGGCTTGATAAGTTCCGGCCGGAATTCAAAGCGGATCAGCAGCGCGCCATACTCCGCCATAAGAATGACCGCAATGTCAAAAAGAATCAGCAGCGAAACGCGGATGCGCTTTTTCGGGTTTTTCCAGTTGGGAAGATTAATCTTTGGTATCATCACTGTGTCTCATCCTCTAAAATAATATCCAGCTTCTCCGGGCAGATGCCGCATGCCTTCGCGATTTCCTTCCGATCCGCCCCGGCTGCCTGCAGCCGGTAAATCCGTTTCATCAGACGGATCCCGTTTTTCTGCCCGCTGATCTCTCCCTGAAGGAAACCCTGCTGGCGTCCTTCCTGATATCCTTCCTGAATCATCTCCTGGATTGCCTGGCACATATCATACGCTCCTTTCCCGGTTTTGCTCTTCTCTTTTATCTGTATCAGTTCCTGATCCCCCGCCATCACGGCGATGAAATCGTAAGCATCCTCCCTCAGCCGGGAGAAGGCTTCCCTGTGGGTATTTACGAATTTCCTCAACGGCTTCCTTCTGTCCGGAATTTTTCAAAAATCCAAACACACAGCACAGATCCGTGCGAAAGACTTCCGGATGCGGGTATCTCCTCACATCAATCAGGTGAATCCTCTGATCCTCGATCATCTCACAGGCCCGCCTGGGCCATCCCGTCAGATCCATCAGCTCCTTCAGGCTGCGAGCCCCCTCCCAGGGTTTGCTTCCCAGATGAAGAATCAGAGTAATTACAGGAATCAGCCGGTCAGACTTTCCGAAACCGGAAATATATTCCGTTCCCTTCAAATCCTTCCTCGATCTGTGCTGATTTCTGAGATTCCGCCACTGTTCCTGATATCTCATGCTCTCCTCATTAGCAATCCGTACCGGCATGGCGAAATGAATGTCGCTCTGTGCCTCCAGCATCACCCAGATAATTTTCCCCTTCAGCACGACCTCTTTTGCCACGTCACCGGTAGTTTCCGCCGTCCGGATCCTGCCTGCTTTCCTGTGAATCCGGGCGGATCTCCCCTTCTTTTCCCTGATATTCTCCGGACCAAGGACAGGATTTCCCTGAAACCACTCCGCGTTCAGCAGATCCGCAAAACGACCGGGATCCTGCAGATATTCCTTGGCAATCACATCTTTTTCCTGCATAAGCGCTCCTTTCCGCTTTCTGTCTGTAACAGACAAAAAGGCTGCACTTCCGTCAGTCCCCCCTTTCTGCTCACTACAGATCCGGAAAGTACCCCGGCAGATTATCCCCGGGAATACCTGGCCATAGTACTAGAGGAGGAGACCGCGAAGGTTCCA
>DVON01000149.1 GCA_018713585.1 Candidatus Pullilachnospira stercoravium | reverse complement strand
GAATTGATTGTCTGACGGCTGATGCCTGTAAGTTTGCTGATTTCACTTTGCAGACATCTGCCGTTTTTCTCACAGAGTACATATAAAATATTTTGAACGCTGTCCGAAATACCCATTTTTACAGCCGCTTCGTGGTATAAAGCATTGATTTCTCCCGCCAGATAGGTATATTGCTCCGTTTTTAAGTAGTGCAAATGTTTTCTCCTTTTTTATATGTCCGATTTCGTACATGTGTTATTATATCCGATTTCGTACATAAGTCAATAGTTTTTTCAGATTATTTTGTGACAGCGAAACCGGGAAAATGAGCGATAAAAAGAGTATCTTCGTAAAGAAAAGACTGCCGCAGCAGTCAGAGCGGGAAATTTTATCTGCTCAAGGACCGCTGCGGCAGTCTTTTTCATGAAAGTAAAGGTTTTGTGAAATTCTCTGCGGGACAGGATTACTGGTGGGCCAGGGTCATCCTGCGAATATCGGGAATGGCAATCAGTACCGGATACAGCACCATGGCAATGATCAGCCCGCTGATTCCCTGGATCAGGTTTGCGGGAACGCTGGCCAGGGCGCCGGCAACTCCGTAGATGAAGGATTCGCACAGGCAGTATCCGCCGGCTACCAGAACGATATCGGCCACACCGCCCATGGCCACTGCGGGATAGCGCAGCTTTTGGTTTTTCGACAGTTTCTGATAGATCAGTCCGCTGACCAGAGCCACCAGGCCTTTGATAATCAGCGTAATGGGAACGTACAGGAAATATCCGCCCAGCAGATCGGACAGGGCAGAGCCGACGCCCCCGGCCAGGAATCCGTATGCCGGTCCCAGGATCACGCCGGAAAGGATTACCAGGGCGTCACCGGGATGAATATAGCCGCCGGTTCCCGGCGTGGGAATCCGTATTGACATGGTGGCGGCACAGGTCAGCGCGGCAAAGAGAGCCGTCATTACCACTTTTTTCAAATTACTTTTCATAATGTTTCCTCCTCTCGTGGCCGAATGGCCATAAAGATACCCCCTGTGGGGGCCTCCCCTGTAATGGATTTTCTGTATCTTACCGCAAAATTGGATTGAATAAAATAGCCAGATTTATAAAAAATGACCAGTCCAGTTTTCTGGGACAAGCTTTTTCTGGAAACAGAGAGTTATCTCTGATACAATAATTGCAGAGATACATTATGGCCATCCGGCCAAATAGGAGGAAAGTACGAAAATGAGGGAGAATCATGCACTCGGTACGGAGAATATCGGCAGTCTTCTGAGAAGATTTGCCATTCCCAGCATCATCGCCATGCTGGTCAGCTCTCTGTACAACATTGTGGATCAGTTTTTTATCGGAAGAAGTGTGGGGATGCTGGGAAATGCCGCCACCAATGTGGCATTTCCACTGTCCATCACCTGCACGGCACTGTCCCTGCTGTGCGGTATCGGAGGCGCCGCCAATTTTAATCTGAATATGGGCGCAGGCAAAAAGGAGGAGGCGGAAAAGTACGCAGGTACAGCCATAACGCTGATGGCGGTACTGGGTGTGGTGCTTTGTGTGACAGTGCGTTTCTTTCTGGATCCGCTGATGCGGGTGTTCGGAGCCACCAGTGATATTCTGGATTATTCGCTGACATATACGGGGATCACTTCCCTGGGATTTCCTTTTCTGATACTGGCTACAGGAGGAAGCAGTCTGATCCGGGCGGATGGAAGCCCCCGGTTTTCCATGTTCTGTACTCTGGCGGGCGCGGTGATTAATACAATCCTGGATCCGCTGTTTATCTTCGGCTTTGACATGGGAATGGCAGGAGCGGCCTGGGCTACTGTGATCGGACAGGTGGTTTCGGGCTTTATGGTCATCGGATATCTTACAAGATTTAAGACGGTGAAGCTTACCTGGAAGTCTCTGGGCCTTCGTCCCGGTTACTGCTTACAGGTGGTGGCCCTGGGCATGTCCCCTTTCTGCAATCAGCTGGCTATGATGGTGGTGCAGATTGTGCTGAACAACAGTCTCACCTATTATGGCGGCCTGTCGGATTATGGCAGCGAAATCCCGCTGGCCTGTGCGGGGATCATTTCCAAAGTGGGGATGATTTACTTTGCCGTGGTGATCGGAATTGCCCAGGGGCTGCAGCCTATTGTCAGCTTCAATTATGGAGCGAAAAAATATGACCGGGTGAAGGAAACGGTGAAAAAGGCATCCATGGCTTCTCTGATCATTTCGCTGGCCGCCTTTGTGGTGTTTCAGCTGTTTCCCAGGCAGATCATCAGTATTTTCGGATCCGGAAGCGAGGAATATTTTCTGTTCGCGGAGCGGTATTTTCATATCTATATGTTCTTTACGTTCCTGAACTGGCTGCAGTGTATTGCCTCCAACTTTTTCACCTCCATCGGGAAGGCCATACGGGGAGTATTTCTTTCTCTGACCCGGCAGATTATCTTTCTTCTGCCGCTGATTCTGCTGCTTCCGCTGGTGATGGGAATCGACGGCATCATGTACGCGGCGCCGGCGGCGGATCTGATCGCGGCCATACTGGCGGCGGTATTTCTGAAAAAAGAATTCGGGCTGATGGACAGGGAAAGCGGAAAAGAAGTATTTGCAGGTAAATGAGGACGGAAAATGGAAAATGATAAGTATGTAATCGGGATGGATTTCGGAACCCTTTCGGGAAGGGCTGTGCTTGCCAGGTGCGCTGACGGAAAAATTCTGGCGTCCGCGGAGCGGAAATACCGTCACGGGGTTATGGAAGCGTTTCTGCCGGACGGGATCACCCGTCTGAAGGAGGGGACGGCGCTGCAGGATCCGGAGGATTATCCGGAAGTGCTGGAGGCGCTGGTTGGGGAACTTGTCAGGGAGAGCGGAGCGGATCCGGCGGATATCATCGGGTTGGCCATCGATTTTACTTCCTGTACGGTGCTGCCTGTGGATGCGGAGGGACGGCCGCTGTGCAGCCTTCCCGCATACCGGAACCGGCCCCATGCCTATGTGAAGCTGTGGAAGCATCACGGCGCCCAGAAGGAAGCGGAGGAGATCGGCGGGAAGCTGGGGGAGGAGATTTCCTCGGAAATCCTGTATCCGAAAGTGCTGGAAATGCTCCGGGAGGACCCGGAAGTGTATCAGGCTTCTCATCGGATTCTGGAGGCCGCGGACTGGCTGACCTGGCTGCTCACCGGTTCGGAAAAACGCAGTGTGTCGATGGCGGGGTACAAGGCCTGGTGGTCAGCGGAAAACGGATTTCCCCAGGAGGGATTTCTGGCAAAGCTGGATGAACGGCTGGACGGAAGCAAACTGTTTGGGAAAGTCTGTCCGGTGGGAAAATCCATCGGCCTTCTCAACGAGGTCTGGGCCCGGAAGCTGGGACTGTCCCCGCGAACTGCCGTGGCCGCGGGCGTCATTGATTCCCATGCGGGCGCGCCGGGCAGCCACATTCTGGGGAAGGATCAGCTGATGCTGGTTTTGGGAACATCGTCGGTGATTATGGCATTTTCGGAAAAGCCCTTCCGGGGGATGGGCATTTACGGAACGGTAAAGGACGGGGTGATCCCGGGGTATTACGGGCTGGAGTCCGGCGTGGCCGCCGTGGGTGACGCGCTGGAGTGGTTTGTGAAATCCTGTGTTCCCGCTTCTTATTATGAGCAGGCCAAAGAAAAGGGACTTGATATTTATCAGTATCTGACAGAACTGGCGGGAAAGGTGGATCCCGGCAAAAGCAGAGTGCTGGCGCTGGACTGGTTTAACGGAAACAAGACGCCTTATGTGAATACAGATCTTACGGGAAGTCTGGCGGGGCTTACGCTGCAGACGAAGCCGGAGGAAATTTTCCGGGCGCTGATCGAGGCCACGGCCTTTGACGCCAGGCAGATTCTGGAGATCATGGAGCGGTCAGAGGCAGAGGTGAGGATCCGGGAGGTGACGGCCAGCGGGGGAATCGCCGGGAAAAATCCCCTGATCCTGCAGATCTATGCGGATATCCTTCAGCGGCCGGTGAAGGTGGCCGCAGAACCGCAGACGGCGGCGCTGGGGTCTGCCATTTACGCGGCATTGGCGGCGGGAAAGGCGGCCGGCGGGTACGATTCCTACCGGGAGGCGGTAAATGCCATGAGCCGGGTGCGGGATACTGTCTATATGCCCGGGGAGGAATACCGGGAGATTTATAACAACAAGTATGGGAATTATCAGCGGTATGGAGCGTGGATGGATACATTTCACAGAAGGGAAGGAGGAGACGGCCTGTGAGAAAAATACTGATTATAGAGGACGATGAAGATCTCAGAGAGGGGCTGGCATTTTCCCTTCAGATGGACGGATATGAAATCCGGTGCGCCGGGACAAAGCGGGAGGGGCTGGAGCGGATCCGCGGGGAATCCTTCGACCTGGTGCTGCTGGACTGCAATTTGCCGGACGGCAGCGGATTTGATCTGTGTACGCAGATCGGGGCCGGTGAAACCATACCGGTGTTCATGCTGACGGCCCGCAATACGGAAATGGATGAGGTAAAGGCGCTGGAACTGGGCGTGGCGGATTTTATGTCGAAGCCCTTTTCTCTGGCGGTATTGAAGGCGAGAATCCGGAAAATCCTCAACAGCAGTGCGCCGGATATGCGGCTGGTATCGGGAGGGATTACCGTGGACCGGGACGGCTGCCGGGTGTACCGCAGGGATGAGGAGATCATACTTTCCCGGGTGGAATACCAGCTGCTTCTGTACCTGATGGAGAACCGGAACCGGGTGCTTTCCAAGGAACAGATCCTGGAGCATGTGTGGGACAGCCAGGGGAAATTTGTGGATGAAAATACGCTGTCGGTGAATATCCGGCGGCTGCGGGCGAAGATTGAGGAAGATCCCGGTCATCCTGCCAGGATCCGGACCGTGCACGGGATCGGCTATGTGTGGAAGGAGGGAGACCAATGACGGCGATACTGGCCGGACTGGCGGTTCTTTTTGGCGCCGGCTGCCTTTACGGCTGGCGGAGGAACCGGAAAATGTACCGGGTCATCGACCGGATGCTGGATGAGATTCTGGACGGGGAACCCATTTCCCAGTCGGACATCCGGGAGGGGGAAATCTCTTCCCTGGCCTCCAAGGCGAAGCGGATTCAGGAGAAGGTGGATGGCAGTATTTCTCAGGCACAGGAGGAAAAGGAACAGGTGAAAAGCCTGATTTCCAACATGTCCCATCAGCTGAAGACACCGCTGGCGGGGCTGATGATGTACCGGGAAATGCTGGAGGAGGATGGACTGGATCATGACACCCGGAAGAAGTTTCTGAAGAAAATGAAACAGCAGTCGGAGAAAATCGACTGGATTTTGCAGTCCCTGTTCAAGATGGTGAATCTGGAGCAGGGCGCTGTTGTGTTTGAGGCCGGGCCGCTTCCGGTGAAGGCCACCATTCTGGATGCGGTGACCGCCGTGTGGGACCGGGCAGACGGGCGGAATATTTCCATCGTCACGGAGCCTTTCGAGGACCGGATTTTGTGGCATAACCGGAAATGGACTGCCGAGGTGCTGGTGAATATCCTGGAAAACGCGGTGAAGTACACCAGCCCGGGAGGCAGCATCACCATACGGGTTCGTTCCACGGAAATGTACACGGAAATCGCCGTCCAGGATACCGGAAGGGGCATCCGCCCGGAGGAGCTTACGGAGATTTTCAAGCGTTTCTACCGCAGCAGGGATGTGGAAAATCTGGAGGGCTCCGGCATCGGCCTGTACCTTTCCCGGCTGATTCTGGAGCGGGAAAAAGGATATCTGACGGCCAGCTCCGTGCCGGGAGAGGGAAGCACTTTCTCCGTTTTCTTACAAAACTGTCAGAATTTGAACCAGAATCTGTCAGGAGAATGAAAGAACTGCCTGCTATGATTGAGACAGAAGGAAAGGAGTGCTGTTGATGAACATATTGCAGGTGAAAGGGATTCATAAGATATACGGGGAAAAGGAGAGTCAGGTGCATGCCCTGCGGGATGTGAGCTTTTCGGTGAAGCAGGGGGAATTTATCGCCATTGTGGGGACTTCCGGATCGGGAAAGAGTACGCTGCTGAATCTGATTGGCGGCCTGGATACGCCCACAAAGGGACAGATTATAATCCGGGGTCACGATATCGCGGCATTAAAGCCCAAGGAGCTGACTATTTTCCGGAGGCGGAATATCGGGTTTGTGTTTCAGAATTACAGTCTGATGCCGGTGCTGAATGTATATGACAATGTGGCGTTGCCGGTGACTTTTGACCGGGGAAAGCATGTAGATCATGAGTATATCCGGGAGCTTTTAAAGGAACTGGGGATCTGGGAGAAACGGAAACGGTATCCTAACGAGCTGTCCGGCGGACAGCAGCAGCGGGTGGCTCTGGCCCGGGCGCTGGCCAATAAACCGGCGGTGATCCTGGCGGACGAGCCCACGGGAAATCTGGATTCCCGCACCACCGCGGAGGTGATGGGGCTGCTGAAGGAGAGCAGCCGCAGGTATCACCAGACAATTCTGATGGTGACCCACAACGAGGCGCTGGCCCAGGCCTGCGACCGGATCATCCGTATTGAGGACGGCCAGATCTGGGAGAGGCCGCGCGGTACGGTGGTCTGCAAAGACGGGGAAGCACAGCCGGCAGCCGGCGCCGGTTCCTCTGGCACCTCCGGCGTATCTGCCACCGCCAGTGCAGCCAGCGGCTTGGGCACGTCAGCCGGAATTGCGAAACCCATGGCCGGTGTAATGGAGGCGGGAAGGGATGGTGAGCGGGGATGAGAAACGCGTTTCGTCTGGCCCTTGCCAGCCTGAGGTATTATAAAAAACAGACGGCGGCCCTGTTTGTGGGAATCCTTCTGTCGGCGGCGCTGTTTACCTGTGTGGGTTCCTTATTTTTCAGCGGAAAGGAAGCGGCCAAAGAAAATGCCCGGCAGGAATACGGGGACTGGCACTATGAGATGCGCTGTGATTTCCCCTGGATGGAGGAGTTTGAGCAGAATCCCGAGGGGGAAGGCTTCCAGGTGGAAGCGTATGGGGTGGAGACGGTGCGCAAAGCCATCACGGACCCCTTTGACATTCAGCTGGTATACGGAGACGCCGGTTATCTGGATATGATGGGGCGCAGGATTGTGGAGGGCAGCTACCCCGGTGAAGTTCATGAGATCGCGGCAGACGCCCAGACTCTCCGGAATCTGGGTGTGGAGGCAAAGCCGGGCAGTCAGGTGACACTGGACGGGGAAACCTTCACAGTCAGCGGAATTCTCACAGAGATGCCGCCGAAGCTGGCGGATCTTCTGGGGGTAAGTATGCAGGTATTTGTCAGCGAAAAGCTGGACTATGGGATGAACGGAAGCTTCCTGTACCTGAAGTTTCGGGAATCCCGTCCCATAAGCGACCAGATCATGGCATTTACCCGGCAGTATGGCGTTGACGGCAGTACCGTTGCCAGGAACAACGGCATTTCCACCTATGTGGGCGGCAATACCCAGGAGCTTTCCATGCGGCAGATTGCCACGGCATTTACGGATCCCTCCATGGGAATTCCCTGGGTATGGGGAACGCTCAATGAAAATGAGGCCATGACGGAAGGGGCCGTTTTGCTGGCGCTGGCAATATTTTCCGCCTTTGTCATTTACAGTATTTTTCAGGTGTCGGTGCTGAAGCGGATGTCCCAGTACAGTGTGATGCAGACGCTGGGAATGACGCAGGGGGCGGCCTTCGGGATGCTGCTGGCGGAGCTTCTGATGATTTTCGCGGCGGGCTACGGTTTTGGCGCGGCGCTGGGAAATGGAGCCGCGGCCCTGATTTACCGGAGCTTCGGAAGGATCTTTATCCCCAGAAATGTGACGCTGCACTCCGGTGTGGACACGGAAGCTACAGCCGAGGCATTGTCGGTATCTGCCCTGCCGGATGCGGGAGATTTTTATGTAAACTGGAAAGTGCTGTGGCTGGGAGCATTTTTCCTGCTCCTTGTGCTGGCGGCGGTCAGTCTGCTGTTGGTGAGGAAAATGCGCAGGTTGACCATCCGCCAGATGCTGGCAGGCGACGGGGGAAAAGGGAAGAAAAACCGGAACATTTACAGTCTGAAGCGGGAAAATCTGACGGGAATTCTCACAAAGCGGTTTATGTTCTCCCGGAAGGGAACCTTTGCCGGGATTCTGCTCTCCTTGTCCATCGGAAGCGTGATTTTCCTTGGAGCGGCGTATGTGACGGAGAATACCAGAATCAACAATGATCTGACTTTTAAGGCCGATGACGGGTTGGGATCGGATATCCAGGTGTATGAGGATTCCGACAGCCTTTCCGACACGATTCCCGCGGATGTGACCGGGCAGCTTCAGGAGATTTCCGGGCTTAAGACCGTGCTGCCGGTGCGCTATATGCTGGGGGAGGTGCTGCTGGAAAACGGAAGTTTCCACTGGCCGGAATTTTACGCGGAGACGGCCGGGGAGGAAGGATTCGATCCGGACCCGCAGCTGATGGAGAAATATAACGGCCGGATTGTACAGACCGGCCAGGCGGATTACCGCCTGAAGGTGAATATTTACGGATATGACGATGAAATGCTGGAAAGCCTGAATGATTATCTGCTGGAGGGCGAAATCGATCCGGACCGGATGCGGCGGGACAATACGGTGATTTTTAAAACGCTGATGGACGGCCAGGGAAATTACGATGGCATCGATGTGTATGCGGGGGATACCATACAGGTGAAAACCCCGAAAGATTCCGTCGCGGATCCGGAGGTGCTGAAATTCCTTTCCAGTGAAGAGAATTACCGGGAGACCTCCTTTACGGTGGATGCGCTGGTCAGCCGTCCGCTGGCAAAGGTGGACACCTTCATCGGAGACGGGGGCGACAATGTGGTGGACATTATCATGACCAATGAGCAGATGGAGGAAAATTTCGGGGTTACCGGATACCAGACCATCAGCATTTCCGTGGAAGACGGGCAGGACGCCGCGGCGGCAGCGGACGCCATCCGCAGTGTGACCGCCGGAATCAGCCGGTGCGTGGTCCGGGACTATTCGGCGCAGATTGCGGCCCAGAACCTGTATCTGAATCAGCAGATCCTGTTCTTTGTGGGCATCGCGGCGGTGCTTCTGGCCATCAGTATGCTGCATATCATGAACAGTATGCAGTATCTGGTGGCGGAGCGGAGATACGAATTTTCCGTTCTGAGAGCCATGGGAATCACGGACGCGGGATTTCTGAAAATGCTCATGAAGGAGGGCCTGCGGTACGGGATCGCCTCCAGTCTGGTGATGGTGGTGCTGTACTGGCTGGTACAGAAGGTGCTGTATTACTTTATGGTGCATGTGTATCTGTACCTGCACCCGCAGACGGCAATTCCCGGAGGTTATGTGATCGGCATGGTGCTGGTGAACCTGATCCTCTGCACGGCGGCAATGGCGCTTTCCGGAAGGAGCCTGCTGAAGAAGTCGATTTTGGAGCAGATATCTGTCTGAATTCAGATAAGTTTTCATGAAGATACCGTGACCGTGTAGCGGCCGCGGTATCTTCAGTTGCGTCAGGGATACAGAAAAATATGTTGGCAAGATAGCCGAGGGGGAGTCTGGAATAACAGACGAGGCTGCCGATGCGGCAAGACGGCGAAGAAGCGGCGGCAGCGCATTTATGCAGTAGGAGGTGTCGAAGTCCTACTGCAGGATCTGCAAAAACTTCATTTGTGCAGTAGAAAATGTCGAAAGCCTACTGCAGGATTTGTAAAAATTCCATTTGTGCAGTAGAAAGTAGTCAAGTCCTACCGCAGGATTTTCAAAACCGCCATTTGTGCAGTAGAAAGTGTCGAAGTCCTACTGCAGGATCTGCAAAAATTTCATTTGT
>DVON01000148.1 GCA_018713585.1 Candidatus Pullilachnospira stercoravium | reverse complement strand
TGTCACTCCTTTGCTGCCGCCAGTCTATACCCGGGGAATTCTCACATCCACGCCGGACTGAATCCTGGCTCCCACTCTCTGCAGGAGCCGGCACACATCCAGCTCGGCCTCCAGAAATTCGTTGACCACGGGAATTTTCCGAAATTCCCGGTACTCTTTCTCAAATTCATCGATTTTATCGAATAAATCAATCTGCTCCTCTGCATTATTCAAATGGTATACAGCTGCACGGAACTCGTCAATCTTTTTTCTCAGATCCGGCTGTTTCTGAAGCTTTTCCTCGCAGTCCAGGTAACGCCGGTACGCCTCTCCGTCACGGATAGCCGTGATCAGAGAATCCACACACATCTGTATCTTATCCATGGATCTTTACGCCTCCATAATGATCGGTAATATCATGGGTCTTCTCTTTGTTCTCTTCCAGAGGAAATCTCCCAGGGAATCCTTGATGGCCGATTTCATCTTGCCCCAGTCGGATACCCGCCGGTCCAGACAGCCGTCGATGGCATCCTCCACCACCGCCTTGGCATCGCCCATCAGATCCTCGGATTCTCTCACATAGACGAATCCCCTGGATACGATGTCCGGTCCTGCCAGCAGCTGGTTGCTGTATTTTTCCAGAGTCAGCACCACGATCATGATGCCGTCCTCAGCCAGGTGCTGACGGTCACGCAGCACGATATTTCCCACATCGCCCACGCCCAGTCCGTCCACCAGGATGGCTCCCGTGTGTACCTTTCCCGTAATTCTCGCGGAATCCTCGTCCAGCTCCATCACATCCCCGGAGGACATGATGAAAATGTGGTCCTTGGGAATTCCCAGACTCTCGGCAATGCCCGCCTGGGCCTTCAGGTGACGGAACTCTCCGTGCACCGGAATGGCATATTTGGGTTTTACCAGGGAGTAAATCAGCTTGATCTCCTCCTGGCAGGCATGCCCCGACACATGAACGTCCTGGAAAATCACATCGGCGCCCTTCGCGGACAGCTCGTTGATAATCCGGGACACGGATTTTTCATTTCCCGGAATCGGGTTGGAGCTTAAGATAATGGTATCGCCCGGTTTGATGGATACCTTCTTGTGGGTGTTGGACGCCATCCGGGACAGCGCCGCCATGGACTCGCCCTGGCTTCCCGTGGTAATCAGTACCATCTGCTCATCCGGATAGTTCTTCATCTGATCGATATCAATTAAAGTCTTGTCAGGGATATTCAGATATCCCAGTTCCGACGCGGTGGAAATTACGTTGACCATGCTGCGGCCTTCCACCACCACTTTTCTGCCATATTTGTACGCGGAATTGATAATCTGGCGCACCCGGTCCACATTGGACGCGAAGGTGGCAATAATGATGCGGGTATCTTTATGCTCGGCAAACAGCATGTCGAAGGTTTTGCCCACCGTCCGCTCGGACATGGTGAATCCTCTTCTCTCGGCGTTGGTACTGTCGCACATCAGTGCCAGCACACCCTTTTTGCCGATTTCCGCAAAGCGCTGCAGGTCAATGGCATCCCCGAATACGGGCGTATAATCCACTTTGAAATCGCCGGTATGAACCACAATTCCCGCCGGGGAATAGATGGCCAGGGCAGAAGCGTCCACAATGCTGTGATTTGTCTTGATGAATTCGATGCGGAAGCAGCCCAGGTTGATGGACTGTCCGTGCTTGATGGTTTTTCTTTTGGTTGTGCGGAGTAAATTATGTTCTTTTAATTTATTTTCAATCAGGCCGATGGTCAGCTTGGTGGCGTAAATCGGCACATTCACTTCTCTCAAAACATAGGGCAGGGCTCCGATATGGTCCTCATGGCCATGGGTAATCACAAAGCCCTTTACTTTTTCAATATTATCCTTCAGATAGGTCACATCGGGGATGACCAGGTCGATTCCCAGCATATCGTCCTCCGGGAATGAAAGACCACAGTCCACCACCACGATACTGTCTTCGTATTCAAAGGCAGTAATATTCATTCCGATCTGTTCCAGTCCTCCCAGCGGAATGATTTTCAATTTTCCAGTATGATTTTTTTTCAAACAGCACCTCCACGATTCTTTCCGAACACAATTCACACTCCGCCTGCAGACGGGCATACCTGTCCCGTATCCCTCCGCAGGCGTCTCTCATTTACATCTCGATCTCCACGTCATCCATCATCTGCGCGAAAAGTCTGGAAATCGCTTCCAGCTCCTCGTCGTCTTCCACCATCACATACTCTGCTTCCTGATCGCCGTCCGAAGACATGTCCCGGAGAATATATGCGGAGGCCTCATCTTCCAGAGAATCCGTCACCAGCAGATAGTCTCTGCCGCCCACTCTGGTCTGCTCTTCCACATAAAATTCCACAGTTTCTCCTGTCTCCGTCACAAATTTGATCTTATCCATCATGCTTCTTTCCCGTCCGATTTCTTCTGATTTGCCAGATAGTCCAGATATCCCTGCAGGATGAAAACCGCCGCGATCTCGTCCACGTATTCCTTCCGGTGCTCTCTGCGGACCCCGCTCTCCATCAGCACCTTTTCCGCGGAAACGGTAGTCAGCCGTTCGTCCCACATAACAACATCCAGACCTGTCCTTCTCTCCAGAGTATCCTTCAACTCCAGCGATTTTTCAGCCCTGTCCCCCAGCGTGTTATTCATATTCTTTGGTAATCCCAGCACAATCTTTTCCACCTGGTACCGGGCGATCAGTTCCTCGATTCTGGCCAGGGTACGGCGCAGCTTGTTCTCCGACTGCCTGCGTATGATCTCCACTCCCTGGGCCGTAATTCCCAGAGGATCGCTGACAGCCACGCCCACGGTCTTTGAGCCATAGTCCAGTCCCAGAATTCTCATTCCCGGTTCTCCCAGGCTTTGTTCTTGATGTACTCCTTCAGGAGCTCTTCCACCAGTTCGTCCCGCTCCACCTTCATAATCATGCTGCGGGCGCCTTTGTAGCTGGTAATATAGGTGGGGTCTCCGGACATAATATATCCCACGATCTGATTCACGGGATTGTACCCCTTCTCAGCCATGGCAGTGTATACCACATCCAGAACCTGCTTAACCGAAACTTCCGGCTCTGTTTTCACTTTGAAATACTGTGTATTACTGATATTTGCCATTTTCTCACGTCCTTGACTATACTTGATATCTATTTTATTCTAATACAGATTATCAGAAAATTCAATGAAGAATTTCTATTTCATTTCAGCGCCTCGCCCGTCAGCGCTTCTTCCCCGGCAAATCCGGTAATCCGCACCAGAACCCGCCGGTTCTCCAGAGACTCACTGCTGTGGACCGCCACCTTCAGATATTCCATGGTATGGCCCGTCCAGAAGGGCTTCCCGTCTATGGTCTGCTGTTCCTCAAAGAGAACCTCCCTGACCGTTCCCAGAAAGCTCTCCATATATTCCCGGCGGTGCCGCTGTCCCAGAAGGATCAGCCGGCGGCTTCTCTCTTTTTTCACCGGATCCGCCACCTGCCCGTCCATCCTGGCCGCCCGGGTTCCCTCCCTGCGGGAGTAGGGGAAGATATGAGTCTCATAAAAATGGATGGAATCCACAAAGTCCATG
>DVON01000147.1 GCA_018713585.1 Candidatus Pullilachnospira stercoravium | reverse complement strand
TGGCCTTTTTCTGTGATCAGCAGACACCATTGGGGGCCAACCGGGAGCGGTACCGGGGCTTCCGGAAAGCCCTGGAACGGTACCGGGCTGTTTTTCTTCCGGAGGAGGACTATGTCTATCTTCCGGAGGAAAAGAATCTCCGCCATGAGGTTCTCCGGCAGTTTGCCAGAAAGTCCGGGGAAAAGGGATATACGGGTGCGTTTTTTGTCTATGATCTTCTGGCCAATGAGGCGATCAATATTTTCTTCTCCCAGGGATTGCAGGTTCCCGGAGACATCTCCGTGACGGGATTTGACGATAACATTTACGCCAGGCTGTCCCGTCCGATGCTCACCACGGTGCGCCAGCATCCGTCGGAAAAAGGCAAGGCAGCGGTGAGGATGCTGATGAGAAGAATTTACGGGGAAGAGACGCTGGTCTCCAGTATGCAGCTCCCCACAGAACTGATTGTACGGGAAAGCGTGGCCAACAGGACAGGAATATGAAAGAAACAGTGAAAACGTTCAATGTTCAACTGCCCTGAAACAGAATTACCGCAGACAGAACGCCGGGGGCGCATCTCACGGGGAAATGAATTTCCGTGGGATGCGTCCTTTTTCGTTTGCAAAGATGTCTGACCCGTAAAATGCTCCGCGGGGCCTGCGCACCAATCGTTTTGTGAGTATTCGACAAAAATGCGAGGGTCAAATTGTATAATGTGTTGGTTTTGCGGTACACTTCTTGCAAAACCAAACAAAACTCACTAAATTTTGTAATGCACTTATGTAAAGAAAGAGAAAAGGATAAGGCAAAGGATTGTAAAAAACCCCTCCGTAAAGGAGAAAGGGAAGCAATAATAAGAAAAAGGAAGGAGGACTTTCACGCATGAAGAAATGTATGAAAGTGACGACAGCGGCCGGATTTCTGGCTGCGGGCGGCCTGGCGGCAGCTCTTTCGGGCTGCGGCGCAGCGGAGGACGACGGAAAGGTGACGATTGAGATCGTCCAGTACAAACAGGAAGCAGCCTCGTATTTCGAGACGGTGGAGGAAAAATTCAATTCCACCCACGACGATATCGAGCTGGTTATCGATTCTCCCAACGACGCCATGACCATTCTGAAAACCCGGTTTATACGTGAGGATTACCCGGACATCATCGGAATCGGAGGAGACATCAACTACTCCAATTTCCTGGATTCCGATCTGCTGATGGACATCTCCGATTATGAGGGACTGGATTCCATCAAACAGACCTACCTGGACATTGACAAGGAGCTGGAATTTGTTCCCACAGAAGGAGTGTACGCCGTTCCTTACATGGCCAACGCGGCAGGTATTCTGTATAATAAGGATATTTTTGAGGAGCACGGCTGGACCATTCCCACCACCTGGGATGAGCTGATGGCGCTGTGCGAGGACATTCAGGCAGCCGGCCTGCAGCCCTTCTATTTCGGATTCCGGGATACCTGGACCTGTCTGGCGCCCTGGAACGCCATCTCCGTGGATCTGGCGCCCACCGATCTGTGCGCGCAGGTGAACCGGGGAGAGACCACCTTTACCGAGAATTACCGGGAGGTGGCGGAGAAGACGAGGGCACTGCTGGACTACGCCCAGGACGATCCCTTCGCCTACAACTACAATGACGCCTGCACCGCATTTGCCAGAGGCGAGGCGGTGATGTACCCCATCGGAAGCTACGCCGTTCCGCAGATTCAGCAGGTAAATCCCGATATGAACATCGATTCTTTCGTGATGCCCGCCAGCAACAATGCGGAGGAAAATGTGCTGAACTCCGGTAACGACCTGCAGTTCTCCGTGATGGCCAACTGCGAGCACAAGGAAGAAGCCTATGAGGTGCTGGATTTCCTGCTGGAGGATGAGACGGTACAGGATTACATCAATGATCAGAACGCCGTTCCCTGTAAAGAGGGAGACTTTGAGCTGGCACCCATGCTGGATGGTATGAAATCCTACATCGAAGAGGGAAAAGTGGCAGACTACCAGGATCACCACTATCCCAGCGAAATGTCCGTGGACGCCATGATCCAGACCTATCTGCTGGATGACAGCGAGAACGCCACCGACACCTTCCTGGAAAGATTCGATACCGAATGGGTACGTTACAACCGCGATCTGATCCGGAAGGTTCAGAATTACATGGAAGAGCATCCGGATGCCGAGTAGAAAGGGGGAAAATAAATCATGAAGAAAAAACACACCATGGGAAACCGGCAGGGCACCTTTCTTGCCATTACCATTCCGGTACTCCTGCTGTTTTTCTGCTTCAACACACTGCCTCTGCTGAGAGGATTTTATTACAGCTTCACCAACTTTAAAGGATACGGAAGCTATGATTTCGTAGGCCTGAGAAACTATATCGATCTGTTCTCCGACTCCCGGGTGGGCGGTTCCTATCTGTTCACCTTCAAATTTGCCATTGTCAGCACGATTATCGTCAATGTGATCAGCCTGATTCTGGCCCTGGGACTGAACAGCAAGATCAAGGCAAAGAGTGCCCTGAGAGCCATCTACTTTATCCCCAACATTCTGGGCGGCCTGGTGGTGGGCTACATCTTCAGCTTCTTCTTCACCTACATTCTGCCGGCAGTGGGACAGGCGGCAGGCATCGAATGGCTGTCCAGCAGTATGCTGTCCAATGAGAGAACCGCATGGCTGGCCATCGTGGTGGTGGGATGCTGGCAGTCCATCGCCATGAATACTATCATCTATATTTCCGGTCTGCAGACTGTGCCGGAGGACGTATACGAGGCCGGCGCCATCGACGGAGCCAGTGGCTGGGTTCGCTTCAAGAGTCTGACCTTCCCGCTGATCATTCCGTTCTTCACCATCAACATGGTACTGTGCATGAAGAACTTCCTGATGGTATTTGACCAGATCATGGCATTGACTAAGGGCGGTCCCTCCCAGAGTACCGAGTCCATCTCCTACCTGATTTACCAGAACGGTATGAGCGGCGGACAGTTCGGATTCCAGAGCGCCAACGCGGTGATCTTCTTCATCGTGATCGTGGCAATCTCTGTATTCCAGATGACCGTATTAAATAAAAAGGAGGAGCAGTTATAATGAAGAAAGAACAAGTTGTGGACCACAAAGTCAACTGGCCGGTCACCATCCTGCTGATCATCGGCTGCCTTACCATCTTCTTCCCGCTGTATATGGCAGTGATCATTGCCTTCAAACAGCCTTCTGAGATGACCAACGACATTGCAGGCGCACTGTCCTTCCCCTCCTCCTGGAGCTTTGACAACTTCGCGGAGGCCATGCGGGTGACGGATTTCTGGAATTCCCTGGGCAACAGCTTACTGATCACGGTGGTGACCGTGGTTCTGGCCCTGATCATCCACTCTCTGGCCGGATATGCCATTGGAAGAAGCATGGCCAGGAGCAAATTTTATAATTTCGCGTACCTGTACATTGTCAGCGGTATGTTCGTACCCTTCGCCATTCTGATGATGCCCCTGGTAAAACAGACGGCCCAGCTGGGAATCGCCAACCGGTTCGGCGTGATTGTGCTGTATGTGGTATTTTACATGCCCATGAACCTGCTGCTGTACGCGGGATACCTGAAGAATATTCCCATCGCCCTGGAGGAAGCGGCCTTCGTGGACGGCTCCACCACCTGGAATACCTTCTGGAAGATCATCTTCCCGATCATGAAACCCATGCACGCCACCGTGGCCGTGCTGACCGCCATGCAGGTGTGGAACGACGTGATGACCCCGCTGGTAATCATGTCCGGTACCGGAAAGAACACCCTGCCGCTGGCACAGCTGAACTTCCAGACACAGTTCGGAACCAATTATAACCTGGCGTTTGCCTCGTATCTGCTGGCGCTGCTGCCGATTCTGATTTTCTATGTGATTTGTCAGAAGCAGATTCTCAATGGCGTGGTGAATGGCGCGGTGAAGTAAAGAGAGAAAACTGCCGAAGGCTGGCGTTTCCGGCCGTGTTTGATATGTTTGTTGTTTTTTGAGGAAGAA
>DVON01000146.1 GCA_018713585.1 Candidatus Pullilachnospira stercoravium | reverse complement strand
CTGACAGGGCCACTCATTCAGCCGGGACCGGACCGCCTGGGCCGCGGGCCTCCGCTCTCCGGCCTGCGTTTCCCGGACCTGCATTTCCCGGGCCTCCGCCTTTTTCCTGCTCTGCATCGCTTTCACCGCCGCCTCGTCATAGGCCGGCGCTTCCCGCTCCTCAAACCGGATGGCGCCGGTAGGGCAGCCGGGCAGGCAGTCACCAAAGCCGTCGCAGAAATCCTCCCTCGTCAGCTTAGCTTTGCCGTCCACCATAGCGATCGCCCCCTCATGGCAAGCCTCGGCGCAGATCCCGCATCCGTTGCATTTTTCCTCATCGATATGAATAATTTTTCTTATCATTTTTATATTCCCTCCTTGACTTTATGCCTCCATCCTATTACATTGAAAGCAGAAATTCTGTGGTTACAGACACATTTTACAGGAAATCGGAGTTCGCTTATGGATATAAAAATGCTTCAGACAACAGGCTTGTTTCAGGGAATGAGCAAAGAGGAGGTTTCCCTGGCGCTGACCGCCCTGGAGGCGGCAGAAAAATTCTTCCGGAAAGGGGAGATGATCCTCCATGCGGGCAGCGTCACCCAGAGCCTGGGACTGGTGCTTTCCGGCAGCGTCACCATTGAAAACAACGATTTGTGGGGCAACCGCACCATTTTAAGCCATGCGGAAAGCGGACAGTTTTTTGCGGAAACCTATGCGCTTCTGGAAGAGGAACCACTGCTGGTGGATGTGGTCGCCAAAGAAGACTGCCGGATTCTCTTCTTCCGGATCGGCAGCATCCGCCAGCTTCGAAACAGCCGCCACCCCTGGGCTGTAAAAGTGATTGCCAATCTTCTGGTAATCTCCTCCCGGAAAAATCTGCTGCTTTCCGGCAGAAATTTCCACACCGCCCCCAAAACCATCCGCGGACGGGTAATGGCCTATCTGAACTCCGTGTCCCTGCAGAACCGTTCACAGGAATTTGATATTCCCTTCGACCGGCAGCAGCTGGCCGATTACCTGAACGTGGACCGGAGCGCCTTATCCAAAGAGCTGGGAAAAATGCAGAAAGAAGGAATACTGACCGTGCGGAAAAACCACTTCGTCCTGCACAGCAGAGCAGAAAGCCCCGTATAAGAAAGCTCCGCGGGAAACCCGCACAGCGAAAAAGCCGGAACACGAATCCAGACACCTGCCCGGATCCGTGTTTCGGCTTTTCCCGCTGCTTTTTTATATTTGTATGCGAAAACTCCGGCACTCCCCGGCCCGGTATCACATATATTTGTAAACCGTTGCCCGCACAGCGCCTTTTCCCGCGATCATTTCCCGGAACATCTCCTCGATTTTCTCCCCCAGACCATTCGCGTACAGATCCGTGAAGAAAATCTTCTCGTTGGAAAGGATGGGTCTCAACTGATCCGTCAGGCTTTCCGGATTTCCGATCACCACGTCCTTCAGCGCCTCCGTCATCTCCCCGGCCATGGGGTCCGGAGCCAGCACATAGGAATTTCCCTCATCGTCCACCGCCATCATATAGCGCAGCCACCCGGCGATTCCCAGCGGAATGGCCGTCAGCTCACCGGCGCTGCCGTATCTGGCCGTATATGCTTTGATGGTTTCCCCGAAACGGACACCCAGCCCCTGAGACTCATCGGTGACTATACGCAGGTTGGTATCCAGAAGGTACTCATTGACGAAACGCACCTGGAACAATTCATCGGCAAAGTCTTTCGGATTAATAATCCCGGGATCCGAAATCATGGGCATGCTCTCCGTGTAAGCCACCATCTTCGCCAGCTTCATCAGCTTCGGATCATGGTTGATCATATGGGCGAAATACTCTTCGCCCAGAAGAACGCCCAGCGGCGCCACCGCGGAATGTACCGGGTTCAACAGCGCGGTAACCTTCATCCGCTCCGACTTGTTCACAGTCTCCCGGTCACCCAGATAAACACCCTTGCCCTTTTCCAGCGCCGGACGGCCGTTGGGGAACCGGTCCTCGATAACCAGATACTGGGGATCCTCTCCGTTGATAAATGGAGCGATATAAGTACGCCTGGAGGTTTCAATTGGCTGCATATTCTCCACACCCAGCGCTTCCAGATCCGCGGCAATATCGGGATTGGGCCGGGGGGTGATTTTGTCGATCATGGTCCAGGGAAAAGCGATGACCGCTTCATCCGCCACATAAGTGGCAAATCCTTCGTCCACATACCCTTTTTTCTGCCATTCCTCTGTCATGGTCAGAACGGAGCGGCGCAGCAGACTTCCGTTCTGAGAACAGTTGTCCATGGAAACCAGCGCCAGAGGAGTCTTCCCGTGACGGTACCTCTCCAGCAGCATGGCGGTCAGCACACCCATGGCGCCGGTGACTTTGTCCGGGCCGTTGTCGATATCCGCCTGTACAAAGGGGAAATACTTTCCGGCAGCATTGGTCAGCGCGTAGCCCTTCTCCGTGATAGTAAAGGATACCAGCTGCAGAGAGGGGGATGCGAAAATCTCCTTCAGCCGGTCCCACTGCTGCGGATCATCCGCCTGCGCGCGAACCGCCTCTCCAAAGCATCCCAGCACCTTATAATCTCTTTTTCCGGTCTCACGGAGAATGACGCTGAGTCCCAGGTTGTCATAGGGGCGGTAGATTTTGTCCACCACATCGTAATCAAAGGTTTCCACGCAGGTAAGTGCCGTATCCAGATCTTTGCTTTCCAGCATCCCGTCGGCAATTCCCCCGATGAAAATACGGAAAATATTTCCGATTCCGAAATGCGCCCAGCGAGGTGCCTCTTTGGCCTTTTTGGCGGCCGCGTCCACATCGTAGCCGGGCAGCGCTATGCCTGCGTCATTCCATTCTGTTTTTTCTCTGATTCCGTCTCGTGAGAGTTTCATATTCCTTTTCCTCCTGGTTCTTCTGCCGTTTTTGCGCATCCGAAATTTCAGGCTCTGCCGTTTTTTCCGACCATGGCAGAGCGTACCGCCCGCGGCGCAACAGATATTTTCTCTATGGCCACTATAGCATAGAAACCCGGCCGTTTCAATGGGACTTTTCGCCTCCGGGCCGGGTTTCGTTTATATCGTTATTTTGTTTTATCCCTTGGCAAAGCGGGCCAGAAATTCTTTTGTACGCTGCTGTACAGGGTTGGAAAAGACCTGTCCTGGATCTCCTTCCTCGCAAATCACACCCTCCGACATGAATACCACATGGTTGGACACATCCCTTGCAAATGCCATTTCATGGGTCACCACCAGCATGGTCATTCCATCCGATGCCAGACTCTGCATTACGTCCAGCACCTCGCCCACCATCTCCGGATCCAGCGCGGAGGTGGGCTCGTCAAACAGCAGCACCTCCGGCTCCATGGCCAGCGCGCGGGCAATAGCAACCCTCTGTTTCTGTCCACCGGAAATCTGCCGCGGTCTCGCGTTGATATAGGGTGTCATCCCCACCCGGTCCAGATATTTAAGGGCATTTTTTCTGGCGGTCTCTTTGTCCTTTTTCAGCACCTTTACCTGGCCGATCACACAATTTTCCAGTACCGTCATGTTGTTGAACAGGTTAAAGGACTGGAATACCATGCCTACCTTTGCCCGGTAACCGGATGCATTCACACCCTTTCCGGTAACATTTTTCCCGTGAAAAAGAATCTCTCCGCCGGTGGGCGTCTCCAGCAGGTTGATACACCGCAGCAAGGTGGATTTGCCGGAGCCGGAAGCGCCGATGATACTGGTCACATCTCCCGGGCGCACCGTAAAATCAATATCCCTGAGGACCGTATTATTCCCAAAGGCCTTGGATAAATGCCGCACCTCTAAAATCGCGTCGCTCATCACTTTTTCCTCCTGTTTCTGCCGTGTCCATCCCGCCCGGGCTTTCCATTCCCCTGATCTTTGTATTCTTTGCTTTTCTCATCAAAGGGTGTTCCCCGGTCAGGATAACTGTAAGTACCCGCCGACATTACCAGCTGATCCGCCTGCGCCAGCTCATAGCTGTCAGAGCCCTCCAGCCATTTCTCCATTCTCCGCAGCAGGAAGGATGCAATCAGTGTCATGCACAGATAACCGATCATCTCGATGGTTGCGGAGGGGAAATACTGATAGGTGGCTCCCACCGCCGCTCTGTGAACCGCGAAAAACTCCGTGAAGGAGATAATGAACATCACAGAGGTATCCTTCACATTGATAATAAAATTGTTTCCGATCTGGGGGGTAATATTCCTTAAGGCCTGAGGAAAAATCACATACACCATCGTCTGAAAATGATTCATTCCGATTGCCTTGGCTCCCTCTGTCTGTCCGCTGTCCACCGACATGATGCCGCCCCGGACAGTCTCAGCCATGTAAGCTCCTGTATTGATGGACACCACCAGAATCGCGGCCGCCCAGATGTTGTTGAACATCAGAGTATTGTTGGTAAAATACGGAAGTCCGTAATATACAAATACTGCCTGCAGTACCATGGGAGTTCCCCGGAAAACCTCCACATAGATCCGGATAATCACCCGGATCAGCTTCAGGAAAAACCGTTTCACCAGAGAATCCGTCTTCGCATACGGAATCGTCTGCAGGATTCCGCAGATAAATCCGATCAGGCATCCGATCAGAGTCGCCACCAGGGCCAGGATCAGCGTATTTTTGATACCGTTCAGGTAGCTTTCCCAGTATGTACCCCAGAGGCTGACCATATCCGCGCCCAATTGAGTCAGTCGATTCATGAGGATTCGCTCCTTTCATTATTACTGGCCGAATGGCCATAAAGGTATCCCCGCAGGGGAATTTCATTTATTCTTCACTCAGTGGCTGAACGGCAATCGCCTCGTTCATGATCTCGGTGAAGTCATCTTCTGTCATATCGGCAAGCACACCGTCGATGGCTTCCTTCAGTTCTGTATTTCCTTTTCGCATGGAAATTCCGATATTGACTTCCCCCTCGTCCACCTGGAATCCGTCATCGCTGTCGGAGAAGTCCAGAATCACCATGTCAGGGTAAGCGGCCACCGCGCCCATGGCAGTGGGCATATCGGTACAGATATAATCCACAACGCCGGTCTCCAGCGCGGTCAGCATGGCAGGCGCGGTCTCCGCGGCGGTCTGAATCTTCGCGTCCTTGATCTGGGGCAGCATGGAATCATACCAGATGGTGGCAATCTGCGCCGTGCAGGTTCCGCCGGACAGATCGCTCAGTTCGGTCGCCGTGGCATAAGGGCTGTCCGCTTTGGTGACGCAAACGATGGAGGCATAGAAATACGGTCCCGCGAAATCCACCTGCTGCATACGCTCTTCGGTCATGGACTGTCCGGCGATAACCGCGTCATAAATTCCGGTCTGCACACCGGGTACCAGGGAATCCCAGTCGGTGCGGACAATCTCCAGATCCCAGCCGTTGGCCTCGCAGATTTTCTTTGCCATCATCACATCGTAGCCATTGGCGTATTCATTAGAATCTTTGATGGGCACTGCTCCGTTGGAATCATCTGTCTGCGTCCAGTTATAAGGAGCATAAGCGCACTCCATGGCAATGGTGAGTACACCGTCTTCCACACCGGAAGTTCCTTCTCCCTCCGCGGCATCAGAAGCCTCTGAAGTCTCTGAAGTGCCGGAAGTACCTGAACCATCTGCACTTCCACATCCGCCCATGGACGCCGTCAGTGCCAGCATTAAAAGCAGCGCAATCATTTTTTTCTTCATAATAAGTTCCCCTTTCCTTTTTAATAAACATCCTCAGGCTTTATGCCTTTGTATAAATCCGGGAGAAAGCATATTTCACTGACTTTTCCCTGGTATGAGACAATAAAAAGCACGACGTGCGAACTTTTCATTGTCAAAAATTAAAAACGGCCACAGCGCACAACGCCATAGCCGTTTTCCATCCGAAAAACACATTGGGAAGGACGATAGCGCTCCACATACCGTGACAGTCGGCAACATCTTCTCCTGCCGACCAACAGAACGCTTCTCAATCCAGTGTTCCATTTCGGCAAAACTCCCTTTCTCCCTGTTTCGCGGACGGTTGAGCGCCTCCGCAGGAATACTCATGAGTTCTGCACCTCTATCATCTTTAATTGACGGCATTATATCACACGGGCAATGCCTTGTCAATCGCGGGACTGAGAAATCGACAATTTTCGTAACATTTTAGCCTTCCGGCTTCGCTGTCACGAAAACATGCACACAAGCTGCGCTTCCCGCAGCCTGGCGCCTGCCGAAACTGCTGCCTTTTTCCATTATGCGAACCAAATTGACACGATGTCAGTTTTGTGTTATGGTAATACCATAAACGCTGACATTGTGTCAGCAACACAAAAAAGGAGGGCCATCTATGAAATCAAAGGTTTATTTTACACGGGAAATCACCCCGGAGGCTGTGGTGAAGCTTTATCATGCACTGGGCGTTTCGCTTCCCGGAAAAGTGGCGGTGAAGGTACATTCCGGTGAGAAGGGCAATCAGAATTTCCTGCATCCGGAGTTCTGGAAGCCCATGGTGGATGAGGTACAGGGCACCATTGTGGAGTGCAACACGGCCTACGGAGACGCCACCACCGGCGTCCGCGATAACACGGATTCCCACCGGAAGCTTCTGGAGGAGCACGGCTGGACAAAGTATTTCCCGGTGGATCTGATGGACGCAGAGGGTCCGGATGTGATCTGGCCCATTTCCAACGGCAAAGTTCTGAAAGAAAATCATCTGGGCAAAAATATTGTCAACTATGATTCCATGCTGGTGCTGGCCCATTTCAAAGGCCATCCCATGGGCGGCTACGGCGGAGCCCTCAAGCAGCTCTCCATCGGCTGCGCTTCCCGGGCGGGCAAAGCGCTGATCCATTCCGCGGGAGCCACCGATGACCGGTTCGAGACCTGGCAGAAGCATGCCAGCAGCGTGGTCTTCCCGGAGGCCATGGCAGATGCCGCTTCCAGCGTGGTGGCACATTTCCAGGGCAAGATTGCCTTTATCAATGTGATGAAGAATCTTTCCGTGGACTGCGACTGCTGTGCGGTGGCGGAGGATCCCTGCATGAAAGACATCGGTATTCTGGCATCCCTGGATCCGGTGGCCATTGATCAGGCCTGCATCGACCTGGTGGTCAACTCTGACGATCCGGGCAAAGAGCATTTTATGGAGCGGGTAAACAGCCGCAACGGTATCCATACCATTGAGGCGGCCGCTGACCTGGGATACGGAAGCCGGGAATATGAACTGATTGAACTGTAAAATTAAAGGAGTGAACGTGATGAGTAAGACACTGGTTGCTTATTTTTCTGCCAGCGGCGTCACCGCCCGCGTGGCAAAGGAGGTGGCGGATGCCGCAAGCGCTGACCTGTATGAAATCCGCCCCGCACAGCCCTATTCCCCCGAGGATCTGGACTGGATGGACAAAAAAAGCCGCAGCACCCTGGAAATGAACGATCCCGCCTGCCGGCCGGCCATTGAAGGCCAGGTAAACGGGATGGATCAGTATGATACGATTCTGATCGGATTCCCCATCTGGTGGTATGTGGAGCCCCGGATTGTGGACACTTTCCTGGACAGCTATGATTTCTCCGGAAAAACCCTGATTCCCTTTGCCACCTCCGGCGGAAGCGGCATTTCCAAAGCCCAGAAAAGCCTGCAGGAGCACTGCCCTGTAGCCAACTGGAAGCAGGGGCAGCTTCTGAACGGATCCAGCGCTGCCGGATGGGCAAAAAATATATTGAACGGGTGACAAAACAGATGCCCAAATGTTCAGAGGAATTTGTATCCTCAAGAAAAGAAGAGATCATCAACGCCTGCGCCTCCCTTTACGAGACCATGGGATTTCGGGAGATTACCCTCGGGGATATCGGAGAAAAAACTTCTTTTACCCGTACCTCCATCTACAATTATTTTCAGACAAAGGAGGAAATCTTTCTGGCTCTGCTCCAGCGGGAGCATGAGGCGTGGGCCGCGGATCTGGAGGATATTTATCAAAAAAATGACGCGCTCACTGCCGCCGGATTCGCGGATGCGGTGGCGCGTTCACTGGAAAAGCGGGAATGTATGCTGAAGCTGATGGCCATGAATCTTTACGATCTGGAGGGCGGCAGCCGCATGGAGAATCTGGTGGCATTTAAAAAAGCATATGCGGAAACTCTGCAGTCCGTGACGCGCTGCCTGGAGAAATTTTTCCCGCGTATGACCGCCGCCGACAGACAGGAATTCCTGTATATGCTTTTTCCGTTTCTTTTTGGGATCTATCCCTATACCTCTGCCACCCCAAAGCAGAAGGAAGCCATGGAGATGGCCCGGATCCGGCCTCCCCGGTATTCCATCTATGATATCACCAGCACCTTTCTCACAAGGCAGCTGCGGGATTTCCAGCAGGAAGAATCCCGTTCCTGACAGGGACAGACAGCGCCCCGGACTGTCAAAAGACTTCCGGCGGCGCTGTTTTTTCTGTTCTCGGAATCTGATGGCTAAACTGCCGCTTTCTTTTTCATCCGCAGCGCTGCCAGAACACTGAACGCCAGGTATATGCCCACCGACAGCACCGACGCCTCGATGCCGAACTCCCCTCCGGAAATCCAGAAGGATGTATTGTCCAGCACAAAACTGAATATGGCCTCCGGATTCGCTGCGGTTCCGATCTGCCAGATTCCTCCCACCACCGCCAGATTCCAGACGCCGTGGACGAGGGCGCTGTTCCAGACCGAACCACTCTCCAGGGCAATCAGGGAAAACAGAATTCCCACAATGCTCCCCGCCGCCAGCACCTACAGGGCGCTGACCGGATCCAGATCATTTCCGATGATATGAACCGCCCCAAACAGCAGGGAGGGCAGCAGCACAGCCGTTGGGACGCCCAGCCTTTTTTCCAGGCAGCCCATGATCAATCCCCGGAAAACGATCTCCTCCACCAGCCCCGCGGCAAATCCATAGAAAACCACCGCCCCGGTGACAATGGCCCAGGCTTCCCCGGCAGTCGGGAAATTCCTTTCCCAATGCCCGCCGGCGATCCTGCAGCAGCACAGCAGAAGCAGCGGCATGAAAACCGCCGCGGCCAGCCAGATGGGCCTGACGGAAAATCCGGGCAGACGCATTTTGCGCATGGAAACCTTCAGAAGTTTTCCGCACACCAGGGCCGCCAGCCCACAGACCAGTGCCGCGTAAATGACACCAATGATCACGTTGCAGATGGCGCCGGGGATGCCCTGACGCAGCAGTATTTCTCCGGCGACCAGCGCCGAACTCTGGGCCGCAATCAGCACCAGAAGGGCGGCCACGATTCCGGATATGGTTTTGGGGGTGGATAATTTTCTGTTCATGATACTTTTCCTTTCCGCATAAAACGGCCCCGGAAGCGTTCCGATGCGGTTCTTCCGGGGTCCTGGTTTGATTTTCTGTAATTATGATAGCGGAAAGGTACAAATAAATCGCAAAAAAAGTACTAAGGAAAGGTTAAGATGCAGGCAAATATGCTTACTGAATCGATCTCCCCAGTTCATAAGCCTCCCGGATCTGCGGCTTGCCCTCCACATCTCCCACGTTCATATTTCCGCCGGCGAGAACGTGACCGAGATTTTTCCAGCGCAGATGCTCCATCAGATGATCGTAATACAGCACCGCATCCGCAAATCCATTTCCCTCCGCCGCCATGAGAAGCGCGGAAGCCCTGTCATGGCCCCGCAGGAGATTTCCGTCTCCTTCCTCCAGGGCAAACAGCCGGTCACACGCCGTCCTGAGCTGGCCGCTCAGGTTCCAATAATACAGCGGCGACGCCAGCACCACCACATCGCTCTCCTTCACAGCCGGGTAAATCCGGGCCATATCATCCTTCTGCACACAGGGACATTCCCGGCTGCTGTGTCCTCCGAAACATCCCTTGCATCCGTGGATCTCCATCCCATCCAGGAAGAATTCCGTGACCGTGTTTCCCGCGCTCTGGGCCCCTTCGGTAAATGCCTTTACCAACAGAGAGGTATTTCCTTTCTTCCGGGGACTACCATTTAAAATAACAATCTTTTTACT
>DVON01000145.1 GCA_018713585.1 Candidatus Pullilachnospira stercoravium | reverse complement strand
CTTAACTGAAGTTACATCTTTTAAGACTTTGCCATCTGTTGTTACATACTTAACGTCTACAGAGCCTTTCTTAACTTCTGGTGTTTCTGGGTTCTTTGCGTAGATATATACTAAGTGCTTTGTTTGTTGTTGATATTATAATAGCAGACACCCTCCTATTTGTCAACACATTTTTTGGAAAATATTAAAATTATTTTTTAATAATATTCTGTACATTTTTTATACTATTAATTGTATTAATTGTTTGATATTTTTCAGATTATTTTGCAGTTTTCTTTTTTCCGGAAACATCAATCGAAAAAAGCCGGCCGCTTTCCCAGCAGCCGGCTTTCAAAAACTCCGTTATTCTCTATCCGCGATAGTAGTTGATCAGGCAGCCCTTCAGAATGATGGTTCTCTCATCATCCGTCAGCTCACCCAGTCTCAGTTCAAAAGGAACAAGTCCGTCCTTTACCACATAGGCCATGATGGTATCCGCCTTTTCCTCAATCGCTTTCCGGATTCCGGGAATGAACAGGTAATCTCCGTTGGCAAAGGGCAGATCCCCTTCGGGAATCAGGAAGGGAAGCATTCCCCAGTTGATCAGGTTGGAGCGGTATCTCTTGGTGGCATATTCATTGGCAATATTGGCCCAGCCGCCCAGCACCTTCTGACAGGAGGCCGCCTGCTCGCGGGCAGAACCGTCTCCCGGCTTCACCGCGAAAATGGTTGATCCCACGCCCAGATTGCTCTTATCCACATCTGCATACGCAGCGCCTATGGTCTGAAGCACCGGTTTCAGCTCAGGAAGCGCCTCAGCCGGGCACTGTCCCTGCTCGATGGCTTTCTGTGCTTTCTGAACCTCTTTTGCTCTTCCCACATAAGCCGGATCTTTCCTTGAAAGGGCAAATTCAGCCAGTCCCAGAGGATTGGAACGGTAAGAGGAAGTCTCTCCGGAGGGAATCAGCTCATCCGTAGTGGTTACCGGATCATGAATTTCAGATACCACCTTCAGGATCAGATTCTCCGCCAGCGCAGGCATCTCCGGCCAGTCTTTAATATTGGGGCCGAACTGAATCTCCACAGAAGGATCCGCTACACCCTTGCTGTCAAATACCCGGTTTTCATAGATCGTCTTGTCGAAGAAATACTTCGGATTGCTGTAGCTTCCGTCAAATTCCGTAGCCGGGGTCAGGCGGCCCTTATTGGCAGCCGTCGCCGCAATGGATCTGGCATCCATAAGCGCCACGGAAGAAATCTGCCCGTTCTGAATCTTGGAACCCTCCCGGTTGGGGAAGTTTCTGGTGGAATGACGGATACTGAAGGCATTGTTGGCCGGCGTATCTCCCGCGCCAAAGCAGGGACCGCAGAATGCCGTCTTCACCACAGCGCCCGCGTCCAGAAGGGAAATCAGGGAGCCGTTCTTCATCAGTTCCATATAAACCGGCATACTGGCCGGATATACGCTGAGGGTAAAGGCATCGGCTCCGATGCTGGCACCTTTGAGGATATCCGCCGCCGCGCAGATATTTTCAAATCCGCCGCCGGCGCAGCCCGCGATAATTCCCTGATCCACATAGAATTTTCCGTCTCTCACCTTATTTTTCAGGGTGAAGGGCACTTTACCGTCCAGGCTTACCTGCGCCTTCTTCTCCACATCGTCAAGAATATCCATCAGATTGGCATTCAGCTCATCGATGGTATACGTATTGCTGGGATGGAAAGGCATGGCAATCATGGGGCGGATTTCATCCAGATCCACCACAATCATGCCGTCATAGTAGGTGACATCCCCGGGATTCAGCTCTTTGTACTCTTCCTGGCGGCCATGAATCTCATAAAACTCCCGGATCTTCTCATCCGTTCTCCAGATGGAGGACAGGCAGGTGGTCTCCGTGGTCATCACATCGATGCCGATCCGGAAATCCGCGCTGAGATTTTCCACACCCGGGCCAACAAATTCCATCACTTTATTTTTCACATATCCGTTTTTAAATACGGCGCCGATAATGGCCAGCGCCACATCCTGGGGGCCTACGCCGGGAATCGGGCTTCCCTTCAGGTACACGCCCACCACGCCGGGCATGCTGATATCGTAGGTTTTGCCCAGCAGCTGTTTTACCAGCTCCGGTCCGCCTTCTCCCACTGCCATGGTACCCAGCGCTCCGTATCTGGTATGACTGTCGGAACCCAGAATCATCTTTCCTCCGCCTGCCAGCATCTCGCGGGCAAACTGATGGATAACTGCCTGATGAGGCGGTACGTAGACGCCGCCGTACTTTTTGGCACAGGTAAGGCCAAACATGTGGTCATCCTCATTGATGGTTCCGCCGACCGCGCACAGGGAGTTGTGGCAGTTGGTAAGCACATAAGGCACCGGGAACTTCTCAAGGCCCGAGGCTCTGGCCGTCTGGATGATTCCCACAAAGGTGATGTCATGAGAAGTCAGCTTGTCAAATTTGATCTGGAGCTGATCCATGTTTTCCGAAGTATTGTGTTCTTTTAAAATGCCATAGGCAATGGTATTTTCGGCTGCCTTCTCCGGTGCGGGGAAGCCCTGTGCTGCCGCCATTTCCGGCTCCACAATGTCTCTTCCCTTTACCAGATAAGCTCCGCCTTCATATAACTGAATCATTTTTCTCTTTCCTTTCCTAATACTGGTGGGCGGTTCCCGCTCAATCCTGATTTTCCATATATTTCATGTAGCTTACCACCATCATGGCGATCTTGAAGGTCAGCGCGTCGTCAAACACGCGGATATCCAGGCCGGTGCTTTTCTGCAGCTTCTCCAGCCGGTACACCAGCGTATTTCTGTGAACGTAAAGCTGGCGGGAGGTCTCTGACACATTCAGATTGTTCTCGAAAAACTTGTTGATGGTGGTCAGTGTTTCGTCGTCAAAGGTATCCGGCAGCTGCTTTCCAAATACTTCCCGCATAAACATCTGGCAGAGGGGAATGGGAAGCTGATAAATCAGCCGGCCGATTCCCAGATTGTTATAGGGAACGATCACCTTGTCAGCGTAAAAGATTTTGCCCACTTCAAGGGCAGTCTTTGCCTCTTTGTAAGAACGGGACACATCCTTGATTTCCCGGATCATGTTGCCGTAGGAAACCCTCACCTGAGACATGGCTTCCACATTCAGCATATCCACCAGAGTCCGGGCGATCTGGTTCAGTTCCTCATAACCATCGGTATCCTTCAGTTCCTTGACAATGATAATGTTCTTCTCATCCACTGCCGTGATAAAATCTTTCGGTTTTGAAGCGTACAGGCTCTTGATGGTTTCCATAGCACTGTTGTCCTTCTCGTACTTGGTCTCCACCATAAAGACTACCCGCTTCACATCCGTCTCAATTCTGAGTTTTTTCGCCCGGTTGTAAACATCCACCAGCAGAAGATTGTCCAGAAGCAGGTTCTGGATGAAATTATTTTTATCCAGCCGCTCCTTATAAGCAATAATCAGATTCTGAATCTGGCAGACGGCAATCTTGCCGATCATATAGGTATCTTCACTGTTTCCTCTGGCTACCAGCACATATTCCACTGTCTGGTCATCGTACACCTTGAAGAAATGATATCCCTGCATCACCTGACTGTCTGCCGGCGACTGGACAAATTCCCTGACATGATCCGCGTTCAGGCTCTCGTCTCCTCTGGTTGTCACCAACATCTGCCCTTCCACGCTCAGCACACACAAGTCGATTCTCGTAATGGCCCGCAGTTCATCGATTGTTTTCTGTAATACCTGGCTTGAAACCAAGCTCTCACTTCCTTCCTGTCTTCCGAAAATGCTTCCCCATCAGGCACTGACCCTTCGTCTTCAGGAACGTGATCTGCGGAAGCTTCCATAAGTATCCCGGTAATTTTTCCGTTATTCAATAATATATCGTATTTTTCAGGAAATAGCAAATAATAATCAAAAAAAGAGGGTGTACATCTGTACACCCTCCTGAAGTATTCGTTATTAGTTGGTAATAACCTGCTCTGTCTCTTTGTCGAACACATGAACCTTGGACATATCCAGGCTGAACTTCACGGTGTCGCCCTGTCTGGAAGTTGTATGCGGGTTTACACGGGCAGTCATATTGAATCCCTCTACCTCAAAGTACAGGAATACCTCTGCACCCAGCAGCTCGTATACATTAATCTTCGCTTCTACAACGCTGTCCGGGAATACGGACGCATCATCGGTTACGTTCTCAGGACGGATGCCCATAACAACAGTCTTTCCGTCATAACCGCCATCGATCAGAGCTTTTGCTTTCTCAGCCGGCAGTCTCAGTTTGTACTGTCCAACAATCAGATCCACATCTTTTCCGGATACTTTTACAGTTGCATCCAGGAAGTTCATCTGCGGAGATCCGATGAATCCGGCAACAAACAGGTTACCCGGTTTGTTGTACAGGTTCTGCGGAGTATCTACCTGCTGAACCACACCGTCTTTCATAACTACGATTCTGGTACCCAGGGTCATAGCCTCTGTCTGGTCATGGGTTACGTAGATGATGGTTGCTCCCAGTCTGTCATGCAGTTTGGAGATCTCAGTTCTCATCTGTACACGAAGTTTTGCATCCAGGTTGGACAGCGGCTCGTCCATCAGGAATACCTTGGGATCACGCACGATAGCACGGCCCATGGCAACACGCTGTCTCTGACCACCGGAAAGAGCCTTCGGTTTACGGTCAAGCAGTTTGTCAAGATCCAGGATCTTAGCTGCTGCACGAACCTTCTTGTCGATCTCAGCCTTCGGAACTTTACGAAGCTTCAGAGCGAAAGCCATGTTATCATATACTGTCATGTGCGGATACAGAGCGTAGTTCTGGAATACCATTGCGATATCACGGTCCTTCGGCTCTACATCGTTCATAACTTTTCCGTCAATCTTGAATGTACCGCCGGAGATATCCTCCAGACCAGCGATCATACGGAGTGTAGTAGATTTACCACATCCTGAAGGTCCTA
>DVON01000144.1 GCA_018713585.1 Candidatus Pullilachnospira stercoravium | reverse complement strand
TCATCAGCGGCGCCCGCAGAGAGCAGATGACGCTGACGGAGACGAAAAACGGATTTGACTATTACAGCATTAATATTGAACTGGGACAGGAGACTATTCATTATTATTTTGAGATACGTTCCGGAAAAATCACCTGTTTTTACAATGAGCTGGGCGTGACCAGAGATCTGCAGGAGCAGTATTCCTTTGGGATTGTTCCTGGCTTTAAGACGCCGGACTGGGCGAAGGGAGCGGTGATGTACCAGATCTTCGTGGACCGCTTCTGCAATGGAGATACCTCCAACGATGTGCTCAGCGGCGAATATTTTTATATTAATGCCCAGAGTACCCGGGTGACGGACTGGAGCCGCCTGCCGGAGAACATGGATGTCAACAACTTTTACGGAGGCGATCTGCAGGGAGTCATGGATAAGCTGGATTATCTGCAGGAGCTGGGGGTGGAAGTGATTTACCTGAATCCCATTTTCGTATCGCCTTCCAACCATAAGTATGATATTCAGGACTACGATTACGTGGATCCCCATTACGGAAGAATCGTGGATGACGAGGGAGAGCTGCTGCTGCCCGGCGACAGCGATAATACCCACGCCAGCCGGTACATCCGCCGGGTCACCGGAAAGAAAAATCTGGAGGCCAGCAATCAGCTGCTGATTGAGCTGGTGGAGGAGATTCACAAAAGGGGTATGAAGATTATTCTGGACGGAGTGTTCAACCACTGTGGTTCCTTTAATAAATGGCTGGACCGGGAAAGAATCTATGAAAACCAGGAGGACTATGAGAAGGGGGCGTACATCGATCCTTCCAGTCCCTACCATACCTTTTTCAAGTTCAACAATGAGCATGACTGGCCCTACAATGAATTTTATGACGGCTGGTGGGGGCACGATACCCTGCCGAAGCTCAATTATGAGGATTCCCCAAAACTGCAGGAGTACATCCTGTACATTGCCAGAAAATGGGTCTCTCCGCCCTACAATGTGGACGGATGGCGGCTGGATGTGGCTGCGGATCTGGGCCACAGCCCGGGATATAACCACCTGTTCTGGAAAGAGTTCCGCCGGGTGGTGAAGGAGGCGAATCCTGAGGCAGTGATTATCGCGGAGCATTACGGAGATGCCAGCTCCTGGCTGAAGGGGGACGAGTGGGATACCGTGATGAACTATGACGCCTTTATGGAGCCAGTTTCCTGGTTCCTCACCGGTATGGAGAAGCATAGTGACCAGTACCGGCCGGATATGAAAGGAAATGCCGAAAGCTTCCGGGACGCCATGCTTTACAATAATGCCAGATTTTTCGCCCCCTCCCTGCAGGTGGCCATGAATGAGCTGGATAACCATGACCATTCCCGTTTTCTCACCCGCACTAACGGCCGGGTAGGACGGGTGGCGCAACTGGGACACCGGGCGGCGGAGGAAAATGTGAACAAAGCCGTTCTCCGGGAGGCAGTGGTGATGCAGATGACATGGCCCGGCGCGCCTACCCTGTATTACGGAGACGAGGCCGGAGTCTGTGGTTTTACGGATCCGGATAACCGGAGAACCTATCCCTGGGGCCGTGAGGATCAGACCCTGCTCCGGTTTTATCGGACAGCCATCGCCATGCACAAATCTCATCAGGTGCTGAAAACGGGTTCACTTAAGTTCCTGAAGGAGGAATATAACCTGATTGCCTATGCCCGTTTCTCCGATGAAGAGCGGATTGTGGTGATTGTCAACAATAACAATGCCAATATCACCGCCGAAATTCCCGTGTGGGAAGCCGGAATTCCCCGGACGGTCAATTCGGAAATGACGCAGATTCTCGACAGCAACGCGGTGGGATTTTCCGTGGAGAAGAAGATCCACCCGGTGGAAGCAGGAGTGCTGACCATGGAGCTGTCGCCGCTGGAAGCGGTGGTGTTGTATTCCAGAGAAGAAGAGACGGAGTGATCCTGAAAATGGTACCGCCGCCTGCAGCCGGGATTTCGGCGGCGGGCGGCGGTATTTTCCGGTGTGGGCTTTTCTAAAAAGTGCTTGCAATTTGCGGGGAAATACGATATAATCTTGTCTTGTCAGAAGACACAGCTGACAGAATGGATGGATTCCCGAGTGGCCAAAGGGGACAGACTGTAAATCTGCTGCAAATTGCTTCGGTGGTTCGAATCCACCTCCATCCAGGGAGACCATTACGGTCTCGGCTATGGAGTAAGACAGTGACATCAGGGCATGCCCGTAAAGGTCACATGGAGTCCGAAACATACCCGCCGGTGTGGCGGAATTGGCAGACGCAAAGGACTTAAAATCCTTCGGAGAGTAATTTCCGTGCCGGTTCGAGTCCGGCCACCGGCAGAGATGCCCCGGAAAGGGCGAAAAAAAAGAGTATTCAGGGAAGACGGCACAGCTTTGGCTGTGCCGTTTTTCTGTGAACGGATATTGAGGAAGCCAATAAGCCGTCTGGAAGAATGGCCGCTTTTGGGGAAAAGTCTCAGAAAAAGTTATTCCGGGGGTGAAAAGAGCCGGATTTTGGATTAAAATAGATGGCAGGAAGTCAAAATGAAAGAGACGGAGGGGGAAACGATGAAATGCAGCAGATGTGGAAGACAGGCGGATGACAATGACAGGTTCTGCGGGTATTGCGGAAATGAGCTGAAACAGCAGAACGCGAAAGGCGCACCGAAAGCCAGATGGTGGATCTGGATTCCTCTGGCAGTGGTTCTCGCAGCGGGAGCGGCAGGGATTTTGTTTGGCATAAGGTGGAATTCGTCCGGGGCAAGACTGGAACGGGCTCTGGAGAAGGAAGATTATGAAACCGCAGTGGAAATCTGGAACAGCGGCTCCGGGGACGGCGGATGGGAAGAGGACACGGACATGCTCCGCGCAGAACTTTTGAAGATTTATGGCAAGTATACTTCCGGCCAGGAAGACGGCGGGACGGCGCTGGAGGAGATCGGGGTTTTTAAAGAGCTTCAGGACAACGGGATGGCCGATCTGGCGGCGGCAGCGGAAATGTTGGTGAGCGGCGATGAGGATATGCAGAACGGGCAGTATCAGAATGCCTTGGAGTATTACCGCGGCGCCCTGGCCTGTGATCCGGAATTGGAGCAGGCTGCCCGGGGGCTTGAGGAGGCTGAGAATGCCTGCCGGGACGCGGCCATAGGCAACGCGGAGGCCTGTATGCAGAATGAGGACTATGAAGGAGCCCTGGAGGAGATTCGCAGTGCCCTGCTGGTACTGGAGAATGACGAAACTTTGACGGCAAAGGAAGAGGAAATCAACGCCTGTTATCAGGAGTATAAGAAACAGAGCAGTATCGCGGCAGTGGAATTTCAGAGAGAATATACAGAAGATTACCGGGAATACGCTGTGATAACGGGGGAAAACGGCCAGGGGGACGTGGTATGGAGTCTCAGCACCGGAAAGTACATAGCGACAGAACTGGATGCCGTTTCGGAAATCGGGATCCGGGAGAATGTTTATTATTATGTGGAAGGAGGCACCTTTGTGGCCCTGAATCTGGAAGACGGAACAACGCTCTGGGAAAATTCTGATTTTATGGGCTTCAGCCCATCCTGGGCCTTTGGGGAGAATGGGGAAATTTATCTCTGTGGTTATTACGGGCCGGATTTCTATGCTGTGGACGAAGGGGGCAATACACTGGCCAAAATTCAGCAATTCAATGAAGCTTACTACTGGGCGTCCGGTATCCGGTGCGAAGACGGTCAGGCGGCAGTTACCATGAGCGGATCGCCTTACGGTAAAGAAATAGAAATCCGGGTGGATCTGTCGGATTATTCCTATACGCTGCCGGCGGCTTCCGAAATCTCGGGCCAGGGGAAAGAGATGTCTCTGGAGCAGATCTGCAGGGCGGTTGAGGACCATTACAATCAGGAAAACAACACAGATATTTATGTGGTATTTGAGGAAGAATGTTCCGAAACAGACCTTGGTTTTCAGCTGATTTTGCGCAGTCAGGGAGGATCCTCCGCCAACAAGCTTGTGGGCATTGTGGAGGTCCGCACCGATACGGGCATGGTGCGGGACGAGTGGGGCGGCGAATGGCCGCTGTACTGAGGAGCAGAAAGGGAAAAATTTCAGGGGCAGACGCGGCTCACAGAAACCGCCTCTGCCCCTGGTTCGGACTTGTCTGTTATTGGAGCCTCTTTCTGAAAGCTTATTCTTCCCCGGAGGGCTCTTCCACATCGGGGATATGCCGCTTGATGGCGGCAAAGCTTTCCGCGCTGATGACATGCTCGATGCGGCATGCGTCCCGGACGGCTACCTTTTCATCCACGCCCAGGCGGATCAGCCAGCGGGAGAGGAAGGTATGGCGCTCATACATGGTACTGGCGATTTTGAGTCCTGCGTCCGTCAGGGTGATATATCCGTCGCTGTCCATGCGGATGTATCCGTTTTCCCGGAGATTTTTCATGGCTACGCTGACACTGGGCTTGGAAACTTCCAACTCTGTGGCAATGTCAATGGAACGAACATGGGGTTTTCTCTGACCGAGCATCAATATGGTTTCCAGATAGTTTTCCGCGGATTCCTGAATTTTCATTTTGACACCTCGTTTCTGAAATGTTCTGTAATAAACTTTATAATGAGTTCAGTTTATCATAAAAGGGGAAAAACATCAATTCCCGCAGGAAAAAGAAAAGCGGCCGATTCCGACCGCTTCAAAAAGCACGAGACGGGATTCGAACCCGCGACCCTCGCCTTGGCAAGGCGATACTCCACCACTGAGCCACTCGTGCATGTTTAAAGCAGGTGATGAGAATCGAACTCACGTATCCAGCTTGGAAGGCTGGTGTTCTACCATTGAACTACACCTGCATGTTGTTTTTTATCAGCAACAAAATACATTATACAGGAAGTTGATCTTTCTGTCAAGTGTATTTTTCATTTTTTTTGAACAGCTGATAATGAACGCCTGCCGACAGGCAAATGCCCAGAACCGGAATCGAACCAGTGACA
>DVON01000143.1 GCA_018713585.1 Candidatus Pullilachnospira stercoravium | reverse complement strand
TTTCCCCGACATTCAACGAAATCCTGATGAGATTCCTCCGACGATAAGTAGAAAAACGCCGGGAGTGTCGTAAAATCATCAATAATGGATGATTGAGCGGCGCTCCCGCTCGGTACAGCAAAACTCCAGCGCCTTTTTTGCTATCAGAGTAGATCGTCGGATTTTTGCCATACTTTACTTTACCGCACCGTCAGTTATCGGCATACATTAAGTTGGACAACAAATTGACCGGCCAATCAAACAACTCCATTTCATCCGCCAAAAGCGGTGTCGAAGCATGAGAACTAACAAAACAGCCAGCCGGAACCGGCTGGCTATATTACTTCTATATTACTTTCATGAACACTGTCCTCCGCCTGGCAAACGGAAGTTTTTAAATCAGCTCAAACACCATTTCACAATATTTTCAATCAGTTTTCCAGGCAATGCTCTATCGTAAGGGAAATATATTGCATTTTTCTTGGTGACAAATCCGTTTAACTCCCCTGAAAACTTTTCAATAGCTTCAACCCCTGCGTAAAAGCTGATGTGCTTTTTACAGGCAGAAAATGAGACGGATTTTGCTCCTTTTTCATAATACGGCATACTCCATAATATCCGTTTTTTTACACACGGAACACTGTTTTGCAATATGATCATCATTTCTGTTAAGTGGGCGCGTGTTTCCATGGGTTGCGAATCAATATATTCCAATACTGTTTCAGGCGCTTTTCCACAGTAATGACCCTGATTTGTTCTTTTAAATTCTCTGCCGCATTTTGGACATATCCACATATTCCATTTCCTTTATATAAGCCTGTCGATGATATTTTTCACTGCTTTCATCTGCTGTGAGAAACAGCTCACAGCGTCCCTTACACATTCCCGGCCCGTTTTACCGCCTTCTCATGCATCAGTCCCATAACCACTGTCACCGCCAGCATATAGACAGGGAACAGCCAGATGGTCACATGATCCGCCAGCAGACCGAACAGCGGAGGCAGCAGACAGATTCCCACATAGGCGACTGCCATCTGCATGCCGATAATTGCCTGTGATCTGGCGGCGCCGAATCTGGCCGGCGTGGCATGTACGATACTGGGGTAAATGGGCGCGCATCCCAGACCGATCAGAACCAGTCCGATCTTAGCGGCATTGGGTCCGAACACCGGGATAAACAGGACAAGAGCCGCCAGAATCACCGCCGTACCCAAACGTACCATCTTAGTATCGCTGAATTTCATCGTAAGGAAACCGCTGGCAGCTCTTCCCACCGTTATGCCCAGATAAAACAGGCTTCCGTACCTGGCTGCTTCCTCCGCGGAAATCCCATGAGCCATGGACAGGAAGCTGCTGCCCCACAGACCTGCCGTCTGTTCCAGGCCGCAGTAACAGAAAAAAGTCAGCATGATGGCTTTTACCCCGCGGATACTCAGCACCTGGCCAAATGTCATAGGTTTCTGCTCATCGACGGTGCTTTCCTTCTGCCCGGAATTTTTCTTCCAGAGCGGAAGGCTGAAGATCAGAATTGCCGTCAATGCCATCTGCATAAACGCGATATAACGATACCCCATATTCCAGGGTTGTCCCCCGGACAAAGCGAAACTCATGATATAAGGTCCGACGGAAGCGCCGATGCCCCACATGCAGTGCAGCCAGCTCATATGACGGCTGGAGTAATGCATGGCCACATAATTATTTAACGCGGCATCCACTCCGCCGGCGCCCAGGCCATAAGGGATGGCCAGAAGGCAGAGCATCCAGAATGAACTGCTGAAGGAAAATCCCAGCAATGCCAGCGCCGTCATGGCTACGCTGATGGCAGTCACTTTGCCTGCCCCCAGCTTCCTGTTCATCCAGTCGCTCATCAGACTGGAAATTACCGTATCTATAGAAATCAGCGCGGAGACAATTCCCATATAGGATACCGGAACATTAAATTCCTGATAAATGGACGGCCAGGCTGATCCCAGAAGAGCGTCCGGAAGGCCGAGACTGATAAATGCCAGATAAATAATCGCAAGAAGTAATTGTACCATTTTCTTCTCCTCCCTAAAAATATTGGACGGGAAAAAGAATATCACTGTTTTACTTTTGACGCAATACCGGTTTTTTACATTTTTTTATACTATTATGACAATTTTAACATCCCGTCCTGTCCCCAGTATGATTTCTCCTGATTTTCACCGGACGATCCGCATTTTATTTTTGAATCTTCTGTTATTTCTATGGAAATTTGCATAATTTTCTGATATAATCTGGTTATAAGAACAGAAAGGGTAAATGGAAAAGAATATTCCGCAAAGTATTTTCAGCATCTATAAAAAGGAGGCAGGACTATATGAAAATTATCACTATCAGCCGGGAATTCGGCAGCGGCGGCCGGGAACTTGGAAAGCGTCTGGCAGACGCACTGGGATTTTCCTACTATGACAAAGAGATTATCTCAGCCATCGCGAAAGAAAGTAACTTTGACGAGCAGTATGTGGAGGAAACTCTGCTGAGAGGACTGACTCCCAACTATACACTGACCTTTGGCCATACCTTTGCTTTCGGCCCGGATCCTATTATGCAGAATGAGCTGAAGATTCTCAATCTGCAGCAGGAAATTATCAAAGAACTGGCCAAAAAAGGGAATTGTGTCATGGTTGGACGTACCTCCGGTTCCATTCTTGAAGAAGATTATGATCCCCTTAAAATTTTTGTTTACGCGGATCTGGCATCCAAACTGGACCGGTGCCGCAGCCGGGCGGATGCCGGCGAGCATCTGACCGACCGGGAGCTGGAGAAAAAAATCCGCCAGATTGATGAGGGAAGAGCCCGCCACCAGCGGCTGTTCACAGACAAGAAATGGGGTGCCAGGGAAAATTATCATCTCTGCATCAATACCACAGGCCTGGAGATCAAAAGTATCGTACCTGCCGTAAGGGACTACGCGCTGACATGGTTTGACCAGAGAAGCTGAACCATTAAGTTTTCCGGGGAGACGGGAATACAGTGCCATGAAAAAAGGCGCCGCTTCAGACACACATCGTGTCCGGGGCGGCGCCCCTTTTGTTTTCTGTCTTTCTTCTACTGTCCGGCTTCGGGCTTCCGGAATATCCGGATAACCCCCGTATCATTCAGATACCGTAAAAGCGACAGTCCGATGGGAAATCCGAACAGGCCCACAGCTCCCAGGAGCTGCACGCCCACAAACATACTGGCCAGCGTCACCACAGGATGCAGTCCGATCTGTCCTCCCACAATCTTTGGCTCGATGATATTCCGTACCACCGTGATGATCAGATACAGCACAATCAGCTTCAGCGCCATGGGATAATCTCCCAGAATCGCTGTAATCACCGCCCAGGGAATCATAATGCCTCCCGTCCCCAGTACAGGAAGAATATCGAAAATGGCGATGGCCAGCGCTACCAGGATAAAATAGTCCACACCGATAATCCCCAGACCGACAGAAAGCTCCACAAAAGTGATGGACATGATCAGCGCATAGGACCGGATACACACAAACAGGGTTCCCACCACATATTGCTTAATCTGCAGGAACACCTCCTGCGCCTTTCCGCTCAGCTGCTGAATACAGAATCCTGTAATTTTCTCATAGTCCATGGCAATGAAAAAGCTGGAAATCACCATCAGAAGCAGGCGGATGAACAGCATGGGCAGGGAGGAAGCCACGTTGGATACCAGTTCCATGCTTCCCACGGACAGCCGGGACACCAGCTGCCCCGCGGACTGACTGATCTGCTGGCCAAAATATTCCATGGTTCCCAGCAGGTTGGGATCCATCTGTGCTACTGCCTGCTCCACCCGCTCAAAAATGTCTGTCATCAGCGGATTTGCGTAGGTCTGGTACAGCCGGGGAAGTGATGCCACCAGCTGGCTGACCGTGGAAAACGCCCGGATCCCCAGAAGCGCCGCCAGTGTTCCCACCGTCACATAGAAAATCAGCACCATCAGCGCGGCCGCGATCTTCCAGGGAATCCTGCATCTGGCCGCCAGAAAACGGACAGGTCTCCTCAGACAGTAAGCAATCAGAAAACCTATCACAAAGGGCGCCAGCAACGGCAGCGCAAACTTCAGCAGCACCGCCGCAATGACGAGAATGATGGCAAAATAGAGAAAATTGATGATAAATCGTTGTCTTTTTTCCATGTAAACTGCTTCTTTCTGCTCCGGTGTCAATACTATACCGTCTGGCAGCCGCCCCTTTGGCGAAAACCGGGCGGCTGCCGGGACATTATTTCAGGAATCCTCTGATGATTTCCTCCTCGGCCTCTTCTTCCGTCAGGCCCAGGGTCATCAGCTTGATGATCTGATCTCCGGCGATCTTTCCGATAGCCGCCTCGTGGATCAGAGCCGCGTCAGAGTCGTTGGCGGTCAGCTCCGGAATAGCGCTGATCTTCGCGTTGCCCACGATGATGGCGTCGCACTCCGTATGTCCGCTGCATCTGGCATTTCCGGCCAGATTGGAGGAAAACAGCTGATAGGACTCATCCTTGGCCACGGAACGGGATACCACATCGGCGGAAGCATCCTCCCCGTTAATCTGCACGTCGAAATAGCTCTCCGCCCGCTGGGTTCCGTGGGTCATCAGACGCTCCATCACCACCAGGCTGGCGCCGGCGGCCAGCTTCGCGTTGGTCTTCCGGATGGTGGAATCCACTCCTTTGATCTGAGCAGTGTCCATCTCCATGTAACCATTCTCATCGATTTCGATCTCGGTCACAGGATTCATGATTCTCTCGCCTTTTCCGTCGCCGCTGCCGTAATGTTTCTCCACATATTTCAGTTTCGCGTTTTTTCCCACAAAGAAACGGTGAATACCGTCGTGCCGGCTGGCGGCGTCTCCGCCGTTGTGGATACCGCAGCCTGCCACAATGGTCACATCCGCGTCCTCTCCGATATGGAAATCATTATATACCACATCCGTCATCCCGGTTTTGCTTAAAAGAACCGGCATATGCACGCTTTCCCTTTTGGTTCCCGGTTTGATGAAAATATCGATGCCCAGTCCGTTGTCCTTGGGAACGATCTCGATATTCTCCGTGGAATGACGGGCCGCTGTTCCTCCGTTGGCCCGGATATTATAAGCGCCTTCCGGAATCTCGTGAAGCCCTGAGATTGCCTCCAGAAGATCAATCTGAATCGGATCCAGTTTTTCCATGGTTATGCCCCCTCCTTCTGCCAGAATTTGCAGCCGCTTTCCGCGTTGTCGCTGTTAAGGAGCGAGGGCAGGATCTCATCTCTGGAACCGAACCCGGCCACCTCTCCGTCTGCAATCACAAGAATCTCGTCCGCTGTCTTTAAAATCCGCTCCTGATGAGAAATAATCAGGATGGATCCGTGCTTCTGATCGTGCATTTTCTCAAATACCTGAATCAGATTCTGGAAGCTCCACAGATCGATACCCGCCTCCGGCTCATCGAACACAGAGATTTTCGTGCCTCTTGCCATCACTGTGGCGATCTCGATTCGCTTGATCTCTCCTCCGGAGAGACTGGCATTCACTTCCCTGTTGATATAGTCCTTGGCGCACAGGCCCACCTCGGAAAGATACTGGCAGGCATCCGCGGCGGACAGCCGTTTCCCTGCCGCCAGGCGCAGCAGATTCAGCACTGTAATACCCTTAAAACGCACCGGCTGCTGAAAAGCGTAGCTGATTCCCAGCCGGGCCCGCTCCGTCACACTCAGGTTGGTGATATCCTGTCCGTCCAGCAGGATGCTTCCGGAGACAGGTTTAATGATTCCCGCGATCATTCTCGCCAGGGTGGACTTTCCGCCTCCGTTGGGTCCGGTGATTGCGACGAATTTATTATCTTCCAGCGTAAAGCTGACATTTTTCAGGATTTCCTTGTCCGTGGAGTCCTCGGAAACCTGAAAACTGACATTCCTCAGTTCCAACATTGTTGTTCGCCTCCATCTTACGTGTATTTTACCGGGCAGCTTCTGCCCGAAAAGGTAAAAGTTCATGACAGCAGACAATCCGTGAAAAATCATCCGCTGCTGGGGGTTGCGGCGGGCGATGCCGCCGCTTCTTATTATATATCTCTGACACCTTACTTGTCCATAGATAATTTTAGTGTTCCCATTCCCTGAGAAGATGAAACGTACTGTATCATTTTGTCCATAAACTATGCACTTTTCTCCCTTGCCTGTTTTCTTTCCCGGCAGTACAATAAAGAGGAATGGAACAGTAACAAAAACTGGAGGAGGTAACCACTATGAGACTACCCAATTATTTTCAGGATCCACAAACCCTGCACGTGAAAACGGAACCGCTCCGGGCTTATTATATACCCTGCGGCAGTCAGGAAGAGGCCATGGAAGCAGACATGCTCACCACATCCCGCGCCATCACCCTGAACGGCGATGACTGGAGCTTCCGTTATTACGACAGCTACCATGATATCCCGGAGGGATGCACCGCGGCGGATGCCTGCACCTGCGGCAGCGATACCATTTCCGTACCCAGCTGCTGGCAGATTCTGGGCTATGACGGGAACCAGTATACCAACACCCGTTTCCCCATCCCCTTCGACCCGCCCTATGTGCCGGACGAAAATCCCGCCGGCGTCTATGTAAAGGAATTTACCCTGGACGCCCGGTCCGCCGCCCAAAAGGTTTATCTGAACTTTGACGGCGTGGACTCCTGCTACTATCTGTGGGTCAACGGCAGCTTTGCCGGCTACAGCCAGATTTCCCACTCCGGCAGCGAGTTCGACATCACGGAATACGTTCACGAGGGAAGCAACCGGCTCACCGTGATCGTTCTGAAATGGTGTGACGGAACGTACCTGGAGGATCAGGACAAGCTGCGTTTTTCCGGTATTTTCCGGGATGTGTATCTGCTGATCCGTCCCCACAATCATATCCGGGACTACTTTGTACATACGGATGTGGCAGAAGATCTCTCAGGTGCCCGGGTGTGGGCGGACATCGACTGCCAGGGCGACGTGGCCGTGAAAGCCCGCCTGTATACCCCCTGCGGCCAGCTGCTGGGCGAGACGGAAATGGCTGACGGAAAAATCAGTTTCCAGGTGGATACACCGGATCTGTGGAACCCGGAGCATCCGGCCCTGTACACCCTGATTCTGGAAACCGCGGAAGAGACCATCGGACAGAAGGTGGGTATCCGCCGGATCGATATCCGTGGAAATGTCATTTACATGAACGGCGTGAATTTCAAAATCAAAGGTACCAACCGGCATGACAGTGATCCCTACACCGGAGCCGCTATTTCCCGCCAGCAGCTGATGAAGGACCTGAAGCTGATGAAGGAGCACAACATCAACGGTATCCGCACCAGCCACTATCCCAATGCCCCCTGGGCCACCCAGCTGTACGATCAGTACGGTTTCTATGTGATGGACGAGGCGGATCTGGAATCCCACGGCTGTGAGAATATTTACGGCGGCGGCATCCGCAGAGGCGATAACCAGGAGATTCAGTACGAGAGAACCTACGGCCTGCTGATGCGTGATCCTTCCTATGAGAAGGCGGTGGTGGACCGGATTCAGCATCTGGTACACCGGGACAAGAACTGCGCCAGCGTATTTTCCTGGTCCATGGGAAATGAAAGCGCCTACGGCCCCAACATGGAGAAGGCCGCGGCCTGGATCAAATCCTACGATCCCGACCGGGTGCTGAACTACGAGAACAGCATCTGGCAGATGATGGACTCCGACTACGTCAATGATCTGACCAATATCGACGTATACTCCCGGATGTACGCCCCCATAGAGTTTGTAGATTTCTACTGTTCTCAGGAAGGAAAGAAACCCTTCATTCAGGTGGAATACAGCCACGCCATGGGCAACGGCCCCGGAGACCTGGAGGAGTACTTTGAGCGGATGTACAAATACGACGGCTACATCGGCGGCTATGTGTGGGAGTGGTGCGATCACTCCGTATACATGGGAAAAACCATCGACGGCCGTGACAAATTCTACTACGGCGGTGACTGGAACGAAGAAATCCACGACGGAAACTTCTGCATGGACGGTCTGGTGTACCCGGACAGAAGACCGCACACCGGACTTCTGGAGCACAAAAATGTGGCCCGCCCCATCCGCGCTTCCCTGGTAAACGCGGAAACAGGCATTGTTTGTCTGGACAACAAGATGGATTTCACCAATATCCGTGACCGCTACCAGATCGCCTATGAGATCGTCACCGACGGAGAGGTGACCGCCTCCGGCGTTCTTTCCGATGTAGACTGCCCCGCGAAGACCGCCGTGGAGGTACAGATTCCGGAAAAACTTCCGAAAGCGGGAAATACCTTCCTGCATCTTCATTACATTCAGAAGGATGCTGATCTTCTGACCCCCGCCGGCTATGAGGCAGGCCATGATCAGCTGACCGTATCCAGGGACGCCGATGCCGCCAGAGCTGCTGTGGCAAAGAGTGCCGGCTGCGGACTTTCCGCGGATACCGGCGCGCAGGTGACTGTGGAGGATCTGGAAAACCAGCTGGTGGTATGCGGACAGGGCTTCCGCTATGTATTCGACAAATGGAAAGGCACGTTCTCCGCTCTTGTAAAAGACGGCAGCAGCCTGATCGAGAAGCCCATCGAGCTGAACGTATGGCGGGCGCCCATGGACAATGACCGCCGGGTGCGTGAGGAATGGGAGGCGGCCGGCTACGACCGGGCCAGAATCAAAGTATATGAGACCTCCTGGGAAGTTTCAGACAACCAGGCGGTGATCACCTCCCGCTACTCCCTGTACGCGGTATATCTGCAGCGGATCGTCACCGGCACCCTGACCTGGACCGTCAGCGGCAGCGGCGCGGTCACCGTAAAGGTGGACGGCGAGCGGAGCCCGATTCCCATGAATTTTGCCCGCACCCCGCTTCCGATGATGCCTTTCCTGCCCCGTTTCGGCCTGCGGCTGTTTCTGCCTTCCTGCTACGATCAGGTAACCTACTTTGGCTACGGTCCCCAGGAAAGCTATCCGGACAAACACCGGGACGCCTATGTGGATCTGTTCACCTCCTCTGTGGAGAAGCTGCACGAGGATTACCTGCGTCCCCAGGAGAACGGCAGCCACTGGGGCTGCACCGCACTGGCGGCAGGTACCCGCGACGGACGGCATCTGCTGGTTTCCGGCCAGGAATTCAGTTTCAACGCCTCCGTCTATACCCAGGAGGAGCTGACAGAAAAAGCCCACAGCTTTGAGCTGGAAAAATCGCCCTACACCGTACTGTGCCTGGACGGCTACATCTCCGGCTGCGGCTCCAACAGCTGCGGACCCCGGCTTCTGGAAAAGTATCAGGTGAACGATGAAAAACTGTCCATGACCTTTACTCTGGAGTTCTGATTGCTCCCGCTGTCTTTCCATTGCAGGCGCACTTGACCGGAAATGATTTTTCCGTTAAACTGAATACTGTGTCTATTGAAAAATTATGACAGCGAGGCCGGAAGGCTGAACTGTTGCAAAAATTAACGGAAAGCAGGGATTGCAATGAAACAGACAAATCGGCCGAAGGAAACAGAAATCGAGATATGCGACGTCTGCCACCATCACCACCCCCATTCCCCGGCTCCGGTGCCGGATGATGAGGTACTCTACCGTCTGGCAGACCTTTTCAAGGTATTCGGAGACCCTACCCGGATCCGGATTCTTTACGCGCTCTCTACCGGCGAGCTGTGCGTCTGCGATATCGCCCAGCTGCTGGGGATGACCCAGAGCGCAATTTCCCACCAGCTCCGGGTATTGAAACAGATGGCGCTTGTAAAGTTCCGCCGGGACGGAAAAACCGTTTACTATTCCCTGGCAGACGCCCATGTGTCCACCATCCTGGCCCAGGGGCTGGATCATGTACAGGAATAAAAAAAGAAGCCGCATCGCGCGACAGGAGAAAATCCCTCTGTCCGGCGATGCGGCCGCTTTTTTATGAACCTGTTTTTTATTCATGATAATGAAAAGCCCGCACAGCGTACTTTTCATTATTTCTGCCGGTAGGTGGACAGGAAATCAGCGATCTTTCCCGCCGCCTTTTCCAGATCCGCCACCCGGGGAAGGTATACCACCCGGAAGTGATCCGGCTTTTTCCAGTTGAATCCACTGCCGGAGACAATCAGAATTCTCTTCTCTCTCAGCAGATCCAGCGCAAATTTCTCATCATCGTAAATGTTGAACTTCTCCGTGTCAATCTTGGGGAAGATATAGAAGGCCGCCTTGGGCTTCTTGGCGGACAGTCCCGGAATATCGTTCAGCAACTGATAGATCCTGTTTCTCTGCTCGTAAATTCTTCCGCCGGGCACAATGTACTCTTTCACGCTCTGGTATCCGCCCAGCGCGGTCTGGACAATGGCCTGCGCCGGCACGTTAGAGCAGAGACGCATGTTGGAAAGCATCTTCAGTCCTTCGATATACCCCTTCGCCCGTTCCTTGGCGCCGCTCAGAATCATCCAGCCGATCCGGAAGCCTGCCACCATGTGGGATTTGGACAGTCCGCTGAAGGTGACGCAGAACACGTCTTTTCCCGCGATGGAAGCGATGGAAATATGCTCCAGCCCGTCCATTACCAGCCGGTCATAAATCTCGTCAGAGAAGATGATCAGCTCATGCTCCCGGGCAATCTTGACGATCTCCTCCAGAATCTCCCGGGGATACAGCGCTCCCGTGGGATTGTTGGGGTTGATGATGACGATGGCTTTGGTGCGGTCCGTAATCTTGCTGCGGATATCGTCCAGATCCGGGTTCCAGTCGGACTCTTCATCGCAGATATAATGTACTACATTTCCTCCTGCCAGCGTGGCCGTGGCCGTCCACAGCGGATAATCCGGGGATGGAATCAGGATCTCATCGCCGTCATTGAGCAAAGCCTGCATACAGAGGTTGATCAGCTCGCTGACGCCGTTTCCCGTATAGATATCCTCCATGGTCACGCCGGGAATTCCTTTCAGCTGGGAATACTGCATGATCGCCTTTCTGGCGGCAAACAATCCCTTGGAATCCGAATAACCCTGGCACTCCCAGAGAGACTGCCGCATATCCAGAATCACTTCCTCCGGGGCGCTGAACCCGAAAGGAGCCGGATTTCCGATATTCAGCTTCAGAATCGACAGGCCATTTGCCTCCATCTTCGCCGCTTCATCCACCACCGGTCCTCTCACATCATAAAGTACGTTGTCCAGTTTCGAAGATTTTTCAAATGTCCTCATAATTTCTCCTTTCGGTTTTTTACGAATAAAATAAATACCACGCCGCTGACTGCCATCAGCATCGGATAAATGCAGTACGGAATGATCTGAAACGGCGTCAGTTCCGTAAAGCCCGCCGCCAGCAACAGCTGTGCCCCGTAGGGGATCAGTCCCTGTCCCACGGAAGTGAACATATCCAGCAGGGAGGCGCTTCTCCTGGGTTCAATTTCATACTCCTCGCTGATCTCCCTGGCGATGGGGCCGGCCATCACGATAGCCACCGTATTGTTGGCGGTACACAGATCCACCAGCAGCGCCAGAGCCGCGATACCCAGTTCTCCTCCTTTCTTTCCCCTGATCCGCTTGCGGATAAAGGAAAGAATGAAATGAATACCTCCCATCTCCTTGACCAACGCCACGATACAGGCCACCACAATGGAAATCACCGTGATATCGTACATTCCCATGATGCCGCCGCTTCCGTCCGGACCCTCGGCCACCATCTGGAACATCTGGGCGGGAACGATGGTTCCGGTACCCACGCCCACTGCCAGGGAAAGCACCGTGCCGCCCACCAGCACCAGAAATACATTGATGCCGATCAGAGCGCCCACCAGCACCACCAGATACGGCAGTACCTGGAGAAGATTGTAATCCAGTTGGGTGGAGAGATCAAACCGGGCATTTCTGGTCAGCAGGAAGAAGATCACCACGGTCAGGATGGCCGCCGGAAGCACAATCAGGAAATTTTCCCTGAACTTGTCCTTCATCTCACAGCCCTGGGTCTTCACCGCGGCGATGGTGGTATCGGAAATCATGGAAAGGTTGTCTCCGAACATGGCGCCGCACATCACCGCTCCGATGCAGATGGCCATGGAAAATCCCGTCTTCTCGCTGATCTGCACCGCGATGGGCGCCAACGCGCCGATGGTTCCCATGGAAGTTCCCATGGAGACGGAAATAAAACAGCCAATAATAAACAGCCCGGGCACCGCAACGCCCGCCGGCAGTATGGACAATCCGAAATTTACCGTACTTTCCGCTCCTCCCGCGGCAGTCACTGCCCCAGAGAAAGCACCGGCCGCCAGGAAAATCAGGCACATGGTGATGATGTTGTCATCCCCCACCCCCTGGGCGATAATATGAATCTTTTCGTTAAAATCATGTTTGCGGTCCTGCAGAAAGGCCACAAACAGCGCTGCCAGAAAAGCCACAATGGCTGGCATGGCGTAAAAATCACCAGTAATAATACCGGCTCCCAGAAAGATAACCAGAAAAACACCGATGGGAAGGAGCGCCGAAGCCCTTCCTCTGTTTTCTTCCATAAAACTCCCCCTCTCATTGTGTAACCGTCTGCTTTTCTTCCCGGACGGCCTTGTATTTTCGGCATATTTAACAGTGTATCACTTTGCCTGCAGGAAATCAAGAAAGAATCCTGCTTTACAGGATTCTCCGTAACAGTTCGGCCTTCCGGCTTCACTGTCACGAAAGCAGCACACAGGCGGCGGATCGCGCCGCGGCAAAAAAATCAGGGACGGCATCATTCTCCCTGCCCGGAAAGTTCCTTCCGGAATCAGGAAAAACGCTGCCGCCCCTGCCGCTTATTTTGCCAGCATCATCCGGTCGTTGGCGAATTCCTCGCCGCTGACCTGCTCAAATTTTTCAAGCAGCTGGGAGACCTTCAGTTTCTTCTTCTCTTCCCCCGCCACATCGTAGATAATTCTACCTTCATGCATCATAATCAGCCGGTTTCCCATGCGGATGGCATCCCGCATATTGTGAGTGATCATCAGCGCTGTCAGTTTCTGCCGGGCGATAATCTCCTCCGTCAGCTCCAGCACCTTGGCCGCCGTCTTGGGGTCAAGGGCTGCCGTGTGCTCGTCCAGCAGAAGCAGATCCGGTTTTCTCAGTGAGGCCATCAGAAGAGTCAGCGCCTGGCGCTGTCCTCCGGAAAGCAGGCCCACCTTGGTGGTCATCCGGTCTTCCAGTCCCAGTCCCAGTGTCTTCAGCGCCTCATGATACCGTTCCCGTTCTCCCTTTGTGATACTCCAGCGCAGTCCTCTTTTCAGTCCCCGGCGGTAGGCCAGAGCCAGATTTTCCTCAATTTCCATGCCGGCCGCGGTTCCCATCATGGGATCCTGGAACACTCTTCCCAGAAATTTTGCCCGGGCATATTCCGGTTTTCTGGAAATATCCTCCCCGTTCAGAATGATAGTACCTTTGTCAATGGGATAAACGCCGGCAATCATGTTCAGCATGGTGGATTTTCCGGCCCCGTTTCCGCCGATCACGGTTACAAAATCTCCCTGATTCAACGTCAGGTTTACTCCCTGCAGAGCCTTCTTTTCATTAATTGTACCTTTGTTGAAGGTCTTTTCCACATTTTTCAGGATCAGCATGGCTATTCATCCCCCTTTGCGTACGATTTTCTCTGTTTCCACCGGGCGGAAAGCACAGGCGCGCACAGGGCAAGCACCACAATGATGGCTGATACCAGTTTGGTATCGTTGGCTTCCATAATCTTGAACCACATAACCACCGCACGGATAATAAAGAATACAATGGAACCCAGCACAGCGGACAGCAGCTTCGTTCCGAAGGCACGCTTTTTGCCCACCAGCACCTCGCCGATGACGATGGCCGCCAGACCGATGACGATGGTACCCGTACCCATCTGGATATCGCCCACTTTGGAGCTCTGGCAGTAGAGCGCGCCTGACAGACCCACCAGACCGTTGCTGATGGCCAGGGCCAGCACCTTCATCACCTTCACATTAACACCCAGGGCCCGGATCATGTCCTCATTGTTTCCTGTAGCCCGCAAGGCTGCTCCCATCTCTGTCCCGAAAAACCAGTACAGCGCCCAGATCAGCAGCGCCACCACCACTGCTCCGATAACAAGTACCACTGTGGACTGCCGCAGTCCCGTGGCATCTGTCAGCCAGGTAAAAATAGAGTCCACATTCAACAGAGGGATATTGCTTTTCTGTCCCATAATTCTCAGGTTGATGGACCAGAGGGAATACTGGGTAAGAATTCCGGCCAGAATCGCCGGAATCTCAAACACCGTATGCAGAAATCCCGTGACTGCTCCTGCCGCAAATCCCGCAAAAGTAGAAATCAGCAGCGCCAGAATAGGATTGACTCCATACTGCGCCATCAGCACGGCACAGGTACAGCCGCCCAAAGCAAAGCTGCCGTCCACCGTCAGATCCGCGATATCCATAATCCGGAAAGTAATGTAAACACCCAGAGCCATAATTCCCCAGATCACTCCCTGGGAAACAGCGCCCTGCATTGATACCAGAAAACCGCTCATTTTAAGTTTTTCCTCCTGCAAACCACAGGGGAAAAGGACAAAATCCCTTTCCCCGTATCATTTTTTGTAACGGTTCATCTTTCCGGCTTCACTGTCACAAAAGCATGCACACAGTGGCCTCAAAGGACAGCGGAAGGCTGAACCGTTACCATTATCTTTTCAGTTGTCGTCCCTCTCCTCTCAGGACTGTGCCAGTGTCTCAAGTTCTGCCGCGTCCAGTCCCAGCGCCTCCGCGGTATCCGCGTTGACCTTCAGAGAACATTTGGAAGCATCCAGATATTCAATGGGCATTTCCGCCGGCTGGCTTTCGCCGGTGAGAATCTTTGCGGCCATCTCGCCTGCCATATAACCCAGCTCATAATAGTCAATGCCGTAAGTGATCAGTCCGCCATTATCTACCATGCCCTCTTCTCCGCAGATCACGGGAAGCTGGTTCTCATTGGCAATCATGGATACCGTCGCCATATTGTTGGCGATAATGTTGTCCGTGGGGGAATAAAGCACATCCACCTTACCCACAGCAGACTCCACAACGCTCTGAATCTCGTTGGAGCTGGAAACCGTATAATCCTCATAGGAAAGTCCCTCAGCGTCGCAGGCTTCCTTTGCCAGGTTAATCTGGAAAACGGAATTGGCCTCCGATGAGCAGTATAACATTCCAACGGTCTCGGCCTCCGGGAAAATCTTCTTGATCAGCGCGATCTGATCCGCCACCGGGGTCAGGTCAGAGGTTCCGGTCACATTTCCTCCCGGCGCGTCGTTGGACTCCACCAGGCCCGCATCCGCCGGATCCGTCACCGCCGTCAGCACAATGGGAATATCCTCCGTCACACCGGCCATAGCCTGCGCCGCCGGCGTCGCGATGGCAAAAATCAGGTCATTGCCAGCGCTGGCCAGATTCTGCGCGATGGTCTGGCAGGTGGACGTCTCGCCCGCCGCGTTCTGCTGATCTTCCTCGTAGCTGATTCCAAGATCATCCAGAGCGGCGAAAAATCCTTCGTTGGAAGCGTCCAGAGCCGTGTGGGGCATATACTGGATCACACCGATCTTGTAAGTTTCCCCGGAAGCAGATTCTCCGGAACCGGAATCCGCGTCCGCAGTCTCCTCAGACTGCGCACCGTCAGCCGCCTCTTCCTGAGATGCCGTCTCCTCCTGGCTTCCTTCAGACTGCGCGCCGTCTCCTCCGCCGCAGGCAACCATACTGCCGGCCAGCGCAGCCGTAACAGCCAGAGCCAGCACCCTCTTTACCGTTCTATTCTTCATCACATTTTCCTCCATCCTTCTTTAATCCGTTACGCATTAATGCGTTAAAGTTTTTCAGTAAAAAGATTTTACCACCCTTTCTGTTTCCTGTCAATCCGAAAACTATTTTAAAAACTTCTTCAGTTCATCCATAAAGGTATTTACATCCTTGAATTCCCGGTACACGGAGGCAAAACGGACATAAGCCACCGCTTCCAGATCCTTCAGTTTATCCATGACGATCTCGCCGATGACACTGCTGGGGATCTCCCGCTCTCCCATGGCGTAAATTTCATTCTCCACATCGTCCACCAGCTGCCGGATCTGCTGGGCGGACACCGGACGTTTGTGACAGGCCCGAAGCACGCCGGCTTCGATTTTCGACCGGTCAAACTGCTCCCGGTTCTGATCCTTTTTAATCACAATCAGCGGAATAGTCTCCACCTTCTCATAGGTGGTAAAACGCTTTCCGCAGGCATCACACTGCCTTCTTCTGCGGATGGCTGTATTGTCGTCCACGGGTCTGGAATCCACCACCCGGGTATTATCCTGGTTGCAAAACGGACACTTCATAATCTGATCTCTCCTGTTTTTTCTCTTTATAAACGCCCGGCCCCGGCCGAACTGTATCTTTTGCATCACTTCCGCCTTCCGGCTTCACTGTCGCGAATACATCGGGAATGGGTATTTTTATTTACTATAATATACCCTCAAAGGAACCGTCAAGAAAATTGTTGTGGCTTCATATAATAAAAAAAAGAAGGACCGCCGCATGGTCCCAAATCCGTCAGACGGATCTTTTCCGGTTGATGCGGCAGTCCCTGTTCCGGGAGTTTTCATGCGTGTTATCGATCTGAAACAGAAAGAAGTGATCAATACCTGTACCTGTAAAAGCCTGGGCTGCCCGGTGGATGTGGAATTTCACCCGTCCACAGGGCAGATCACCGAACTGATTGTTCCCGGCCCCGGCCGCTTCTGCGGATGCTTCGGGCGGGACAGTGAATTCTGCATTCCCTGGAAGTGTATCCGGCAGATCGGGGAGGATATCATTCTTGTGGAAATCCAGGAAGACAGATGCATCCGCAAATTCTGATCTTCGTGGCGGAGAAGCCGCGGGGATACCTGCCGTTCCACCGGCGGACAGAGCCGCCGGAGCCTTCCGGTGACCGGTTTCTCCGGCTTGCCCGCTAAGGCCGCAGGTAATTCCGCATGGTCTTCAGGGCGTTTTTCTCCAGGCGGCTCACCTGCGCCTGAGAAATGCCGATTTCCTCCGCCACCTCCATCTGGGTCTTTCCCTCAAAAAACCGCAGCTCAATGATATGCTGTTCCCGCTGGCTCAGTCTGGCCACCGCGTCTTGCAGCGCCAGATTTTCCACCCAGTTCTCCTCCCTGTTTTTCTTGTCGCTGACCTGATCCATCACATAGAGGGTATCGCCGCCGTCCGTGTACACCGGCTCATACAGGCTCATGGGGCTCTGGATGGCGTCCAGGGCGTAGACGATTTCCTCCTTCTCAATGCCGATCTCACTGGCGATCTCCGTGATGGTGGGCTCCTTCAGGTTTTTCTTCACATAATTCTCCCTGGCGTAAATGGCCTTGTAGGCGATATCCCGCAGGGAACGGCTGACCCGGATGGCGCTGTTATCCCGCAGATACCGGCGGATCTCCCCGATAATCATGGGAACGGCATAGGTGGAAAACCGGACGTTCAGGGTGGTGTCGAAATTGTCGATGGCCTTCATAAGCCCGATACAGCCAATCTGAAACAGGTCGTCCGCGTTTTCGTTGCTGCTGCCGAAACGCTTGATCACGCTCAGCACCAGTCTGAGATTTCCCTTGATATATAATTCTCTGGCTTCTTTGTCGCCATTTTTAATTCTCTCAAAGAGCAATTCTTTTTCCTCATTGGTGAGTGTCGGAAGCTTCGCGGTATTGACTCCGCAGATTTCTACCTTGTTCAGTGCCATATAAGAATCCTCCTGAAAAATATGTTCTGGAGCATACTTTGCTCTAATAAAATGATTCTCACATGGCCATTTCTCTATTCACCCGGGGAAAAATTAAAAAAAGTTTTAGCCCTTGACTTTTCCGGAGGTTTTGCAGGCGACATCTTCCATTCCGCCGCAGTACCCTCGCTTCGCTGGGCAGCCCCTGCGATCCTGGCGGAGCGTTTTTGTTTCACGGGAAAGCAATTTCCTGTGCAATAAAAAGGCGCCCCGCAAAACGCCTCCGGCAGTTTTTTGCCGGATTTGCTTTGCGGGGCGCGTCCTGTGATTCTATATTTTTGTAGCAGTTCAGCCTTCCGGCTTCCCTGTCGCTTTTCTTACTTTTCAGCGGTCAGAATCTCACAGATTTCTCCGTATACCGCCTCGTTGAGACCCAGGGTATTGAGCGTGGAAATAGCTCCTTTGCCCATGGTCTCCACCAGTTTCTGAACCTTTGCCTTCTGCTCATACTCGATCTGCGCCTTCTCCAGGAGACGGTAGCACAGATCTGCCAGCGGATTTGAACGGATTCCTCCCTCCAGGGAAACGGTCAGTTCATCTGTCACCGCCACATCTTCCACCAGAACCGTCAGCAGGCCCGAAGCCGCGTCATAGGAAACCGTGGCGGGTACTTCTTTCTGATTTACCTTCGCGCACACTTTTCCGTTGACCGCCGCGGCAAATTCCACCTTCCAGCTTCTCTTTTCGGGAAGTACGGAAAGATTTCCGCAGGCCGGCGCCGCCGTGAACACGGAAACACCGTTTCCGGCCCGGACGGAAAGCGCGGTGGAAGCCCAGTTTTCATCCAGATCCTCCGGGGTATCTCCCGCGTCCTCCCACAGGGTAAAGTCCCCGTCCGCGGCAGCAAACACCCGCACCTGCATATGGCCGGGATTGTCCACGTTGTTGTCAAAGCAGCTCATATCCTTCATGGGAACGATGGCTCCCGCCTTCATAAATACCGGCATGTTCTCCGTGCCTCTCCACACGTTGATCATCCGGCCGCCGTCATATACCAGACCGGTGAAGAAATCTGCCCAGCGGCCTTCGGGCAGCCAGGTGACAGCCTTGGCGGCTCTGGCCTGTTTGTCCTGAGGCTCAGTGATGGGAGATACCAGAAGCTCAGAACCGAAATAATACTCGTTCTTTGCCAGATATGCCTCCTCCTGATCCGGCTCCAGATAGTACAGAGGCTGTACCAGCGGAAGGTCATCCCGGCTGGCTCTGCGGTTCATGGTATACAGGTACGGTACCATGGCATGGCGCAGACGCAGGTATTCGTCCATGACGCCCTCGGTGATCTTGTCGAATTTCCAGGGCTCCTTGCCGTTGAAGGGGTTGTCCGTGCTGTGGAGACGGTTGATGGGGGAGAATACGCCGTACTGCACCCATCTGGCCATCAGCTCGTCGTCCCGGATACCCATCATATGGCCGCCGATATCATGGCTCCACCATCCGTAGCCGATATTGCTGGCCGTGTTGGTGAAGTAGGGCTGGAACTCGAGGCTCTCCCAGGAAATCACCGTATCTCCGGAGAATCCCACCGGGTATCTGTGGCTTCCCACGCCGGCATAGCGGGAGAAGGTCATGGGGCGGTTTCCTTTCCATTTGCTGTCCAGGAAATGGTAATGGTTCAGCATCCACAGAGGATCCAGTCCCGGAACCTTCGTGACGGTTCCCTGCTGCCAGTCCAGCCACCAGAAGTCCACGCCTTCCTCCTCCAGCGGATGATGCAGATCCTTCAGGTAGACTTCCATGAATTTGGGATCCGCCGGGTCAAACTGTACCGGAACCTCGCTGGCGGGGTCAATGCCCATCTTTTCGGCCACCCGGGGATAGGCCTCCTCGTAAGCCCGGATACCGTCGGCGGGATGCACGTTCAGGGTGATCTTCATGTTGTGGTCATGAAGCCAGGACATAAATCTTTTTGGATCCGGGAAGAAATTCTTATTCCAGGTATAGCCGGTCCATCCGGTTCCGTATTTGGGATCCACATCGTCTACCAGATGCCAGTCCATATCCACCACGGCCACGGAGAAAGGAATTTCCTCCTTCTCAAACCGCTCTACCAGCTCCTTGTACTCCTCCTCGGTGTATCTGTGGTAACGGCTCCACCAGTTACCCAGCGCGTACCGGGGCAGCAGCGGTGTTTTTCCGCACAGATGATAGAAATCCTTCAGACATTCCAGATACTTGTGTCCGTAGCCGAAGAAATAGATATCCTGCACTCCTTCTTTTCTGGGTTCGATCCATCCATCCTCTGTCAGGACCATGGAACGGCTGTCGTCAAACAGGGAGTAGCTCTTTCTGGACATCAGTCCGTGCTCCATGGGAAGCTTTCCTGTATATGGCTCCTCTCCGGGCTCCTTGTGATCCCCGTAGCCCCGGGCGTTGATTACCATGGGGCCGTCGCACATATCCAGTGTCCGGGCTGTTCCTCCCAGATCCTCCGGCTCGTCGCCGAAATGCCAGGTAGCTCCCCAGCCCCCCTTCTCACCGTTGACCTTGATGGTCAGGCCGTTGGCCGCGAAGGGCTTTCTGTTGTAATGAATCTCCAGACGGCTGGTATAGATGCCCAGCTCCTCTCCGTCCACCACCCGGAAATCGGGGGTGGGAAAATCTCTGTTCAGCACTGACTGGGTAGGACGGTCCTCAAATACGCCGTCCCGGCTGTACTCCAGACGCACCAGCGCCTCCGTCAGCATGGTAATCCGGAAGTTGTCTCCCTGGATCACAGATTCTTTTGGGCATACCGGCTGCGAAGGCAGCTTGTATTCATTCATTCCCATTGTAATATCCTCCTCATTTTATATTTTAAGGCCGCACGGCCCTGTTTTCCCGCGTCAGTTAAGCCTTACACATTTTCTCTCGTAATGTTTTTCAGCCAGCGGTAACTCTTATAATGCCGGAACACAAACGGCATTTTTACAAATTCGTCCAGGCAGATGACGAAATACACCCACATGGGCGGAAGCTTGAATACAAAGGCCGCAAGAAATCCCGCCGGCACGCCGAAACCCCACATATCCAGGGTATCGCAGATAAATCCGAACCGGGAATCTCCTCCTGCCCGGAAGATTCCGCAGATCAGGGTGGTGTTCATGGCCTGGCCCAGCACATAATAGGCGTTGATATACAGCATGGTATTCAGATAAGAAGCCGCCGTGGGCGTCAGATCCACCATCAGCATCATTACAGGCTTTAAAACCAGCACCAGAAGTCCTCCCAGCACTCCCGTCACAAAGGTCACCCAGCACAACCGGGAAGCGCTGGTCTTTGCCTCCTCCATCTGGCCGTCCCCAATCTGTTTTCCCAGATAGATGGTGCCTCCGCTGGCGATTCCGGTACAGACCACGGTCCCCAGATTCCTGGCAACCACCACCACGGAATTGGCCGCCACCATATCGCTTCCCAGATGGCCCATAATCACGGAATAGAGGGAAAAGGCCACGCCCCAGGCCACATCGTTTCCGAAAGCCGGCATGGCGTAACGGACATAATCCCCAAACAGTACCGGATATCTCGCGAACACCTTCCGGATACGGAAATGCACCCGTCCGTCTCTGAGATTGTCCAGAAGACAGACGCTGGTTTCGATTCCCCGGGCAATCACCGTGGCCAGCGCGGCTCCGGCGGCTCCCATACGGGGCATCCCGAAAAGGCCGAAAATAAATACGGCATTGAGGAAAATGTTGAGAATCAGCGCCGAACCGAACACCGTCATGGCGAATACCACCCGCTCTATACTCCGCATGATGCACAGATACACCTGGGAAATTCCCATGAACAGATAGGAAACCCCCACGATTCTCAGGTAATCGCTGCCTATGGCGATCAGCGTTCCGTCATTGGTGAAAATCCGCATCAGAAGCTGCGGAAATCCGCAGGCCAGCAGGGCAAACAGCGCGGATGCGCCCACGGAAAAGCGCATGGCAATTCCCATAATCTTTTCAATGGCATCCGTATCCTGTTTTCCCCAGTACTGGGCTGCCATCATAGTAGCGCCGGACGCTACTCCGGAGTAGATCAGCGAGAGGATGAACTGCACCTGATTTGCCAGGGAAACCGCGGAAAGCGCATCCTGTCCCACATACCCCACCATCACCACATCCGCCGAGTTCACCGCGGTGCTGATCAGATTCTGCATGGCAATGGGAACCACTAACCGAAGCAGCGACCGATAGAATCCGGATGTCCGTTTTCTTTGGCCGTTCATCACAAAAATCCCCCGTCCTTTGTACTTATAATTGGAATTATAATACAAAGGGCAGGGGATTTCCTATACTAATCTGATCTAAAAATACACTATTTTGACTTATTTCATAGAATTCACAATGGCCTTAGCCAGCGCGTCCAGCTGCTCTGACTGACTCTCCTTCAGGGAGGAGCGGATGGTCACGGAGGGCTCCAGAACGTTCATGTTCTTCAGGGAAGCAAATACCTCTCTCATCAGCTTGCCTGCCTGGGGCGCCCAGGTGCCGTTCTCCATCAGGGCCACTGTACGGTTCTGCAGGTTGTGGGCCTTGATCTCGGACATCACGGTTTCCATCTTTGTGAACAGTCCGTTGTTGTAGGTGGGGCAGGCGAATACCAGATGGCTGCAGCGGAAGGCCTCGGACAGGATCACGGAAGGATCCGTCACGGACACATCGTACACGGCAATATTCTTCACGCCCAGATCCGCCAGCTTCGACGCCAGGATGTCAGCGGCATTTTCCGTATTTCCATAGATGGAGCCGTAGGCGATCATCACCGCCTCATCCTCCGGCGTGTAGCTGCTCCACTTGTCATACTTGTCGATGAACCATCCCAGATTCTCTCTCCAGATGGGGCCGTGCAGCGGGCAGATCATCTTAATCTCCAGGGTAGCGGCCTTTTTCAGCAGGTTCTGCACCTGTACGCCGTATTTGCCCACAATATTTACAAAGTATCTTCTGGCGTCATCCAGCCAGTCTCTCTCGAAGTTCACCTCATCGGCAAACAGATTTCCGTTGATGGCGCCGAAGGTTCCGAAGCCGTCCGCGGAGAACAGAATCTTATCGGTGGTATCGTAAGCCACCATCGCCTCCGGCCAGTGTACCATGGGAGCCATCACGAAAGCCAGCGTATGCTTTCCTGTGCACAGGGTGTCCATCTCCTTGACGATCACTGCCCGGGAATCGATATCAAAATCAAAGAACTGTTTCAGCATGGGAACAGTCTTGGCATTGCATACCACCTTTACATCCGGGTATCTGCGAACCACCTCGCCCACAGTGGCACAGTGATCCGGCTCCATGTGGTTCACCACCATATAGTCCAGAGTGCGTCCTCCCAGCACATGGGTCAGATTTTCAAAGAAGCGGTCGCTGACAGAATGATCCACCGTATCCAGAAGAACGGTTTTCTCGTCCATCAGCACATAGGAGTTGTAGGATACTCCTCTGGGAATCGGGTATACATTTTCAAATAAAGCCAGTCTGCGGTCACTGCTGCCAACCCAGAATAAATCATCGGTCACTTTTTTTACACAATACATGACTGTTCCTCTCTTTCTTTTCAACAGTCTGGCCCCAGGCCAAACCATTCTCTTTTCACTGGTATATTTCATCGTTAAAATCCAATGCTCATTATACCCGGTTGCACTTCCGTTGACAAGTAGCATTTGCAACACTGAGGAAATTTATCGAAATTTTTCAATCTTCCTTTTTTATTCATACCGTACAATCTCTTTTTTCAGCCGCCGCATGATCCGTTTTTCTAGCCTGGAAATATAGGATTGGGAAATACCCAGCAGATCCGCCACCTCCTTCTGTGTCTTTTCCTTGCCATCCGGCTGATTCAGACCGAACCGCAGACAGATGATGGTCTGCTCCCGTTTGGACAGCTTGTGAATGGCCCGGCCCAGAAGGCTGCACTCCACTTCCCGCTCCAGATCCCGGTAAATCATGTCTTCGTCGGTACCCAGAATATCGGACAGCAGCAGCTCGTTGCCGTCCCAGTCCACGTTCAGCGGCTCGTCGATGGAGACTTCCATCCGGGTTTTGCTGTTTCTGCGCAGATACATAAGGATCTCGTTCTCGATACACCGGGACGCGTAGGTGGCCAGCTTGATTTTTTTATCCGGCTTGAAGGTGTTGATGGCTTTTATAAGGCCGATGGTTCCGATGGAGATCAGATCCTCCATCCCCACCCCCGTGTTGTCAAATTTCTGAGCGATATAAACCACCAGGCGCAGATTGTGTTCGATGAGCCTGGAACGGGCTTCCTTGTTGTCCTCACCGGAAAGTTCCCGGATCGCCTGGCTCTCCTGCTCCGGCGACAGGGGCGCGGGAAGTACATCCGCCCCTCCGATATAGTAGATTTCTCCCGGCTTTTTCCACATCATTCTGGAAAATCCGGGAATCATGCGGAAGCGGAAATGGCTGGGTACAGCTGCATACATCATAAGAAATTCCTCCTAACTGTCTATCAGATTTGGATGAAGAATCACCTGATAGTCCCCCGAAAAGGAACTATTTTCCCTGGGAAAGGCGATCACCGGGCGGGTGATCACCTTATGTACCTCCAGGCCCTCCACGCACAGATAATCCAGCGTCACTGCCAGGGCGGTTCCGTGGGGGCATCCCACACTGCTGAAGGGAAGAAAATGCGGATGGAGGCTGACAAGCAGCCCGGCATCCACGGGATTCTCCCCCTCCCCGAATTTCAGCAGTCCGTCCCGCACCTGGGGAGAAAAAAGCGTCTCCAAAATCGCGGAATCCCCAATGCTCACCGGTTTATTGCTGACCGGGTCCCACAACTGGTTTCCCGTGTCGTACAGGCCGCGTCCTTCGTGACATTTCCCATTCGCGTACAGCCAGACCCGCAGGAGGCGGGCCCGCTTTCTCTTCGCCCGGGAACACACCCGGATGCCGGCCGCAAGGAGCATATAACTGACGGTGCCCAGAAGGAAAAATGCCCTGACTCCCCTGCTGCCTGTGGCTCTCTGCAGCATAAGGAGCATACCCCCCAGAAGGAATCCCGCTCCGTAAAGGACCAGAACACCCTGGGCAATTTCCCTCCATTTTTTCAGGTTACATCCAAACCTTACCATGATTGTATTGACTACCACATGTATCAGTATCGTATTCAGAATCCGGCCCATGGGAAACACCGCCAGAAGGCAGATCCCCGCCGCGCCAATGGCGGCGCCCGCAAGACTTCTTAGCCATGTGGCAGAATGGCCCAGAAGTCTGCACGCCAGCCGGAGCAGGAAATAATCCATCACAAAATTTATGACGAACAGGACGTCAATAAAGACCTCATAATACACAAAACACCCCCGATCCCTGTTGAATACGTACTTACTGGAATAAGCAAGTACCATTATAGGGGATCGGGGGTGTTAATTTTGTCAAAACCAGGCTGTCGGAATCTGGAATCTCTCGACAGCCCTTTCCCTCATTTTTCAGTTTTTATGTTAACGTTTTTCCTGGCACACAGTGGTCTCGCGGGACTGTTGGAAGCGTATCTGGTTACGGAGTTATTCCGTCTTCAGATCCTCCAGGATCGCTGCCAGCCGGTCCAGGGGAAGCTGTCCCGGAGCGGAGGCGTCTCCCGTGGTGCCGAAGGTAACACAGGAGCCGAAAACCTGCCCGCAGACGCGGCTCACCGCGCCCAGCGCGCCCATGGACATGGTGATCAGCGGCGCCTCTCCCTGTTCGGAAGCGTCCAGGGTAACCGCCAGAAGCCGCAGTACATCCCGGGAGGTATGGGGCATCACCGCCAGCTTCCGGATGTCAGCGCCGGCCGCCTCCATCTTCTCCAGAACGGTTTTCATAACATCTGTGTCCGGGGTGCCTTCAAAATGATGATTGGAGGCGATCACCCGTTTCCCCGCCTTCTGAAGCTGCCCGATGAGAGCCTGCATCTGTGCCTCATCCCGGAACAGTTCCACATCAAAAAGATCGGCCTGGGGGCTTTTTGCGGCTTCCTGGAGAATGTTGACATAATCTTCTGTCGAACCCTGCCACATTCCGCCCTCCAGAGCAGTCCGAACCGTGAAAATCAGCGGAATTTGTCCGATCCTGTCCCTCACGCCCTCCAGAATGATTTTCACCTGTTCAGGGCTGGAAAGCCCCTCAAAATAATCGGCCCGCCATTCCACCAGCTGGGCCCCGGCATCGGCGGCGGCCCTGGCTTGCCCGAAAATATCCTCTTTCTGCTTTGCCGTCACCGGCACACAAACTTTCGGAATTCCGCTTCCCAGCACGGTATCCCGCACTTTGATTGCTTTCATTTTCTCCTCCTTCGGCGCGTTTTCACATTTTCTTTTTCTCTTATCTGTGCTATAGTGAAATAAAATGAATCAAGTCATATTATAAAGTAAGGAGTTCGCCATGACAATACCAATTACAGGACATACGAAGCTGATCGGCCTGCTGGGAGATCCTGTGGCTCACAGTATTTCTCCGCTGATGCACAACGAGGGGTTCCGCCTTCTGGGGCTGGACTATGTGTATCTTTGTTTCCGGGTAAACGAGGACACCCTCTCCCATGTGGTCACAGGGCTGCGTGATGCCGGCATCCGGGGCTTCAACCTGACCATGCCCTGCAAAAACCAGATGGTTCAGCTGTGCGACCACCTGTCCCCTGCCGCCCGGCTCATTGGCGCGGTCAATACCGTTGTCTGCGACGACGGCGTTCTCACCGGTCATAATACGGATGGGGTCGGCTTTTGGCGGGCGGCGGCCCTGGAAGGTTTTTCCGTTCCAGGAAAACGGATCACACTGATGGGAATGGGCGGCGCTTCCACTGCCATCGCCGTGCAGGCGGCTCTGGATCAGGCAGCTGCGCTGGATATCTTTGTGCGTCCCACCAGCCGTTTCTTCCCCAGAGCCCGGCGGGTGGCTGACGAGCTGAATCACGCAACCGGCTGCCGGGTGCGGGTGCTGGAGCATGAGGACCAGAAGGCTCTGGCGGATTCCATCGGCCAGGCGGACCTGCTGGTAAACGGAACCTCCGTGGGAATGGCTCCCAACACGGACGCCACCATCCTTACGGACTGCTCGCTTCTTCGGCCGGATCTGATGGTGGCAGATGTAATTTATAATCCCCGGGAGACCCTCTTTCTGAAAAATGCCCGTCAGGCAGGCTGCCGTACCTTCAATGGTATGTACATGCTTCTTTACCAGGGCGCGGAAGCTTTCCGCCTCTGGACCGGACAGGATATGCCGGTGGAACTAATCCGGGAAAAATACTTTTCACAGTTTTAAACAGGGGAAAGTACGCAGCGCGAACTTCCCTTTGTCATGAAAAAGTGCCGCAGACATGAAGTCTGCGGCACTTTTCTATACTTCTATGATTCTTTATCTTCTCTTTAAGAAATCCGGAATCTGAATATCCTTTTTCGGAATATTGCTGGTTGTAGGAGCTCCCGTAGATCTGGGCACCTGGAAGGACGGCATAGTCAGCCCCTGGGAAGGTGCCGACTTCTCCTCCTTTTTCGTCTCCGCCGCCGGCTTCGCTGTCTGAAGGGAGGAAGCCTTACTGACACTGGCCTGCTTTGCGGTGGCATCGTTAAGTCCGGTGGCAATCACGGTGATTCTCGCGGTATCCACTGCGGTATCGTCGTACATTGCGCCGAAGATAATATTTGCTTCCTCTCCGGTCAGACTCTGTACATAGCTTGCCGCATCGTTGGCATCCATCAGAGAGATATCTCCGGAAATATTGATGATCACATGGCTTGCGCCCTGGATGGTGGTCTCCAGCAGAGGACTTGCCACGGCCTGCTGAACTGCCTCCAGCGCCTTGTCGTCTCCCTTCGCCTCTCCGATACCGATATGGGCGATACCCTTGTCCTTCATAACTGTCTGAACATCCGCGAAGTCCAGGTTGATCAGGGCCGGCATATTAATCAGGTCGGTAATACCCTGTACGGCCTGCTGAAGCACTTCATCAGCCTTCTTCAGAGCCTCCGGCATGGTAGTCCGGCGGTCAACAATCTCCAGAAGTTTGTCGTTGGGGATCACGATCAGCGTATCCACGTTGTCTTTCAGTTTTTCAATTCCCATCAGGGCATTGCTCATACGGGTCTTGGCCTCAAAGCGGAAAGGCTTGGTCACCACGCCTACCGTCAGAATACCCATCTCTTTGGCGATTCCGGCTACCACAGGAGCTGCTCCGGTTCCGGTTCCGCCGCCCATACCGCAGGTAACGAACACCATATCGGCGCCCTCCAGCAGCTGACGAACCTCGTCCATGCTCTCTTCGGCGGCTTTCTCACCGATCTCAGGCTTTGCGCCTGCGCCCAGACCTTTCGTAAGCTTCTCCCCAATCTGCAGAACAGTGGGGGCCTTGCACAGGGTCAGGGCCTGTTTATCTGTATTAATTCCAACGAATTCTACTCCGCCGATGGTTTCATCCACCATGCGGTTTACTGCATTATTACCGGCGCCGCCTACGCCAACCACGATAATTTTCGCAGAAGATTCCGCTTCATTTGTCATAATCTCTAACAACGTACTTCCTCCTTCTTTGCTTCGCGCAATCTATCATTCCCCTTAGGGTGCTTTTGCCTTATCTTCTTAAGTTACATATAGACTATAATATAATTTTCTCGTCCGTTTCGCAACCATTTTTTATGAAATTCATAGATTTTTTAGTTATAATTCAGCCACCCACCAGATCTGTAACCCCCGGCGAGGATCCGGTTCCGGTTCCGCTCTGGCTGCCGGTGGCGGTTCCTGCATCGGAATTGCTGTCAGCTTCGGAGCCATCCTGGCCGGTCTGGGCATCCTCTCCCTGGGAATCCGCCGTACCGCCGCCGTCCGTACCGGCACTGTCGGTCTGGCCAGAATCGGTACCGCTGCTGTCTGTCTGGCCGGAACCACTGCCGCTGCCGTCCGTCTGACCGGAATCACTGCCGCTGCTGTCTGTCTGGCCGGAATCACTGCCGCTGCCGTCCGTCTGACCGGAATCACTGCCGCTGCCGTCCGTCTGGCCGGAACCAGCCCCGGTATCTCCCTCCTGTGTTCCGGAGCTGTCCTCCGAAGCCCCGGTCCCGTCTTCCTCCGACCTGGTCTGGTTATCCGCGGATTCCTCCTGGCTTTCCGCGTCATCCAGAATTCCCTCCGCCTCTGCCAGAGCCAGCTTCAGCGTATACAGAGATTCCTCCGAAAAGAAAATATTCACCGTCTCCTCCGTGTAATCCTCCAGATGCAGAATACCGG
>DVON01000142.1 GCA_018713585.1 Candidatus Pullilachnospira stercoravium | reverse complement strand
CCTCCGGTACGGATGTCTCCGCTGACAGCCAGACCGGCGCCTCCGCCCTTTCCCTTTCTGCCGATCCTTCCAGCGCTGTCCCTCAGTCGGTTCTGGAATGGGAGGGGCTGACCCTGACCGCCGATTACTGGGATCCGGACACCCTGACCGTCCATTTTTCCGCGGAAAACAGCTCGGATTCCCCTCTGACCATCCAGGTTGTTTCCTGCTGGGTCAACGACGCCATGCAGACTCCTGATTTCAGCCTTTCCGTGGATGCCGGCCAAAGCGCGCAGGGAAGCATGAGTTTTTCCCAGGAAGATTTTTCCAACAGCGGCATCTCTCAGGCGGGAACCATCGGTTTCACTCCCGTGGTTCTCAACGGCACGGACTACACCACCCTGTATACGGGACAGCCGGTTTCGCTGGATACCGGCCTGTCCGGGGATCCTTCCGTTCCCGACGGCCAGCTGCTGGCAGATCAGGACGGGATACGGATTTCCTTTACCGGAACCGCAGACAACAGCATGCCGGGAACAGACTTCCTTCTCTGCATTGAAAATCATTCCGGCGGAGATCTGACTTTTGAAGCGGCAGACACCCTGGTAAACGGCGCCGCCGTAAATCCCCTTTTTTCCGCCACTGTCACAGACGGGAAATACGCGGTCAGCCCCCTCTCCCTGTTCTCCGATGAACTGGAGGATCTGCAGATCAATGAGATCCAGTCTCTTACCTTCAGCATCCGGGTGCTGGATCCCACGGATTATCATACTATCCGGACACTGGAAAATTTGACGCCATCCGTCTTCTGAACGGTCCGGACTCTTTTCAGGAAAAGGCCCCGGGCATCTGCCCGGAGCCTTTTTCTTTTTGAGCGATACGCCCGAAGGGCTAACTTCGTCCTGTCACTCTCCCAGTCCGCTCTCAATCGCTCCTATCAGACTCTTCAGCGCCTCGTCCTCGTCCTCGCCTTCGCAGGTCAGTTCAATCTCGTCCCCGCATTTGACGCATGCTCCCAGCACGCTGAGAACGCTTTTGGCGTTGGATACATTTCCCTCAAACTCAAAGGTAATCAGCGATTTAAACTGCATGGCCTCCTTGCAGAGTATTCCGGCAGGCCGCAGATGAAGCCCGGTGGGATTCTTGATTGTCACTCTTTGTTTTACCATAATGTGTTTCCTCTATTCACTCGTGTCGTTCGTGTTGTCAATTTCTGTCAGCTGAATATCCGCTTTCACATTGTCCACCAGTTCATAACCGGTCGGCAGGGTCACATTCACATCAAGACTGTAGGATCCAGCCCCCAGTCCGTCCAGATTCACCGATGCCTGAATATCCGATACATCCAGGCCCTGCAGATCTGCGTCAGTGGCCTGAATTCTCATAATCAGGTTCTCACGGATAAAGACCGCATGGAGCCCGGTTCCCACATTCTGCAGCGTTACGGAACTGGTGGGTACCTCAAATTCCTGGCTGCCCAGCGGGATTATGCTTACCTGTACCTGGACAGACTGGTTTCCGTCCGATACCTGCATCAATTCATCCTCTTTCAACAGAAGGCTGGACAAATCGATGGTCCCCTTGTAATCCTCACTGAGTCCATCAATATTAATCAGATCCGCCGGAATTTCTATGGTATTGTTGTTCTCCGCCAGAGTTTCCAGCGCTGCGTCGCTGCCTGCCACCGATATGGTATTCGGAGTCAGCGTCACCCTGGACACCTGATAACCGTTGGCAGGTTCCCCTGTATAGCTGGCTTCCAGACGGACTCCCTCCCGGATTTCCCAGAGTGTCAGTGTCACAGTTACCTGCCGTTCATTTCCAATATCAAAATTCAGATATTCCAGATCATCGGTAAGCACATCGCCGTTTTTGTCAATCACATCCAGCTGAACTGTCTTTTTTACTGTCTTGGAAGATTCCCCGTTCAGCTGCACGTTGGCCTGCACCGTATTAATTTTCTCAATAATGGACTCCGGCCCCTGGATGGTAACAATCTCCGGATCAGAAGCGCGTTCTCCTATCTCATAATTTTCATCCGGATTCCCGCTCGTCACCACATTTACCGCAAATTCCTTCTGAGCTGAGTCTTCAATACGGATGGGGATCACTTTCGGGAAGATCTCCACATCCTCCAGAGCGATTCCGCTGACTTCCCGGAACGTAACCGGAACATATGTGGAAGTGGTGTTGATATCCTGAATCTCCGACAGATTCGCGTACACTACCAGATCAGAACGGTTCTGTACCACCGATTCCCTGCCGCGGATCAGAACGGTAACCGTCCTGGCATCCTCTTCGATCTGATACGTTTTCCCCGCGTCATAGACATAATTTTCATTCTGAACCGTAACCTTCACCGAATATCTTGCGGTGACCACCGGATCGTCCACATTATTGACAAACAGCCACATGCCTACGGCAATCACAAGGGCAAAAATCTTGAGGGCGAGGTTATTTTCCAGCTTTTTCTTCATTTTTACCCCGTCCTTTCCACAATTTGAATTTTCCTGCATCCTCCTTCTGTTCCGGCTTCCGTTTGATGCTGTTAAGCGCATCCCGAAGCTGGGACGGAGTAACTCCCGTATGGATAGCCCCCGCCATACTGTAGGAAATCTTTCCGGTCTCCTCTGAAACCACGATGGTCAGCGCGTCGCTGACTTCGCTGATTCCCACAGCCGCCCGGTGCCTGGTTCCCAGGCTCTTGCTCAGCGACAGATTATCCGACAGCGGAAGATAGCAGGTTGCCGCTACAATACGGTTGTCGCGCACAATCACAGCGCCGTCATGCAGCGGTGTGTTGTGTTCAAAAATATTGATCAGCAGCTGGCTGCTCACCACGGAATCCAGAGGAATTCCTGTTTTTTCATACTCCTTCAGAATGATCTTCTGCTCCACCACAATCAGAGCTCCCGTCTTGACCTCGCCCATGGCGTATGCCGCATGGATCAGCTCACCGATGGTCCGGTCATTCAGCCGCTCCTCCACATCCCGGGAGGAATCAAAGGGAATCACATTTGTGATAATTTTCTTCTCGCCCAGCTGTTCCAGCATGCTCCGCAGCTCCGGCTGAAAGATAACCAGAATTCCCGTGATCAGCACCACACTCAACTGACTGAAAATCCAGAGAATCGTATTCATGTGGAACAGTTCCGCCACCAAAAGAAACAGCACCACAAACACGATTCCTTTCAGAAGCATATAAGCCCGGGTATTCTTTACCCACAGCATCATGTAATAGACAAAAACGGCAATCAGACAGATCTCCACGATATCGATTACGCCGAAAGAAACCGGCAGCACCATGCGGGCCCGCGCTAAAACTGCTGCCAGATAATCCATGATCGTCTGCACACTATCACATCCTTCCCCTTGTATTTTCCGCTCCCCGTTTCCGCGGCATTTCTTCCGCGGTTTTATCTATTTTGCGTCCGCCTTATAAATCCTTTAAAGATTCTTCCAGTTTTTCCTGGAAATCCACTTCCTTATCCGGTTTTTCCGCATAGGTACTGCTTTCCGAAACCGGCGCCTGCTGCGCCTTTTCCTCCTCACGGATCAGTCCGGTAAAAGCGATGGTCTCCTGAGGTACCGGTCCCGGCTGCTGTACCGGCGTCTGCTGCGGTTCCCCCGCGGCGTCCGCATGCACATCCTCCCGGATGGTTTTCACCACCACCTGTCTCTGGGAAATGGAGCGTTTCGGCACAGCCTTCACATAATAGTAGTAATCATCGTCCTCATACTGCAGGTATTCTGTTCTGCTGTAATCCACATTAAACAGGAAAAACTCCAGAATCAGACTGATCAGCACCGCGCCCACAGTTCCCGCGATCATGGGGATCACCGGAGTTCTCACGTCGATAATCAGTCCCCCTGCCACCAGAATCACAATATAGACAATTCCGCCGGTACATATGGCAATCTGCCACGCGTGGCTTACGGAAAGTCTCCGGATCACATTGACAGCCAGAAGCACCGTGACAAAAGCGATAATCTCCATCATCATATGCTGGTTGCCCGCCAGACCGTCCAGCAGCAGCTTCAGATTTTCCGCCATCTGTTCCGGATCCGTTCCCTCCAGCACTTCCGCAGAGTTATGAACCAGATCCAGGAAGTAATAGACAATCACTCCAAAGCCCGCCGACACCGCCGACGCGGGAGATCTGGTGAGGCCGAAGCCGATGGGAACCGCACAGGGAATCCCCAGCCGGAATGCCAGCGGCGTAAGCAGCAGCACAATGGCATCTCCCGGTGTGAAACGGATATAAAGAATAATCATAATCAGGAACAGGCAGAGGGCAAAACCAGCCACCTCTATGCCCACTCCGTAGCACTGGCCGATAATGAGTATACAGCCAAACAGAACAATGGTGTTCAGCGGGAGAATCGAACAGATCAGCGCCATCACCAGCAGGACAAAGATGTTGTCCAGCGGCTTCACAAAGGGCAGATACCAGTTGATCCCTTTAAAAATCACCATCGCCAGAAGAAACTTCAGCAGCGGCTGCAGGAACAGGCTGTACTCCGCGTAGAAATTTTTCAGTTTTTCCCTGAATTCCAGTAAAAGAGTCATGCTTTTTTCCTCCTGCCACTCTGGCTTCCCCGTTTTTTATCCGCCGTATCCTCTTCCTGCCCTCCGTACAGCTTCTCAAGGGCCGACAGCTGGGCGTCATACGCGCGCACATCCTTCTGTGCCCTGGAATACCGCAGAGATTCCAGAATATAAACGGCGCCTGAATAACAGACCAGCGCGATCAGATAGCCGGCGGCAATCACCACCACCAGCATAATCAGATGAAGGACATCCAGCTCCTCCAGAAAACTGTCGCCCCGGCTGGCAAGATACAGAGCCACCACCGCCGCATAGCCGATGGTGGTCAGGACAAAATTCTTCAGAAGCGCCGATGCCAGAAAGTCGCTTCTGTAATATCCGGAAATCCGGAGATCTTCTTTTCCCTCGTTCTGCTCATATCTGGCAATCTTTGTCATCAGGCGGATCTTTTTCTCGTCTAACATAAGCATTTCCTGCACTTTCTATGCTTTTATGCGCCATGCGCAGATACATAACCATACCTTTATTTATTGTATCATATCTTTTCCGCTAATGAAAGTAATTTTTCTCAGTCCCCGCCGCCGATGCAGGCCACAAGAACGTACACCTGCCCGGCCCCCTGTTCTTTCAGTTTTGCGGCAACGGCATTGACCGTGCTGCCGGTGGTATAAATATCATCCACCAGCAGAATCCTCTCATAGCTCCCCGCCTCCGCCTGGGCATAAAAAGCCGCTTCCAGGTTCTTTTTCCGCTCTTTCCTGTTCAGTTTTTTCTGTGCAACCGTGAATTTTTTACGCAGCACCAGATCGGTACGAAGGGGTATGGACAACCCG
>DVON01000141.1 GCA_018713585.1 Candidatus Pullilachnospira stercoravium | reverse complement strand
CTATTTTGAGTCATACTTTTTTCATGAGCCGTCCGGAAGAATTTTTTCGGTTTTACCGGGATAAAATGCTGGCTCTGGATGCGGAGCCCAACGCGGCTCACAGGAAGCTGGCCCAGCTGGAAAAGGCGGGGAAACTTACCGGGGTGGTGACCCAGAATATTGACGGCCTGCATCAGAAGGCGGGAAGCGTGCACGTGATGGAACTGCACGGGTCAGTACACCGCAACTACTGTATGCGGTGCGGGAAATTTTACGACGCCCGGTTTATGCTGGAGAGTGAAGGGATCCCCACCTGCAGCTGCGGGGGAATGATCAAGCCGGATGTGGTATTGTACGAGGAAGGGCTGGATCAGAATATTCTGAGGGACGCGGTGAAGACCATTTCCGAAGCGGACGTGATGATCGTGGGCGGCACTTCTCTGGCTGTGTATCCGGCGGCAGGCCTGCTGGATTATTTCCGGGGGGATGTTCTGGTTCTGATCAACAAAGGGGCCACGCCCAGGGATAACAGCGCGGATCTGCTGATCCAGGCTCCCATCGGGCAGGTATTTTCACAGATCGTTGTCAGGTAACGGGCCGGGGAAGGCGGCAGAAAATCCGCAAGGATATCTTTCCGGTCTTTTAGCCGGAGCAGCGGAAAGGAGAAAGGAATGGCTTATCAATATGAAGTGGGAGATTTTGTGACACTGAAAAAGCAGCATCCCTGCGGCAGCCGGGAGTGGGAGATTCTCCGGGTCGGCGCGGACTTCCGGCTGAAGTGTGCCGGGTGCGGCCATCAGATCATGATTGCCAGAAAACTGGTGGAAAAAAACACGAAGAATCTCCGGAAAAAACAGGAAGAAAATACTTGAAATGGGGAGAAAACTGTGTTAAAATAACACCTCGTGATATATTATTATCCTTGTTCCCGCCCGGTGCGGGAGCCAAAAGTCCAAAAGGAGGAAAACAGCATGAGCAAATATGAGTTAGCATTGGTTGTGAATGCCAAAATCGAAGACGAAGCTCGTGAAGCCGTTGTGGAGAAAGCGAAAAGCTACATCACCCGTTACGGCGGAACAGTGACCGAAGTGGAGGAGTGGGGCAAGAAGAGACTTGCTTACGAGATCCAGAAGATGAGAGAAGGATTCTACTACTTCATCCAGTTCGAGGCAGAGGCAACCTGTCCGGCCGAGGTCGAGAGACACGTACGCATCATGGACAATGTGTTGAGATATTTAGTTGTTAAGAAGGAAGCTTAATTTCCAACTGCCAAAAGCCCATTAAAGGTTTTTCCATCAGAGAGGTAAGAATATGAATAAAGTTATTTTAATGGGTCGTTTAACGAGAGATCCTGAGGTGAGATATTCCGCAGGAGAAAATTCACTGGCGATTGCCCGGTATACACTGGCGGTGGACCGGAGATTCAAGAGAGACGGCGAGGCTACGGCGGATTTTATCAGCTGCGTGGCTTTCGGAAGAACCGCGGAGTTCGCGGAGAAGTATTTCCGTCAGGGACTGAAAATTGCCATCAGCGGCCGGATTCAGACCGGAAGCTATGTCAATCGTGAGGGCCAGAAGGTTTACACCACAGAGGTTGTGGTTGAGGATCAGGAGTTTGCGGAGAGCAAAGCCGCAAGCGAGAGCCATCAGTCCGGATTCGGCGGCGGCTACGGCGCGCCGGCAGGAAGCGCTCCCGCAGCACCGGCTGCCGGGACAGGCAGCGCGTCCGCGGACGGATTTATGAATATCCCGGATGGAATCGACGAGGAACTGCCATTCAACTAAAGTGCGCACAGGGCGTACAATTCGGTAAAGGAGGTAACAATCATGGCTTACAATAAAGGTGAGAGACCGGATTCTCCCATGAAGAGAAGAGGCGGACGCAGAAGAAAAAAAGTCTGCGTATTCTGTGGAAAAGAGAACAACGAGATCAGCTACAAAGATGTGAATAAGTTAAAGAGATACGTATCTGAGAGAGGAAAAATCCTTCCCAGAAGAATCACTGGAAACTGCGCGAAGCATCAGAGAGCTCTGACCGTTGAGATCAAGAGAGCAAGACATATCGCGATTATGCCGTATGTGACAGACTAATCATCTGTTAATGAACAAAACAGTGGAAAGGGCGTTCTGCCTGATTTCCACTGACGTAAATAAAAAAGATCCGCCAGATGGCGGGTCTTTTTTTCTTAAAGTTTATGGATTTCCGGACTTTTCTTTTTCGGACAGCTGGGACAATTTCAGCTTTTCCATCAGCAGAAGAACAAATTCCTGATTTTCGGGAGTCAGTTCCTGGAATTTCAGGTAGTAAGAATATATCCGGGCAGTCTGAAGATCCACGGACTGCAGCACATCCGGAGGGGTGCTGATTTCTGAACGATAGAGAAGATAATCCACGGATACATGAAAATAGTCGGCCAGCCGCAGCAGGATACTTGCCTTGGGATCAGCGGTCCCTGATTCCATACGGCTGATCAGATTCTGAGAACATTCCACGGCAGTGGCAAGCCCGGTCTGCGTCAGATGCTTTTTGAGTCGAAAATCTTTGATTCGTATTTTCATCGCGATGGCCTCCTGACAGATTCCTTTCCTGTTTTTCATTGTACCCTCAAAACGATAAAACGATATCTGAAATACGATATTAGATATCGTATTTCAGATAAAGGAGAAAAGGTTTCCGGAGGATTCCGAAAGTGAAGAATGTATAAAAAAATGTACAAAGAAGAGCGGGCATGATACAATATAAAACAGAGCAAACAATGGGGAGGGCAGAAGAGATTTGCCGCTGTGTTTGGGAGTTTAAAAGGGAGAAAGGATGGGATTGAGATCGGAAAAAAGATTCTAATTTTTCTGTATGGGCTGACGCCGACGCTGGCATGGCTGGCGGTGCAGGTGATTTTGAGTGTCGGATATGGAATTTCCTGGCTGTTTCTGCAGGGGCCGGCGAAAATGTTTCCTGCCGCTGCGAAGCTTCTGGAGCTGCTGGACAGTCAGGGGGTATATCTTCTGAGTATTCTGGTGAATGTGATTTTTTTCGCGTTCGGTATATTCTGGTACCGGGCGGTGTTGAAAAAAGAGGAGCGCGATACGGCGCGGCGGCTTTCGCTGGCAGGATGGGGATACGGCCTCTGTGTGGGACTGGCCGTTCAGGCGGTCAGCATCTATTTTCTCATGGCAGCCGCCTTCGCGGCCCCGTCGGCCATGGAGGAGTATGGACAGCTGATGGATTCCATGGGAATCGGGGCGCCTACCCTGCTGTCCCTGCTGTACGGCACCGTGGCTGCTCCGGTGGTGGAGGAGCTCATCTACCGGGGGCTGACTCTTAAAATTTTTCAGAAGGCATTTCCCTTCTGGGCAGCCAATGTGATGCAGGCAGCACTGTTCGGTCTTATGCACATGAATTTGATACAAAGTTCCTACGCATTCCTTCTGGGTATGCTGCTGGGCTGGCTTGGACGGAAATACGGAACATTGAAAGGCTGTATTCTCTGCCATTTTGTTATCAATCTTTCAGGCAATCTGATTGGCTATCTGCCGCAGCCGTTATTGACCCGCTTCCTCCTTTTTGTGGTTTTTGCGGCCGCCCTTCTCCCCCTCCGCAAAAAAACACTTTTTAAATATTGAGGAAAATGGTATAATAGCCGCAGAGCGGCTGTTACAGATTGTGAGAAACAGGGTAGAAATTATGAAAGAAAGAATTAAGTTAAAAGGACAGCTGAAGGTCTATATGCGCTGGCCGTTGATTCTCACCATTCTTCTGGTGATTATGAATCCGGTGATTTACATGGTGAGTGTGAAGGCGGGAGCTGTGGCGACGATTTTCACGGCTGTCTATGCGGCTGCGGCGGTGCTTTTGTATTTTCATGCCAGATCTGCCATACTGAATGATTTGATTTCTTTCGCAACCCAGTACGGTCAGGTGCAGAAGAATCTGATGCGGGATTTCGCGCTTCCCTGCGCGCTGCTGGATGCGGACGGCAAATTGCTGTGGATGAATGATGAATTTCAGGCGCTGACAGAGAAGGATCGTCGTTACCGGAAATTTGTGGGAAATATTTTCCCTGAAATTACGACGGATAAGCTGCCCATGCAGGACGAGATCCGGGATGTGGATGTATTTTACAAAGAACATGATTTCCGGGTGAATCTGCGCCGGGTGGAGATCAGGGAACTGCTGGAAGCATCAGAAATGGTAGGAGCGGAGGAGAACCGCAGTTATCTGATCAGTCTCTATATGTTTGATGAGACGGAGCTGAACACCTATATCCGCCGCAACGAAGAAGAGCAGCTGGTGACCGGCCTTTTGTATCTGGATAATTATGAAGAGGCGCTGGAGAGCATTGAGGAAGTCCGCAGTTCCCTGCTGGTGGCTCTGATCGACCGGAAGATCAATAAATATTTCTCCAGCATCGACGGAGTGGTCAAACGCCTGGAAAAGGACAAATATTTCCTGGTGATGCGGAAGAAATCGCTGGATCTGCTGAAGGAGAAGAAGTTCAATATTCTTGAGGAAGTGAAAACCGTCAATATTGGAAATGAGATGGCGGTGACCATCAGCATCGGTATCGGGATGAACGCGGATACCTATGCCCACACTTCCGAGTATGCCAGAATCGCCATTGAGCTGGCTCTGGGAAGGGGCGGCGATCAGGTGGTAATCAAGGACGGAAACAACATTACCTACTTCGGCGGAAAATCCCAGATGATGGAGAAAACCACCAGGGTGAAGGCCCGCGTGAAAGCCCATGCGCTGAAAGAGTTCATGAGCAGCAAGGATAAAGTGGTGGTGATGGGGCATAAGATCACCGACGTGGACAGTTTCGGAGCTGCCATCGGTATTTACCGGGCGGCCAAAACTCTGGACAAGCGGGCTTATATTGTCATCAACACGCCCACGCCCTCCATACGGCTTCTGATGGACGGTTTTCTTCACAGCCAGGAATATGATTCCCGGATGTTTGTCAACAGCCATGAGGCAAAAGAACTGGTGGATGACAATACGGTGGTGGTGGTGGTGGATGTGAACCGCCCCAGTTATACGGAGTGTGAGGAGCTGCTGTCCATGACCCGTACCATTGTGGTGCTGGATCATCACCGGCAGGGCCGCGATGTGATCCAGAATGCGGTGCTGTCCTATATTGAACCATACGCCTCCTCGGCCTGCGAGATGGTGGCGGAGATTCTGCAGTACTTCTCTGACGGCATCCGGATCCGGAATATTGAGGCGGACAGTATTTACGCAGGTATCATGATCGACACCAACAACTTTATGACCAAGACCGGCGTGCGTACCTTTGAGGCGGCCGCGTTCCTGCGCCGGTGCGGCGCGGATGTGACCAGAGTGCGCAAGATGTTCCGGGAAAATGTGGAGGACTACCGGGCCAAGGGAGAGGCCATCCGGAACGCGGAGCTGTTCCGGAACCATTACGCCATTTCCGTCTGCCCCAGCGAGGGACTGGACAGCCCCACGGTGGTGGGTGCCCAGGCGGCCAATGAGCTGCTGAACGTGGTGGGCGTGAAGGCGTCCTTTGTGCTGACAGATTATCGGAATACTATTTATATCAGCGCCAGATCCATTGATGAAGTTAATGTACAGATCATCATGGAACGGCTGGGCGGTGGCGGCCATCTGAATATAGCCGGCGCGCAGCTGGAGCATTACAGTATCGAAGAGGCCAAAGATACATTGAAACAGACATTGCAGAAAATGTTGGATGAAGGAGATATATAGACATGAAAGTTATTTTGCTGGAAGATGTAAAGGCACTGGGGAAAAAAGGGCAGATCGTCAACGTAAGCGACGGCTATGCCCGGAACATGCTGCTGCCTAAAAAGCTGGGCGTGGAGGCAACCCCCAAAAATATGAATGACCTGAAGCTGAAAAAAGCCCATGAGGACAAGGTGGCTCAGGAAAATCTGGAAGCGGCTCAGGCTTTTGCCGAGGAACTGAAAGACAAACAGGTGACTGTGACCATCCGGGTGGGCGAAGGCGGAAGAACCTTCGGTTCCATTTCCACCAAGGAAATTGCCGAGGCTGCCAAGAGTCAGCTGGGTTATGATATCGACAAGAAAAAGATGAATCTTTCCAGCCCCATTAAAGAGCTGGGGACTACCATGGTTCCCATTCGTCTGCATCCCAAGGTGACGGGAGAACTGAAGGTGGTTGTGAAGGAAGCTTAGGAGGAAGAGTGCCGTGGAAGAAGCGCTGATAAAGAGAATTCTGCCCCACAGCGAGGAGGCGGAGCGGTCCGTGATCGGATGTATGATCATGAGCCGGGATGCCATCCTGGCGGCGTCGGAGCTGCTTTCCGGTGAGGATTTTTATCAGCAGCAGCTGGGAGTGGTGTTTGACGCCATGGTGGAGCTGTTCAACGAGGGAAAGCCGGTGGATCTGGTGACTCTGCCGGACCGGCTCAAGGAGAAGGATGTGCCTCCGGAAGTGTACAGCGTGGAATTTATCCGCGATCTTCTGGATGCGGTGCCCACCTCCGCCAATATCCGTTATTATGCCAACATCGTCAGCGAGAAGGCCATGCTGAGAAAGCTGATCAAGCTCAATGAGGACATCGCCAACACCTGTTATCTCAGCAAGGAGCGGGTGGAGGATATCCTGGAGGATACGGAGAAACGGATGTTTCAGCTTCTGCAGAAGCGGAATTCCGGCGATACCGTACCCATCCGCCAGGTGGTGCTGAACGCCCTGAATACCATTGAGAAGGCTTCCCAGACCAAAGGCACGGTGACGGGAATCCCCACGGGTTTTGTGGACCTGGACTATAAAACCTCCGGCCTGCAGCCCTCCGACCTGATTCTGGTGGCGGCCAGGCCGTCCATGGGAAAGACGGCGTTTGTGCTGAATATGGCCCAGTATATGGCGTTCCGGAAAGACCGGTCGGTGGCCATCTTCAGTCTGGAGATGAGCAAGGAGCAGCTGGTGAACCGTCTGTTCGCCCTGGAATCCAAGGTGGATTCCCAGAGTATCCGGACGGGAAATCTGCAGGATGAAGACTGGGCGAAACTGATCGAGGGCGCGGGAATTATTGGAAATTCCCGGCTGATCATCGACGATACTCCCGGTATTTCCATTTCCGAGCTGCGCTCCAAGTGCAGAAAGTTCAAGCTGGAGCAGGGACTGGATGTGGTGATTATCGACTACCTGCAGCTGATGACGGGAAGCGGCAGAGGAAGCGATTCCCGGCAGCAGGAGATTTCCGATATTTCGAGAGCCTTAAAGGGCGTGGCCAGGGAGCTGAACGTGCCGGTGGTGGCCCTGTCGCAGCTGAGCCGCGCGGTGGAAAAGAGGGACGACAAGCGCCCCATGCTTTCCGACCTGCGTGAGTCCGGAGCCATCGAGCAGGACGCCGATGTGGTGATGTTTATCTACCGGGATGATTATTATCACAAGGATACCGAAAACAAGAACATGGCAGAGATTATCATTGCCAAACAGAGAAACGGCCCCATCGGAACGGTGAATCTGGTGTGGATGCCGGAATATACGAGATTTGTCAATGCCAGGAAGGACTGACCGCGCGAGAGGTGTCCGCTGGTACGAAAAGCCGGGTGTTTTGCCAGACACCCGGCTTTTTGGCGGAATCCTGTCCGAAAAGTGCGATGAGAAATTCTTGTAATTGAATCCTCCGATGTTATAATAATTTTATGGAGGGCAGGTATATGAGTGAAACCAGATATCTGATTTCCGAGGCGGCCCGGATCACCCAGGTGGAGGCGCATGTACTCCGCTACTGGGAAGAAGAACTGGGGCTTTCCATCGGAAGAAATAAAATGGGACATCGATACTATACCGACAAAGATATTCGCACCTTCATGAATATAAAAGAACTGAAGAAAAAAGGACTGCAGCTGCGGGCCATCCGGGAAATCATTTCCGGGCAGGAAGAGCAGAAGGAAAAGAAGGCCGGGGAGCTTCCCCGGGTGATTGTGATGCGGCCGCAGACCTTTCAGCCACAGAAGGAGGATTCCGGGAAAACTGCGGGGGCGAAGGGTCCGGAAACTCTGGAGAGCAGGGAAGAGAAGCCTGTGCAAAACAGGGACGGCAGTAAGAAGCGGCCGGCCGGGGATGGAGAAAGAGCGGCGGAAATGAGCTTGAAAAAAACTCCGGTGCAGGCGAAGAAAAAAGAAAATCGGGAAGGGGAAAACGGGACTGTGTCCCGGAATGAGGAAGAAGCCGGTATGAAGGGCGATGCGGCTTCCGCTGAACTCAGCAAAAAGGAGCAGCAGTTCGGACAGATTATGGAACGGCTGATCCGGCAGCTGGAAAACGGGGAGAAGAAAGAAGAACGCTACCGGCGCCTGGACGCCGCTATCCGGAGGCATCAGCAGTCGCGGAAAATGGCAGCGGCCACGGAAGAGAGCGGAAAAAAAAGAAAAAGCAGGAAAAAAAAGAAGAGCTGAGAGATATCAGCTCTTCTTTTTGACGGAAACTTAGGATGCTTCCGTCTGCCGTTGTCCATAACGGAAAAGGCTTACGCCTCCTCGATTGCCTCAGTGGGACATACGCCGGCGCAGGTTCCGCAGTCGATGCAGGTATCAGCATCGATTACATATTTGCCGTCTCCCTCGCTGATTGCTTCTACCGGACACTCGCCTGCGCAGGTTCCGCAGGATACGCACTCATCTGTAATTACATATGCCATGACTGAATCCTCCTTAAAAATATATTGACCGATCGATAAATTCTGTTTGGCCTAGATTCATTCTAATATAAGACTCCAAAGATTACAAGTACAAAATTGGGAACAATCATTGATTCGGCAGGCAAAAGGTATTATAATGGGGAATCATAGAAAAGGAGGGAATGGAACCATGGCACAGGTGACGAAACAGACCACCATCGGTGAGATGCTGAGAATCGATCCCAATATTGCGGCGATTCTTATGAGAGCAGGTATGCACTGCATCGGCTGCCCGTCCGCACAGGGTGAGTCCCTGGAAGAGGCTTGCTTTGTACATGGCATTGACGCTGATATCCTGGAAGACCAGATCAATGACTATCTGGCTCAGTAACAAACAATGGAAGATGCACATGACGGATTTTCCATTGTCATGAATAGAGAAGAAGGCCGCCGGAAAGCTTGTAAACCGCTTTCCGGCGGCCTTCTGGCGTGATAGGTCCGGATTTCGCCGCAGGCCGGGCGTATCGCGCCAGCCCAATAGGGAAGAACTTTCCGCTGTCCGATCCTAAGCCAGCTGGAAAAGATCCTGCAGGGCACGACCTTTCGCGATGGTTTCGCCGTGCTCACCCAGAAATGCTTCTCTGGCAGGCGTACAGGCCTTCCCTCTTCCGTATTCCGATAAAATATTGCAAACCTTATTAAAATCCTCCGGTGTACATCCTGCCTGATGAAGCACCAGCAAATACTGTCCGGCGGCATCCCGGTAAAGGGTATTCTCGCCGTCATAGCAGTTGTTCAGGCCCCGGGAGGCATCGATGACACCATCCAGATCGGAGAAATGGAAAATTCGAATGATTTCCGGTTTTTCCCCTTCGTCAGTACTTTCTGTTTTCGGCTGAGTGGCGGGGCTTTTCTTTTCTTTTTTTGTTCCGGAAGATTTCTTCAGCTTCCCTTCGCACAGCTTCTGGAAGATATCCAGGATATCATCTGCGCCTGTGATAGCGGGAATGTCCGGTGTGTGTGCCGAATCATCATCCAGGGAAGGCGCAAATTTGGAAAAACGGGTATCCAGTTCTTCCGGGTCTTCCACTTTTGTAATGATGAGGACAATACTGTCCGCGGTGATGGGAATCGCCTCGATCATCAACGGAAGGTTATCGGCTTCAAAACCACATTCATCCTGTGCCTGTATCATCATGTCCCGAAAAAGGTTCTTCGCTTTTTCGGATCCGTAGGCCAGCTCGCTGAGTTTGATCTGCCGGGTGGCCAGATCATCGCTGTTCAGCGTGCAGCGTATCTGGTTATCGTTGATTTTTTCTATTTTCACAGATCTCACATCCTTTTTATTTTAAGTTGGTAATGAAGATACTACTTCCAGTCTATTATATACTACCCGCCGGGAAGATGTAAAGCGGTTCACTTTTTTTTAATATTTTTCTTGCAAACTGGAAGAATCCGGGTATAATGAAAGAAGAAGAGATGGCAGCGTCCGCGGAAAGGATGTGATGCCAGGCAAATCATAGTTGAGTCTATTCTATTCATTTTTCAATACATTATCATTTCATCAGCGGTCAGTCACCGTATTATATTTCCACAGAAACAGAGATATGAACAGAAATTGAAGATCATTTTATGGGACCTGTCATTTTTTCTGCAACAGTTTTTTGCTTTTGGCAAATTCGGAAAGGAAGCGGAAATAATATATCACGAAAAAATTCTGCAGGTTAATTTATGAAGAAAAAAGGCAAAAAAGTGAAGAGTGAGTTCCGAAGGGAGCTGGAGGCTTATGCCAGAGACGGGGTCGTCCTGTATCTGGATGGAGTTCCCAGTACGCCCGGGAAGATCGAAAAGGCCCACCTGATTGCGGAGGACGTCACCTATATGCGGGACTATGTAACCGGAAAGGACGGGAAGCTGAGCCGGCTGGATTTTGATTCGGTGAAGTATTCCTGAAACGGGTCTGCGGGATTCCGGCGCATGGTAGATGCGGCTCCCTCCTGTACATGCACTGCGCCGGAATTTTTAAAAATTTGATAAATTTCGAAGAAAAGCGTGACGGAATTTGAATATATTGCTATAATGGGATGAAGCAGGAGGGTATAAAAATGAAACGAAGGATATCACCGGTGCTGCTGGTGCTGATTCTGATCGTCCTTGTGGCGGCAGCCGGCATCGGCACGGCGCTGATCAGGCGGTATATGCCGTCCGGTGAGAAGATGGACGGCAGCGAGTATTTTTCTCTTAATGACAGCAGCGAGGCTGCTCTGGTGGTGAACCGGGAATTGAAAGAAGAGAAAGCCAAAATTATTGACGGCCGGTATTATATTGAAAATACAGTTGTGGGAGAGTATATCAACGGCAGATTTTACTGGGACGAGAAGAATCAGGTTATGCTGTATACGCTTCCCACGGAGATGTTTCAGATTTCCCCGGATACGACGGAATATCAGACCTCCCAGGGTGTGCAGAGTACGGATTATGTGATTCTCCGGCGGGAAGGGGATTCCTGTTATCTGGATCTGGAGTTTATTCAGCAGTATACGGATATGGAATACCAGACATATGATGATCCCGCCCGGTTGGTGATTCGCACGGAGTGGAACGAAGAGACTATGGTTACTGCCCTGAAGGATTCGCAGATCCGGCAGAAAGGCGGAATTAAGAGTATCATCGTGGACGAAATCGCGGAAGGGGAACAGCTGTATCTGCTGGATCAGATGGATAACTGGAGCCAGGTGGCCACGGAGGACGGCTACACCGGATATATCCGGAACGAGGATATTTCGGAGCCGGAACAGGTGATGTTCTCCCATGAATCCACACAGCCGGAGTATACCAGCATTCAAAAGGATTACAAGATTAACCTGGCCTGGCATCAGATGACCACCGCGGACGGAAACGCGACTCTCGCGGAGATGGTGGCAGGCAGTCAGGGGATTAACACCATATCGCCTACCTGGTTTTCCATAGCGGATAATTCCGGAAATATCACTTCCCTGGCAAGTGCTGATTACGTGAATCAGGCCCACAGCATGGGGATGGAGGTATGGGCGCTGATTGACAATTTCAGCACGGAGGTGGATACGCTGGCTGTGTTGTCGGATACGCAGGCCAGGGCCAATATCATCAATCAGCTGATGGCTCAGGCGGATGCCGTGGGACTTGACGGAATCAATGTGGATTTTGAATCCATCACAGAGGAGCAGGGCCCTCATTATGTGCAGTTTATCCGGGAGATTTCCATTGCCTGCAGAAACAGAGGGCTGGTACTTTCCATTGACAATCCGGTTCCCATGCCGTATTCCACGCATTACAACCGCAGGGAACAGGGAATTGTGGCGGATTATGTAATTAATATGGGATATGATGAACACCATTCCGGAGATACGGAGGCAGGTTCCGTGGCATCGCTGGGATTTGTGAGACAGTCTATTGAGGATACGCTTCAGGAGGTGCCGGCGGAGAAGGTCATCAACGCGATTCCTTTCTACACCAGGCTCTGGAAGGAACCTTACGGCGGCGGGAATCTTACCAGCGAGGTTCTGGGAATGGACGGCGCTTCCAGTTTTATTTCGGAAAACGGTATGGATGTGTACTGGGATTCGGAAGCAGGACAGAATGTAGCGATGCTGGATGGTGAGGATGGACTATATAGTATCTGGGTTGAGGATGAACAGTCCATTGAGGAAAAGATGAAGCTGGTGCAGGAGTATCAGCTGGCGGGAGTGGCCGCATGGAAGCTGGGCTTTGAGAGAGACAGCGTGTGGCCGATTATCGCGCAGTACCTTCAGTGAGGCGGAAGTACAGCAGAGGAAAGGGGTAGATACAATGGCTGAAGAGATGTTCAAGACCACGCTGATGGGTGGATTTGACAAGGATGATGTACTGTCGAAGGTTCAGACAATGAAGGATGACGCCTATGCTGAGCGGAGCAAGCTGCTCAAGGAAGGGCGTGCAAAGGATAAAAGGATCGCGGAGCTGGAGCGGAAGCTGGCGGCCAAGGAGAGCGAAAAGAAACGGGCGGCAGAGGAAGCGGCCCGGAGACTGAAGGCGGAGCAGGAAAAGATGCAGCAGCAGCTGGACCGCAAGGACGAGGAAGTACACCGCAGACAGCAGGAGATGAACCGGGAGCTTGTGGAGCGGGACCGGGAAAACGAGCGGAAAATCGAAGAGCTGAAGCGCCAGCATGAGGTGGAGAAGGAAGAGATCTATGATCTGCTGCGGGAAAAAACAGAGCAGAAGGATCGGCTGGAGAGGGAGATTTCTCAGAAGTATCAGAAGTATATTGACCGGTATGATCAGATCGGAGGCCTTGTATTTGAGGCCCAGGAAAAGGCAGATCAGATGATTGCCGAAGCCCAGCAGCAGAGAGATCAGATTTTGTCGGACGCAGAGATCGCGGCGCAGAAATGTCTGGACGCGGTGCAGGAAGAGGTCAATGATAAGCTGGCCGAAGGAAAGCGGAAGTACATTGCCGTTCAGGAAGAGATGAACGAGATTGTAGAGCTGATTAATCAGGCTCAGAGAAGATTTATGGCTTCCTACAAAGAGGTACACCGGATCATCAGCACCATGCCGGAAACTCTGCGGGAGCTGGAGGACGAGGAAGGAACGGGAGACAGTGACGCTGCTGCCGCGGCGCCTTGCCCGGAGAATACGCAGCCGGAGGATGACAGCTTTGATGAAGAAGACGAAGATCTGTCTGAGGCTGAGATGAAGAAGATTTTCGGACACCGTGAGATGGACGAGGACTGAAGCCGGATCAGAAGATGAAAAGGCTGCAGCCGGACGGACAGCTGCGCGGCAGAGAAATTTGCGGAGCGTGTTTCGGTTCGTTTGAGTTTTGAAAAATCTTCCGAAGCATATACTTTAGTAAGTATGTTTCGGGGGATTTTTTTTGAAGGATTTGAAGAGACGGCTGCTGGAGCTGGGGATGACCTGCCTGCTTCTGGCGGGAGTTTTCTGCCTGTCCAGGGAAGGGGCCCGGATGGCGGGAAAGATTTCCCCGGGCGGGCCGGTGGTGGTGATCGACGCCGGCCACGGGGGAATGGATCCGGGAAAAGTCGGGGTCAATCAGGCGCACGAAAAGGATATCAACCTGGCGATTGCCCAAAAGCTGAAGGAAGATCTGGAGGCGGAGGAGGTTCAGGTGGTGATGAGCCGGGAGGAGGACGCGGGCCTTTATCAGGAGAGTTCTTCCAATAAAAAGCTGGAAGATATGAAGAACAGGGTGCTTCTGATCCATGAGGCACAGCCGGACTGCGCGGTCAGTATTCATCAGAACAGCTATACGGAGGCTTCGGTCAGCGGGGCGCAGGTGTTTTATTATGAGGATTCCGTGGAAGGGAAGAAGCTTGCGGAAATTCTGCAGGAGAAGCTGTCCGGCGTTATGGAACAGGAAAGCCGGAGGGAGGCCAAGGGGAATACCAGCTATTATCTGCTGAAAAAGACGGATTGCCCGTTGACAATTGTGGAGTGCGGTTTCCTCAGCAATCCCCGGGAGGCAGAGCTTCTGACCCAGGAAGATTATCAGGAGAAGATGGCGGAGGCCATTTGCGGAGGCATATTGGAATATCTGGAACAGAAGGGCGCGTTTGCTGACAGTCCGGCCGAGGAGATTCCATAAAATTCCATGCAGGATTTCCCCTTGCCCATCGCATCGTACTCCTGTATACTGTTACTAGCAGACGAAAGAGAAGGTGAACAAAGGTGGATACGAAAATAATCAGAACAGATCCGGAGCATATCGATCCGGCCGCCATGCGGGAGGCCGGATAAGCCCTGTAATGGCTGTGCCTGTTCATACGGTTGTTGAAGAAAACCGCCTGCCGCCATGAAATAAGTCCAGGTATAGGGAGGTTCTCATGGATCTATTAATGGAAAATACACCTACGAATGATGAGCTTTGTATAGTCCTTGAGAGGCTGATAAAGAATTGGGAAACAGAGGTAGTTGAATTTAAGGAAGCAGGGAAAGACTACGATAAGAATAAAATTGGACAGTATTTTTCGGCGATCAGCAATGAGGCAAATCTGAAAAGTCTGCAGCATGGATGGCTGGTATTTGGCGTGAGAAATAAGGATAAGGCAATTGTGGGATCCGAATACCGGAATAGTAAGGGACTAGACACTTTGAAACAGGAAATATCGGTAGGAACTACAGGTGGAATTTCTTTTATCGAGATATATGAAGTGTATCCCTGTGTTGGAGGAGAGAAAAAGCGGGTAATATTATTCCAAATTCCTGCAGCTACTACGGCTATACCAACAGGCTGGTATGATCATTTTTACGGAAGAAACGGGGAATCTTTAGGAGCCTTGTCGGTTGAGGAACTTGACAGAATCCGCGGACAGGAGAAAAAGGACTGGTCTAAACAGATTATTCCGGAAGCAGAACTTAAACATTTGGATAAAAATGCCATTTGGCTTGCCAGAGAGAATTACAAAAAGAAAATGAACAAATCGTACATCAGTGAAGAAGTTGATGGAATGACGGACGAACAATTTTTATCAAAGCTGAAGCTGATGATTAATGGCAAAATTACAAATGCCGCCATGC
>DVON01000140.1 GCA_018713585.1 Candidatus Pullilachnospira stercoravium | reverse complement strand
CAGCGGGAAAGACGGCTTTTTCTGCGGTTTCCCCATTTTTAGCTGCTTCTCTCTCATGATTCAATCCCTCAAACCTGCTACTTATCCTGCTGTTCTTTCGTATTCTCCGGCACAGCGGAGTGCTGCGTATCATCCGCCGTCTGCTTTTCCTCCTTCTCCTGTTTCCTGTTATCCCCCTCTGTCCCGTTCTTATCTTTCCCGGTCACACGGCAGACAACGGTGGCCAGTCCGGTCACCAGGATTCCCTGGGTTACGGAGGTAAAGACTGCCATGGCGATGTCCGCGGCTCCGGATAATTCCGTGGTGGCGAACACGTACAGGGCGCAGATGGCAATGCCCGCCGCCCCATTGAGAAGTGGCACATAGCGGTAGCTGATCACTCCCGTTTTTTTCACCGCTGTCCCCAGAATACACAGCACCGCAGCCACCACAATCAGCTCCGGTTTGACATAATTGGTCAGATCCATGGAAAACCTCCCGCATCTTTTTATTTAATATATGCTGCAGATCCTCCTTCCGGATACCAGCCGTTTTCCACTGATGCCAACAATTCCTCCATACATACCCCCGCTTCCCCCACCTACAGCCGTGCCGCCAGCACCTCTTCCATCCGGGGGATCGAGGGGGCCGCTCCTTTTCTGGATACCGCCAGGGCGGAAGCCCGGGAAGCCATGTCCAGAATCCGGGATACCTCCATCCCCTGCAGCATCCCCGCGATAAAATATCCGGTAAAGGTGTCTCCCGCCGCAGTGGTATCCACAGCCTGAACCCGGTAAGCCTTCTGGCGCACCTGCCGGCCGCCGCCCTGGTATACGGATCCCCGGCTTCCCAGTGTCAGCACCACCTCCGCATCCGGGAATTTTTCCGCCATCTGTTCCAGAATCCTGTCCGGATCCTCCGTCCCCGCGATCTGGGCGCCTTCCACCTCATTGAGAAGAAACAGGGATACCTTTTTCATATCCACCGCATCCAGCTTATCATCCATGGGCGAAGGATTCAGCACCACCTTCATGCCCCTTTCCCAGCCCTTCTCCACCGCATAGTCCACCAGATTGATCTCATTTTGAAGCAACAGCACATCCCCCGCCTCAAAGCCTTCCAATACCTCGTCTATATATTCTCTGGTGAAGGCCCGGTTGCTGCCTCCGTACAGGAGAATACAGTTCTGTGCCTGCCGGTCCACCTGAATGATGGTGTGTCCGCTGTTCCCCGGAATCCGGCGGATATAACGGGTATCCACCCCGCTGCCGCCGCAGATATCCAGCAGCATCTGTCCCTCCTCGCCGATCAGGCCCGCATGATACACCGGAACCCCGGCCTTTGCCAGGGCGATGGACTGATTCAGTCCCTTTCCTCCCGGAAACACTTCCATACCGCCGGACGCCAGCGTCTCTCCTCCCGTTAGAATGTGATCCACCTGATACACATAATCCAGATTCAGAGATCCCATATTCAATACCTTCATCCTCTTCCTCCTTTTGCCGGACAGCCGGCCGTCCCCGATCTTCCCAACACTTTCCGCAGTGCCCCGCCCTCCTTCGTCCGGTCAGAGGGTATGGCGCCGCCTTCTCTTATTCTCGAATGTAGCATACACACCCATGTCCGTCAACCAAAAAAATTCCTTTTTCCGGTCACAATTCTTACACATTTTTCCTTTATAGTAGAGAGAAATCACAAACTATGTAAAGGCAGGGAGTACAGAAAAAATGAACAAAGAAAACAGAAAAATGGCCCAGCAGCGGCGGGCCGAAGAACGGAAAAAAAGGGAACGGAAAAGAAAAATCCGCAGGTTTCTCTCTTACTTTATTCCCTCCGCGGCAGTGCTGGCGCTGGTGGCTGTGCTGATCTTTGACAGCGTCCGCAATTCCCAGGAAGTTTCCGCGGAGGAGGAGACTTCCCAGGAGGCCTCCGCGGAAGATACCTCCGGGGACACCTCCGGAGACACCACGGAAGACACCTCCGGGGACGCCTCGGGAGACACCACGGAGGATTCCGCAGACGATACCGCAGAGGACACCTCCGAAGATACCTCCGAAGGCACCGCAGATGACACTTCGGACAGTCAGGAAAACACCGGGGAACTCTCCACAGACACCTCCCTCACCGTTGCCGACGGTGACACGGTGAACATCGACTATGTGGGAACCGTGGGCGGCGTGGAATTTGATGGCGGAAGCACCAACGGCGCCGGCACGGATCTGGTCATCGGATCCGGTTCCTACATCGATGATTTTGAAGATCAGTTAATCGGCGCGCATCCGGGCGACAAAGTTCAGGTGGAAGTTACCTTCCCGGATGATTACGGCAGCCAGGATCTGGCAGGAAAGGACGCGGTATTTGCCGTAACCGTAAACGGAATTTACCAGTAACGAAGAACGACGGATTTCTCACAGAAAACAATTTCCGGGAAATCCGTCGTTTTTTCTTTCACCGGGAGCTGGTCAGCCGCAGAATCTGTCCGGCGGTTTCCTCCGGCGTAAGCTCCGTCACATCCAGCTTCAGGGTGGAAAGCGAATCATACAGCGCAAGCCGGCTCAGGCTGCGCCCGACCGCGTCCTCTCCCCGTATCCCTGTCTCCACGTCTTTTTGTATCCTGCGCGCAAGTTCCCCGGGCGTACATACCAGGGAAATTAAGTGCACCTCGCAGTTGTCCGTCCGCAGCCGGGCCAGCAGATCGTCGATGATATTCTGCTGATGCAGAACCCAGCAGAATATCACATGGTCATAAGCTGTGCAGGACAGAAAATTATTCAGAAGAAACACAATGTTCTCCTGCACCATCCGTTTGGTCTCCTCTGTCACCTGAAAGGGGTGCATATCCCAGCACCAGTCCCCGTCCAGAAATACGCTGCCCTCCAGCTTTTCCTTCAGAATCCGGCAGACCGTGGTTTTCCCCACACCCATGGTTCCGCCAATGATATAAAGGTGTTTCATACTATTTCCTCCTCAAATACGGTCCGCAGGCCACTGTCCCGCCTGCCCTCCGTGGTTTGGAACCTGCCGCAGCCTTATCATAGTATATTTTGTGCCTTTTTACAACAGCACCTCTTCCGCCTCCTGGCCGGACAGCGCACCCCAGGAACGCCGGGCCAGCTGCTCATAGTGGAGATAAAGCATGCCGAAGCGGTAGAGATAGCCGGGCTTCCAGGGCTTCGGTTTCCCGCAGAAATGAAGAATCGCCGTATGCTCCATCACCCATTTCAGGTTATACTGGGCAGAGCTGCGCACCATATAGTTGTTGAAATTCCGGGCGTCATAGTTCCAGATGGCATCGTCCAGCGGGCGGA
>DVON01000139.1 GCA_018713585.1 Candidatus Pullilachnospira stercoravium | reverse complement strand
ATCCCTGCTTTTTCCCAAATGCCTCAATAATCTCCTCAAGTTTTATAATCTGTTCTTCTTTTCCACAGCAGATTGCGAAATTCATATACCACAGCCTGTTGTCCATTCTGTCACCAACTTTCTTTTTATTCCGCATCCTCTATTTATTTTTATCTGTAAGAGCTCCTGCTAAAAATAATATTTTCTCAGCGGTTGCACTTAATTATAATAGAAGAACATCATATTTTACTTTCCATGTCATGAAATACGGTTCTTTTGTAATTTTTTTATGAAAACGTATCGTTTTTTAGATATTTTCCATCTTATGCATCCCCCAGCAATTCCAGATACCGGCTCAGCGCCCTGTCTTTATATTCCTTGCTGACCGGCAGCGTTTCTCCATTGAAAAGCTCCACTTTTTTCCCATTCATATAAGTAATGTGATAATAATTCACCAGATACGATCTGTGTATCCGTATAAAATAGCGGCTCATGCTCTCCATCTGTTCCTGCACCTGATTCAGTTTCCCGTAAAACCGGTATTCCCGATCTTTCCCGTGAACATAGATCAGCCTCAGATTGCTCTCGAAGTAAAGAATTTCCCTCAGTGGCAGCTGATAAATGCGCTTTTCAAACCGGAAAGCAAACCGTGTGTTCTGGGTGCTGATTCGTTTATACGCCAGCAGGAAATACTCCCGGAAAATCTTCTCGTCCAACGGCTTGTCCAAAAATCGGAAAGGCTCCACCTCAAACAGCTGCCGGAAATAGCTGTCGTAGGCGGACACAAAAATCAGAATAGTATAGGGATCTTTTTCCCTGATCTTCCTGGCCACTGTAAGTCCGTCCATATCCTCCATTTCAATTTTTTCTTCTTTTTTTATTTTCTGCAGCATACTGTCTATATCGCCGGTAACTGCTTTATTATCGTCACAAATCGCAATCCTCATCCTGTATACACCGTCCCCTCGTCTTTCGGATGTGATTTTACCATATTTAATCCTTCTTATAAACGTTTTGCACAGAAATTTGTCATTTTTTGATACTTTATACTCATTCCCGTATAATTTGTTTCTATTTTTGTATATTTATACAATATAAAATCAGCCGTAACCATAAAAAAAGGAAAACACCCGACGCATGTTTTCCTTCTTTTCTCCATCCCTCAGATGCTTCTATGAAGCTTCTGCCTGATTTTTTCTGTATACTGCCAGTACTCCCTCCGCAGCCGTTCCCGGTAAGCGTCGCTGACCGGAAGGGTCTCTCCGTTTACCATCTCAACGGCGCTGCCGTCCAGCCAGTGGATATGCCAGTAATTGACAATATAGGATTTGTGAATCCGGAAAAACATACCGCCGGCGGCCCGAAGCCGCTCCTCCTCTTCGTCCAGTTTACCGTAAAGAGAGTATTCCTCCAGCTCTGTCTTTATCACCAATTTATGGTTTCTGGATTCCAGATAACAGATCCGCCGGTAAGGCACATGGTAGGTTCTCCGGTTAAAATTAAACACATAGTATTTCCGTTCGTCCGTCATCCGGCGGATACTGCGCTCCAGCCAGTGGAGAAATTCCTGCCGTTCCACCGGCTTTTTCAGATAAACCGCCGGCATGATATCAAAAATCTCCTTGATCCTGGATTCATCCGCGGCCAGAACCAGAAATACGGTCTCCTCATCGGTTTCCCGTATGGTCTTCGCCAGCTGAATCCCGTCCGTATCCGAGAGTTCCGATTCCAGACAGATAATGTCATAGGACTCCTGCTCCATAATTTTCCGAACCAGCTGTGCGCCGTTTTTCATGGTATCAATATGAATCTGCACCTGGCCCCTGGCTCTGCGTTCTTCCAGAAAATTTTCCAGACGGATCATGGTATCCTCTTCCCTGTCGCAGATGGCCAGCCGGATATACCGCAGCCTGTTTTCCATTTTTCCATCAGCCTCCATATTTCTGCTTGTCACATACCGTTATTATAAGCAGAAATATGGCTTGTGCAGGATTATCGTCAGGAATGGCTGCTTTTCTGTCATTTTTGGCTGCTTATGTCAGTCATGCCGCTGCCCCGGATGATCGTATGTCTCGCAGAATCTCCCCGCCACAGCCTCCGGTTCCCCCTGGACGTACAGATGTGCCGTATCTCCAAAGGAAGTCATCCGAAACGCGGCAATTCCTCTGCGCCGTTCCTCCGTCACGAAGCTGGTAATTCCCGTGGGCGCTTCGATGGCATTATGCCAGAGTACCATGGGAGAAATTCCCAGCAGGTGGGCCGCCAGCACACAGGTGAGTCCGAAATGGCAGAAAAACACCAGCGTATCCTCATTGGCCTTTTTTACCCGGTAGAAATTCCCCTGCCGCTCATAGCCATGCTCTGCCAGAAGCCGGTCAAAATTTTCCGTCACCCACCGATACTCTTCCTGCACGCCTCCCTGTTGGAAAGCCTCCGGTTCCGTCCACCGGTTCCTGTCATAAAAACGCTCATCCATGGTCCAGTCCTGGGGCAGCCAGTCCCAGGCAATGGATTTCTCATCCGGCTTATCCGGCCGCCGGATCCTGCAGGCAAACTCCCGCAGCCACTCACACTCCACAGCCTGCCGCCCCATCTTTTCCAGCGTAAAAGATGCCGTATCCTTCGCCCGGCCCAGGGGAGAAACGTAAAAATCTTTCACATCCATTTTGGAAATCCGCTCCGACAGACAGCGGGCCTCCCTCCATCCCTTCTCCGTCAAGGAATCTTTCTCATAATCCGGATCACCATGCCGGATCAGCAGCAATTTCATATATTGTGCAGCTCCTTTCTCTTCTTTTGTTCTCTTCCTGTATTTCAGCTTTTTTCTCACTGCGAATGTGCGCCTCATGATCATACACTGTCAGTATCGCTGTTTTCGCCTCCACTTTGTGTCTCTTCAAAATCCAGTTCCCGCAGGCAGTTTTCCGCATCCTCTTTATTCAACCGGAAGTGATTCTGCAGGATTTCCACAATCTTCTCAGAAGACATACCTTCTCCCTTATGATACAAAACTACCTGCCTGATCACTGACCGGCAGCCCTTTTCCCAGCCTTCCTGCCAACTCTCATTTTTCTCATTGCGAATGTGCGCTTCCTGATCATACTCCGTCAGTATCACATCTTTCACCTCCGCTCTGTGTTTCTTCAAAAAATCCGCCAGGATTCCCTTCTTAATACTCTCTCGCACCGCCATATCCACCGCCTCTTCCGGGTTTCCCCGTATTTCCCTCAAACACCTCCTCACCAGCTCCACAAACATGGCATATTCATACAGAACCCGGCAGTCCGGCTCCTTTCTCTGACGCGGAACGCTTCCGTGGTTCCAAACAGGAGCTCCCGGTATGCAAAAGCAGTGTATCCTTCCAGAAAAGTATACCAAAAATACCCCGGCCACACAACGCCCGGCATCTCCCATTTTCAGCATTTTTAACTATCACAGGGTAACTGTCCGGAGAACACCGGACAAATGATTTGAAATGTAAGGACAGTATAACGGACTTCCCATCCATCAGCAAGAAAAATTTTACCCGGGTCATACAGAAACGCGGCAGCTTGGCCTTTTGCCTTCCCTGCCGCAGCCGTATGCACACAGGCCGCGATTTCCGCGGCCTGATGCCGGCAGCCCTTCTGTACAGCCCGGGTTTTTTATAAAAGTTTTTAAAGCACCGGAAAGTTCACGAAGCGTTCTTTCCGGTATATTTCCGGTATTACAGTTCTACCCGGATAGCGCCCTGCGGGCGGATGTGCATCACATAAGCAGAGCCATCTCCCAGCGCCTTGTTGATGTATTCGGCGTATCCTGCCGTTTTGTCTTTCGGAAGGAATGCGGCGATGACACCGGCAAATCCGCCGCCGTGTACACGGCAGACGCCGCAGCCGATTTTATCCAGGTACAGTTTGGTGAGGGCCAGCGCCACCGTGATGGACTGTTCATCGGGTGTCTCGTTGCAGTAGCAGTTCTGCAGCCATTTCCAGGAGGAATCTCCGGACTCGGTGACTTTCCGGAAGAAGGTGTCGAAATCCTTCTCTTCCAGCGCCTTCACCTGTGCGTCCACCCGTTTGTTCTCCTCAAAGAAATGGAACGCTCTCAGCACCGCCCGGTCACCGGCCGCCTTGCGGATGGCCTGAACATTTTCAATGACAGCGTCCTCATCCACCTGCTGCAGCACTTCTTTTCCGAAATACCGGGCAACCGCCTTCATCTCATTGGGAACCGCGGAATATTCCGCCGACAGATCCGCATGGCCTTTTCCGGTATTTACGATCACCAGATCGTAGCCCAGCTCATCGAAATTGCAGTTTACCTCCCGGATGCTGGGATTTTCAATGTCCGCGAAATCAATGGTGATGATGCCTCCCACGGCACAGGCCAGCTGATCCAGCAGGCCGGAGCCTTTCATCCAGTATTTGTTCTCCGCATACTGTCCCGCTTTGGCATAGGTAACCATGTCCCTCTTTCCGCCGTTGAACAGATAATCCACCATCACACACACCAGCATCTCAAAGGATGCGGAGGAGCTGACGCCCGCGCCGCCGATCACGTTGCTGGTCACATAAGCGTCAAAGCCTTCCACCTTCATGCCGCGGTTTTTCAGGCCCGCGAAAATGCCTCTCAGCAGCGGCTCTGTCCCTGTGGTTTTCTCCATGGGCTCCAGGTGATCCAGATCCACCGTCAGGTACTGATGATACGTCTCACTGATCAGCTTCACCGTATTGGTGCCGTTGGGCGCTGCGGCTGCCACGCAGTCCAGATGTACGCTGCCGGCCAGAATCTTTCCATGGTTGTGATCCGTATGGTTTCCGCCGATCTCCGTTCTTCCGGGAGCAGAGAAGAATTCAAACTCTTTATCGCCGAACTCCTTTACGAAACCTTCCGCCACCATCTCATACCGCTTCGCGTTTTCCTCCACCCGGCTCTCTCCATACATCTGGGTGAAAAGCTGTACCATTTTTTCATTTTTCACATGCTTTACCAGTTCCTTAACCTCCGTTGCTTTCATATCCCTTCTCCTCTCGTTGACTTTTCTTTTTTTATGATTATAATGAGATCATAAGACAGTTACAACAATTATTTTTGCATCTATTATCAATATTTTGAGGTATTCCATGCAGTTACAGCTAGATCCCAACAAAAAAGAGGTAAAAGCCCACGGAACGTACGGATTTCCCGTCAATGTCAGCCTGGAGCAGCTTTCCCGGTACGAAAAAAACAGCTTTCTCTGGCACTGGCACCGGGAAGTGGAGCTGACGCTGGTGCTGTCAGGGGAAATGTGCTACCAGCTCAATGAGACGGTTTATCATCTGAAGGCCGGCGACGGTCTTTTCTGCAATTCCAACACCATGCATACCGGCTTTCCGGATGCGAGAGGCGATGACTGCAGTTATATTTCAGTAACCTTTCATCCCCGTTTTCTATGCGGCTATGAGGGCAGCGTGCTGCAGACCAAATATGTGGAGAAAATCACGGAAAATCCGGCCATACCGGGGCTGCGGCTTTCTCCTTCCTCCCCCTGGCAGCTGGAAATTCTCACACAGCTGAAAAACATTTTCCTGCTGTCGCGAAAACCCCCTCAAAATTATGAGCTACTTCTGCAGATCGACCTGCTGTCCATCTGGAATGTGCTCTGGGAACACGGTGATTTTCAGAATGTTCAGAGTCCCGCCTCCACGCTGCGCCACATGGACCGCCTGAGGAAAATTCTGGAATATATCCAGCAGCATTACAGCGAAAAAATCACCCTGGAGGATATCGCGGCTCAGGCCAGCATCTGTCAGAGCGAATGTTGCAGGTTTTTCAAAAAGCATATGAAGGAATCCCTGTTCGACTATCTGATTTCCTTCCGGATCGAAAAAAGCCTGCCCCTTCTGCGGGAGACAGATCTGCCGGTGACGGAAATCGCCGGGCGGGTGGGGTTTTCCACCTCCGCCTATTATGCCAAAGTATTCCGGGAACGTATGCGCTGCACGCCCACCCGGTACAGAGAGATGTAAAGTTGTATATTTTCCCTTGTAATCAAAGGGGAATCTGCTATGATATAGGTAATCGTCCATATTTTTCAGAAAGGCAGGAAGACAGTTATGAACTTTCTTACCTCACTTGCACAGCAAATCCTGCCACAGTGTGAGCTGGTGCTGAGGATTCTTCTGGCAGGTATTTTGGGCTGTGCCATCGGCTTTGAACGAAAAAACCGTAACAAGATGGCAGGCGTCCGCACCCATGCGGTGGTAGCCTTCGGGGCGGCGCTGATGATGGTGGTATCCAAATATGGGTTCTCCGATGTGGCTGACTACGACGCCTCACGGATCGCGGCGCAGATTGTCAGCGGCGTGGGCTTTCTGGGGGCGGGCATTATTTTTGTGCGGCACAACAACTCCGTCAGCGGTCTCACCACTGCGGCGGGAATCTGGGCTACCGCAGGTGTGGGCATGGCCATGGGCGCCGGCCAGTATTTTATCGCTGTATCCGGAGGCATGATTCTGGTGCTTCTGCAGGTGCTTCTCCATAAAATCGGGTTTCTGGGACGCGAATCCTATTATGCCAACCTGAAAATCATCGGAGACAGCAAACGCGTCAGTGTCCAGCAGTTGGAGCAGTATTTTCTGGAGAAGGGAATACATATCACCGGGCTGAAGGTCAGCAAGGCGAACCGGGAGCAGACTAAAATTGAACTGGAGCTGCTTCTTCCGCCCTCATGCAACAAACCGGATCTGATCAGCGAACTGGCAGAACGGAAAGATATCGTTAGTGTAAAGGGCTGATTTCAGCCCTTTGCACGGAACATCGGTTAGTTTCGACTAATATCAAAAACAAGCGAAGGGAGATAACATATGCTTTTAATGAACAAAACTCTGATCCGCATGGCGCGGGGTTTGTGGGGATGGATGGGAGCCATTGTTCTGTGCCGTCTTCTTACGTTGGTGGGCACTGCATCTTTTGCCCGGACGGTTTCCGGATTTCTGGGAGATCTGACCTCTCCCGCCATGACACTGGCAGAAGCCGGATCAGCCATTGCCTCGGCGCTTATGGCAGCAGCCGTCATCCTGGCGGCGGATCTGCTCACCGGGGAGGCGGAATACCGCTGCACGGCCAAAGCCCGTCAGTCGCTGCGAACCGGTATTTTCTCCAAAGCGCTGGAGCTGGATGTGGGAAATATTGAGAAAATCGGGCCCGTTTCCGCCATCACCTCTTCCGTGGACGGGGTGGAATCCATGCAGATTTATTACAGCAAATATCTTCCGGGACTGATTTACTGTGTGATTGCTCCTTTTTATCTGTTCTTCCAGTTAAAGGACAGTTCTCTGCCCACCGCTCTGGTGCTGCTGGCAGTGTCGCTGATCCTGCTTCCCGCCAACAATCTGTTCCGGAAGCACATTGAATCGCTGAAGACGGATTACTGGCAGTCCATGGAGGATCTCACCGGCTATTACCTGGAAAGCGTCCAGGGCCTGACCACCCTGAAGCTGTTCCATCAGGATGAACGCCGGACGGAAGTGCTGCAGGACAAGGCGGACCGGTTCAACAACAAAATCATGGATGTGATGCGGGTGAATTTCACTTCCTTCCTGTTCACGGACGGCATGATCTACGGCTGCGTGGTGCTGGCTGCTGTCACTGCCTTTTGTCAGCTGGCTGCGGGAAGTATTTCTTTCTCCGCCGCGCTGATGGCGCTGATGCTCTCCTACAGCTTTTTCGGCTCCTTCCGGCAGCTGATGAACGCCACCCACTCCGCGCTGGCCGGTGTGGCCGCGGCGGAAAAAGTGGAGCAGCTTCTCTCCATCGACACCAGCCGTCCCTGGAATCCGGATCTGCCGGCAGAAAAAGAGCCCTTTCGGGGCATCCGCCTGGAGCATGTTTCCTATGCCTATGAGGGGCGGGCTGCCGCTCTTACGGATATCTCCTTTGACATTCCCAAAAACAGCGTCACTGCCCTGGCGGGCCTTTCCGGCTGTGGAAAAAGCACCGTGGCCGGCATGCTGATGCGTTTTTACGATCCCGCTTCGGGCCGGATTCTTCTGGAAGGAAAAGACTATATCTCCATGACCCCGGAAGAACTGCGCCGTCATATCATCATGGTGCCTCAGACCGTAAGCCTTTTTGCCGGTACCGTCCGGGACAATCTGCGGATGGCCGCCCCGGACGCCGCGGACGAACAGCTTCTGGAAGCACTGGATCAGGTGATGCTGGGGGACTGGATCCGTTCCTGCCCGGAGGGACTCGACACCCAGGTGGGAGATTCCGGCAGCCGCCTCTCCGGCGGCCAGCGGCAGAAAATCGGCATCGCCCGGGCGCTTTTGTGCCAGGCGGAGTACATCATTTTCGATGAGGCCACCTCCAGCGTGGATATCCGCAGTGAACAGGAGATCTGGCACTGCATCGAACAGCTGGCCCACACCAGGACCCTGATCATCATCTCCCACCGGCTGTCCACCATCCGGAATGCGGATCAGATCCTGGTGCTGTCCGGCGGACAGATTGTCCAGCAGGGAAGCCATGAGGAGCTGATGAAACAGCAGGGACTTTACAGCCGCCTGGTGACAGAGCAGGAAGAGCTGGAACAGCTGGGAAATACCCCCGGCGCCGCTGATTTTTCACCGTTTGCCAGTCACGCCGGAAAGGAGGACATGCTTCATGCGTAGAAAATTTCAATATTCCATCCCTGCCATGACCGGCAGGCTTTTAAAAATCGCCGCTCCGGTAAAAGGCACGCTGCTGATCTCCACCCTGGCCAGCATCATCGGCAATCTTTCCCAGATGGGGCTGATGGGCTTCGGCTCTCTGCTGCTTTTATCCTGCGCGGGATGGATTTCGGCGGGATCGCCCCTGCTGTACGGCCTTCTCACCTTTGTGAGCGGCGCGCTGATCGTGATCTGCCGGTATCTGGAGGGTGTGGTTTCCCATGTGGGCGCCTACGGGCTACTGGCACATATGCGGGTGGAGCTGTTTCGTTCCATCCGCCGTCTGGCCCCCGCCTGCCTGATGAACCGGGAAAAGGGAGATCTGATGAACATCGCCGTGTCGGACATTGAAACCATCGAATTTTTCTTTGCTCACACCATCGGGCCCATGTTCACGGTGATTCTTCTTCCCTGCGTGACCCTGGGAATCGCCATTGCCGTCAACCCGCTGTTTGCGGCGGTGCTGCTTCCCATTTATCTGGTGGTCAGCGTGGTGTTCCCCTGCATTGCCGTGAAAGCGGGGCGCCCCATCGGAGCCCGCTACCGGGAGCGGCTGGGAAAGATGAAATCCCTGGTTCTGGAAAGCATTTACGGTCTCCGGGATATCCAGATTTTCGATTTCGTCCAGAAGCGGCTGGCCATGGTGCAGGAGCAGAACCGGGCCATCAACCGGGCGGCCCACGGCCTCACCCTGCATCAGCAGACGGTGCTGGCGGCGCCCACCTTTTTCGTGTATCTGGCACGGATCGCCATTCTGGCGGCAGCTTCTTATCTGGCGGCTTCCGGCATCAGCGAACCGGCGGGAACCATTGTGCTGTCCTTTGTGGCCATGGCTTCCTTCTCCTCCACCCAGTCCCTGACCACGGTGGTCTCCAGCCTGCTGGAAACCTACGCGGCGGCGGAACGGCTGTTCCTCATCGAGGATACCCGGCCGGAAATCGTGGAGTGCGAACATCCGAAGACCTGCGGCCCCATCCGCTCTGTCCGGTTTGAACACGTCTCCTTTGGTTATCCGGGATCCGGGAAAGAAGTGCTGAAGGATTTCCATCTGGATGTGGAGGGCAATGAAAAGGTGGGAATCGTGGGGGAAAGCGGCATCGGAAAATCCACCGTTCTCCGGCTGCTGCTCCGCTTCTGGAATCCGCAGAAAGGACAGATTCTCATCAACGACATTCCCATCCAGGAGCTGTCACTGGAGGAACTGCACAGGCGCATCGCCGTACTGGAACAGGATACGTTCCTGTTTAACTGCTCCATCGCGGACAACATCGCCATCGGAAAGCCGGAGGCTTCCCGCGAAGAAATCGTACAGGCGGCCAAAAAAGCAGGGCTGCATGATTTTATCACCACCCTGCCCGACGGCTACGACACCCAGATGGGCCAGATGGGCGCCCGGCTCTCCGGCGGCGAACGGCAGCGGGTGGGCATCGCCCGCACCATGCTCACCGACCCGGATGTGCTGGTGATGGATGAACCCACCAGCAGCCTGGATGTGCTGCATGAGAAAGAGCTGTTGAAAACACTGCAGGAGGGATTTCAGGATAAAATGATTTTCCTGGTGTCCCACCGGCCGTCCACGCTGACGGGGTGTACGAGGATTGTGCGGCTGGAGCGGTTATAGGAAGCAAAAAGTGCAATGTATTATAATGAACTTTAAAACTTATTATAATACATTGCACTTTACAAAAAACTATGCTATATTTTCGGAAGGAACAGCCGTGTTCCAGGGTGGCGACGACCTCATTCTACATAGAATGGGGGTGGTGCTTATGAAGAACCAATTCAGTTTTAACGATCTGATGCAGTTCGGATTATTTCTGATCACACTACTGACATTCATTTATATGATCAGTCATTAGAAACACACAGAAAAACCACCCTTGAAACTTTGACCAGCGAATAGGGTGGTCTTTCTACCAAAAATCAGGTCAAACCACTTGTGGGCGGTTGTTCCTTTTTCTTATCATAACAGATCAAAAAGTAATATGCAAGATGCTTTTGGAGGCTTTTGATGGCTGAATGTTTTTCCATATTTTAATGGGCAGGCAGTGGACGAAGCTGTTATTTTTACTCAGGTATCATTTAGTCATTTATGATTTAGTAATTTATGTTTCACTAAATGATCTTCCCGTGGTATAATATCCAATGAATACAGAAGACACGAATTTTTCAGTTGCAAAACCAATCGGGAGGACATGGTATGTTTATCGGAAGAAAACGGGAACTGAATTCCCTGAATCAATTATATACATCCGGAAAATTTGAATTCGTTGTGATTTATGGCCGCCGGCGTGTGGGAAAAACCGCACTGATTAATGAATTTATCCGTAAGAAGCGGGCGATCTATTTTATGGGCGTGGAAAGCAATGCCCGTCAGAATCTGGAGAATTTCAGCAGGAATATCCTGGAATACGGAACCGGTATCCAGACCGAATCTGCTTTTCTTTCTTTCCAGACAGCACTGGAATATGTATTCCAGCTGGCGCAGAAGGAGCGTCTTGTCCTGGTAATTGATGAATATCCCTATGTGGCCCGTTCCCAGGCAAGCTTCGCATCCACCCTCCAGCTTTTGATCGACAAATATCAGAAGGATTCCCGGCTGATGCTGATTCTCTGTGGATCTTCCATGTCCTATATGGAGGATCATGTGCTATCCTATAAAGCGCCGCTTTACGGGAGAAGAACCGCACAGATGAAAATACTCCCTTTTGATTTCGCGGAAACCTGCCAGTATTGTAAAAATTTTTCCGCCGAAGAAAAGGCAATGATTTACGGGATCGTGGGTGGAACACCGCAATATCTGCTGCAGATGGACGACCGGCTGAGTGTTGCCGGCAACATCAAAAATACCTTTTTCAACCCATCCTCTTTTCTCTTTGAGGAACCGGAAAACCTGCTGAAACAGGAAGTACGGGAACCGGCACTTTACAATGCCATCATCACCGCCATCGCGTTGGGCGCTTCCCGCATGGCCGAAATTTCCACAAAGGTGGGGGAAAGTTCCAGTATCTGCGCCGCGTATTTGAAAAATCTGATTTCGCTTGGCCTGATAAAAAAGGAATTTCCTTATGGAGAGACTTCTTCCAAAAAATCCATTTACTCCATCGAGGACCCCATGTTCCGCTTCTGGTACCGATTCGTGCCGGTGAACAGTTCCATCATCGCCCGGGGAGCCGCTGATCTGGCCTACCGGAGAATCGAGCCGCAGCTCTCCGATTATATGGGAAAGATTTTTGAGGAAATCTGCAGCCAGTATTTGTGGCACCTGCTGCTGGAAGGAAAATCTCCTGTGGATTTCAGAGATCTGGGACGCTGGTGGGGAACCAATCCCCTTTCCCACAGCCAGGAGGAAATTGATATCATGGGAGAGCAGGATAAAAATACTGCGCTGTTTTGTGAGTGTAAATGGACCAATGAGAAAGTAAATACCAGTGTACTGGAAAAGCTGGCCCAGCGCAGCAGGCTGTTCCGATATGAAAAGACAGCGCTGTATCTGTTTTCCAAAAACGGGTTTACGGAGAACTGTTCCGAAATGGCCAAAGAAATGGGAAATGTAACACTGGTTACCTATGAAGATATTCTGAACGATCTGACGCTGACAAAAGTTTAAGTCATAACCACCATTGAAGTGGTGGTTGTGACTTAAAAGATCCACAGGAGTATTTTCTCTTACTCTTTTCGCGCTAGATATAAATCAATAGTATCATAT
>DVON01000138.1 GCA_018713585.1 Candidatus Pullilachnospira stercoravium | reverse complement strand
GGCGGGCAAATTTAAATCCATACCGGTAATCCTGCAGCCCGCAGAAATCAAAGTGAGAGGTAAAAGGCAGCGCGTGCCAGACAATCTGCCCCTGGTCGATCAGCTTTTCCAGCCGTTCCTTCCTGCTTCCGCTGCTGCGCTGAAGCATCACCGCAAGCGGCCAGGAGGGCATGGTCCACACATACTTCTGCCGTCCCATATCCGCCGTGGCCTCGCAGGTTTCCAGCACCTGATCCAGCATGGAAGTGGCGTAGTTGTCGATGACATTTTCCGCCAGATCGGTAAACCCGATGTCAAAATGCGTCTTAAATACCAAAATGATTTTCTTAATCAATCCCATCCTCCTGTCCGCTCACATAGAAGGGATTGGAAATCAGCGCCGGCATGCCTCCGATGAGCTCCGGCTGCCGGAACACCTGCGCCCGCAGGTATTTCAGGCCTTTCACCTTCCGTGTGCAGGTATATTCTGAGGTAAATTCCTCCATGGTGATCCGCTCTTCTCCCTGGTCGGAGATCAGCGCGATCACGTCGCCGCCCTTCAGGCGCTCAAATACAAAAGAGACTTCGGCATCCTGGGGCACCGTATCCCCCGGCAGATACCCTTCCGGGCCTACCCGCAGCACGGGACCCTCCGGGCCGTAAGTGATAAATCCGTGGCCGCGCTTTAAGGCATCCAGCAGATCCGCCGACGTTCTGGAGGCGGCATACAGCCAGGTGCAGGGAGACGCCAGCATCCTTCCAAACTCCGTCCGGTGGAAATCACTGCCGCCGGTGATGGGAATTTTCTTTCCCGCTTTCAGCTGCTCCTCCCACCAGGAAAGGCACTCCAGGTTCACCGGCGCCGGCGTGGCTCCGTTCCACACCTCCACCAGATCGTATTCCACCGCGTCCATTCCCCAGCGCCATCCGCAGTTGGGGCAGAAGGGATGGTTCAGCACCCGCAGCGCGCCTCTTTTTCCGGCCTCGTCAAATTTTTCCCGCATTTCCTCCGGGGTGTTGACGCAGAAAGGATTGTCAAAGGGCCGGGCCGCTCCCAACATTCCCGCATGGCCCTTGTAATGAGTCCACTCCGCTCCGGGAATCATGGTGACCGAAGCGTGGGGCCTGATCTGGCTGTTGTGGGCATAATTATTGTGGTCAGTGACGATCACATAATCCAGCCCCTGCTTTTCGGCCATCCAGGCGATCTCATCCAGCGTGCAGTTTCCGTCCGATCCCACTGTGTGCATATGGGTATCGCCTTTGTACAGCCCCAGCTCCTTCGGGTACACCGTCACCGTATACCGGACCAGGCAGCCCTCCGGGCTGATTTTGTAGGCGCCCAGAATCACCTGCCAGGTGCCCCGGCGGATTTCGCAGGGAGCGAAACCCTGGGAGCTTCCGTATGCCGACAGCTGGATGCGGGTTCTGTCCGATCCCGAGGAACCGATGTAGCCCTGGGGAGCGCAGACCGCCAGATCCACGATGTTCTTTTCCCGGCGAAATCTGCGGCCGTCTTTTACGGTCTCCTCATAGCGGGCGTATTCATAACAGATTTCCAGCTTTTCCGCGTCCTGCGGCACCGTAAATTCCACGGGGAAGTACGTTCCCTCTTCCCCTTTTTCCACCATTCTCTCGAAGGTAATCTCAAATGCTTTCATAACCGTATCAGCCTTTCTCCGCTCCCAGGTTCATGCCCTCCAGCAGGTATTTCTGCGCGAAAATGTAAATCAGAAGCAGCGGCACGGTGGTGATAATGATGGCCGCCATCACCGCGTTATCCGGCGCGATGGCCGTTCCCGACACGGAAGAATCCGACTGAATCATGGATTTCAGCATCAGCGGCAGGGTGTACAGATCCTGGTCGGTGATCAGGGTTGCCGGCAGCATGATGGAATTCCATTTGGATACATACTCCATGAAAAATACGGTGGCAAGTCCCGGCAGCGATGTGGGCAGGAACATTTTCGCGAAAATCCGGATTTCTCCCGCGCCATCCAGTCTGGCAGCCTCCGCCATGGAATAGGGAACGGTGGTAAAGTAGTTCCGCATCAGCAGAATACTGAATCCGGAAATCAGTCCGTTCATAATCAGTCCCGTATAGCTGTTCAGCAGGCCCAGCTGTTTGTTTACCTGATAAATGGAGATCAGGGTCAGGTCGCCGGGGATCATCATGGTCAGCATGACAAAGGAAGTAATCAGTCCCCGGAAGGGAAGATCCTTCTGAATCAGCACGTAGCCCGCGAAGGAGGACAGGATTACCTGGATCACCGTGGCCACCGTGGTCACAAACAGAGAGTTGAGGAAGGGCCGCAGCAGTTTCGTTACGGTAAACACATACTCATAACCGTCCAGGCTGAAGGAGTCCCACCACAGCTTGATGCCGCTCTGGCTGGCGGAAAGCCGTGAGGAGGTGGAAACCACAATCACGTTCCACATGGGCAGTGCCATGATCAGCACGATCACCAGAAGAACCAGATACATTACCGCCTTCTGGGGCACGTTCAGTTCATTTCTAAGACTTTTTTTCTGTTTTCTCATGCCATTTCCTCCTAATCGTACGACTGATCATACCGCAGAAGCTTGCGGACCGTAAAGGAAATCACCATGGTAATCACCAGCACCAGCGTGGCGGCTGCCGTGGCCACTCCCACATTGAACTCCAGGATACCATCGTTGTAAATCAGCACCAGAAGGTTCTGTACCTTGTCATTGATGGACGCGTTTCCCATCACGAAGATCTGGTCGAAATTTCTCAGAACACTCATGGCGCTCAGCACTGTGACGATCTTCATAGTGGGGACAATCTGCGGCAGGGTAATCCTGGTCAGCTGCTGCCACCGGGTGGCGCCGTCAATCTACGCGGACTCATACAGCGATTCGTCCAGGCTGACGATGGCGGCCAGAAACAGCGCCGCAAAATATCCCGCGCCCTTCCAGGCGCCGGTGAAAATCATGATAGCCCTGGCAAAAGCCGGCTCCGACATAAATACAATGGGCTGATAATCGGCTCCCTGAATCATCTCCAGGATACCGTTGATCATACCGGTGGGGGAGAAAATCGTGATCCACAGACCGCCCACCACGGCCCAGGACAGCAGGTACGGAATATAGGTCACTGTCTGAATCAGAGACTTGACCACTTTATTCTTTACTTCATTGAGAAACAGGGCGATGGCAAGTCCCCAGACAAACTGCAGCAAAAACGTCCCGATGCCCACAATCAGGCTGTTGACCAGCGCCTGCTGATACTGGGCGCTCTGGGCCACCTCCTGATAATTTTCCAGTCCCACAAACTGGGAGCCTCCCAGCAGCTTCACCTTATGAAAGCTGTTTACCAGTCCCAGAAACAGGGGATAATAGGAAAATACAAGAAAATATGCCACCACCGGCAGCAGCATCAGATAAATGCCCCGGTAGCGTTTTACCTTTTTCCAGGTAACTCCTTTATCTTTCATGTTCATTCCTCCAGGGCTCTGCGGCCCACCCTGCTGCGACAACGGGCGCCGCATCCTGGGCGCCCGTCTGCTGCAGACTTTTTATCTGTTCTTCTTCTGCGGTCATTTGCTGATTCATCCGGAGACTTCTGCCGCCGGATCCTTCCGCAGATTCTGTTTTTTATACCTCTGTCACACCACGCTCCAGAAGCTCCGCGCGCATTCCTGCCAGTCCGTCCTCAACAGAAGACTCGCCGCGGATGATCTGGATACCCCATTTTCCGACGATCTCTTTGTAATCTGTCTCATTGGGAATCGTCATCTCGATGGTGGCGTAGTCGCCGTAGCTCAGCGCTTCTTCCATACCCGGATTGTATCCCAGCGGATTTACAAAGTCTTTGTAGATGGGCACAGGCGCTCCGTGATCGTTGGCGTGAGCGGCTCCGATCTCGGTCTGGGTATAGGTGTCTCCCTCAACATTGTAGTCATAGCCCTCGATACCGATGGACAGCAGCTCGCCGCCTTCCTGCGTGGCAAAATACTCCAGAACCTTGATGGCTCCCTCTACATTCTGCGCGTTGGCCGGTACCGCGAACAGGCTGGCGCTTCCTTTACCCAGCATGTAGCTGCCGTCCGGGGTCTCCAGTCCGGGAAGGGATACTACCTCGTAATCATCGGTGGTCAGGCCCTCGCTCTGGGCGTTGGCGTTGTGCAGACCAACCCAGGCTGCCCAGTCCACCGTTACTCCGGTCTGCTGAGAGGAAGCTCCCATCTTGTCTCTCATCTCAGAGGTTCCGTCCACGAATGCGGAGGGATCCATCAGGCCGTCGTCATACAGCTTCTTGAACCACTCCCATACCGGAGCAGCCTCATCGGTGGAGATGGGCACATATTTCTTTCCGTCCTCGTTGAGCTGCACGCCGGTCTTCAGACCTACCGCCGAGAACCAGGGCTGCAGATCCCAGGCTTCCTTCATAACCACATTGAAGGGATAGAAGTTGTCGGTCTCGCTGACCTCTTTCATCTTCTGGAACACTTCATAATATCCGTCCATGGTGGGATCGATGCTCTTGTAATCGATGCCTGCCTTTTTCAGCAGCGTGTTGTTCAGCGCCACCACACGGTGAAC
>DVON01000137.1 GCA_018713585.1 Candidatus Pullilachnospira stercoravium | reverse complement strand
ATAATGCAGCAGATATAAAAGCATTAGGCAGATCTGTACAGCATTTTGATGATAAGATCTGGATAAAGGTAAGAGAAGAAATTGTTTATAAAGGTGTACGCGAAAAATTCCGTCAGAATCTTGAACTTGCTGAAAACCTGGAGAAGACAGGTGAAGAAATAATTGCGGAATGCGCTGTAAAAGATCGGATCTGGGGAATTGGTCTTTCTATGAAAGATGAAGATAGATTCTGTGCGAACAAGTGGAAAGGACAGAATTTGTTGGGACAGATTTTGATGCGTGTCAGGGAAGAAATCAGACATCAGAAAAAGGAGAAAAGATAACTCATGGACCATTTTGAATTAGTATCAGAATATAAACCCACCGGCGACCAGCCACAGGCAATCGCCGACCTTGTCAAAGGTTTTAAGGAAGGAAACCAGTGCGAGACCCTTCTGGGAGTCACCGGTTCAGGAAAAACCTTCACGATGGCGAATGTCATCCAGCAGCTGAATAAACCGACGCTGATCATTGCTCACAACAAAACCCTGGCGGCCCAGCTCTACAGCGAGTTCAAGGAATTTTTCCCGAACAACGCCGTAGAATACTTCGTCTCCTACTACGACTACTACCAACCCGAAGCCTACGTCCCCTCCACCGACACCTACATTGCCAAGGATTCCGCCATCAACGATGAGATCGACCGTCTGCGTCTTTCTGCCACCGCGGCGCTCTCCGAGCGCCGGGACGTGATCATCGTCTCCAGCGTATCCTGTATTTACGGTATCGGAAGTCCCAAGGATTACCAGAATATGATCGTTTCCCTTCGCCCCGGCATGGAGAAGGATCGGGACGAGGTGCTGCGGGAGCTGATCGATATGCAGTATGACCGGAATGATATGGATTTTCACCGGGGAACCTTCCGGGTGCGGGGGGATGTGGTGGAGATTATTCCGGCCTATGAATCGGATGTGGCGATCCGGGTGGAGTTTTTCGGGGATGAGATTGACCGGATTACGGAGATCGACACGCTCACCGGGGAAATCCGGAGAGAGCTGAATCATATCGCGCTTTATCCCGCTTCCCACTATGTGGTGCCCATGGAGCGGATTCTGGAGGCGGCCAAAAACATTGAGGCAGAGCTGAAGGAGCAGGTGGAGTACTTCAAAAGCGAGGACAAGCTTCTGGAGGCCCAGCGGATCAATGAGAGAACCAATTTCGACATTGAGATGATGAAAGAGACCGGGTTCTGCTCCGGGATTGAAAATTATTCCCGTCATCTGTCCGGGCTGAAACCGGGGCAGCCGCCGTATACGCTGATGGACTATTTCGGAGATGATTATCTGATCATTATCGATGAGTCCCACAAGACGATTCCCCAGATCCGGGGAATGTATGCCGGGGACCAGTCCAGAAAGACCACGCTGGTGGATTACGGGTTCCGGCTTCCGTCGGCCAAGGACAACCGGCCATTGAATTTCACGGAATTTGAGGAGCGGGTGGATCAGATGCTGTTTGTGTCGGCGACGCCGGGAGAATATGAGGAAGATCATGAAATGCTCCGGGCGGAGCAGATTATCCGTCCCACCGGGCTTCTGGATCCCAAGGTGGAGGTGCGGCCGGTGGAAGGGCAGATTGATGATCTGGTGGGAGAGGTCAATAAAGAGGTGGAAAATCACCACAAAATTCTCATCACCACACTCACCAAACGGATGGCGGAGGAGCTGACCGATTATATGCGGGATCTGGGAATCCGGGTAAAATATCTGCATTCGGATATTGATACCCTGGAGCGGACGGAAATCATCCGGGATATGCGTCTGGATGTGTTCGATGTGCTGGTGGGAATCAACCTGCTGCGGGAGGGCCTGGATATTCCGGAGATCACGCTGGTGGCCATACTGGACGCGGACAAGGAAGGATTTCTCCGTTCGGAAACTTCCCTGATTCAGACCATCGGGCGTGCGGCCAGAAACGCGGAGGGGCGGGTAATCATGTACGCGGATGTGATCACCGATTCCATGCGTATGGCTATTGATGAAACGGAACGGCGGCGGGCTTTGCAGGAACAATATAATAAGGAACACGGAATCACACCGCAGACCATCAAGAAAGCGGTGCGGGATCTGATCAGCATTTCCAAGGAAGTGGCAAAAACGGAGGCGACGCTGCAGAAGGCGCCGGAATCCATGAACCGCAAGGAGCTGGAGAAACTGATCGGAGACGTTCAGAAGCAGATGAAGGCCGCCGCGGCAGAGCTGAACTTTGAAGCCGCTGCGCAGCTGCGCGATCAGATGATTGAACTGAAGAGAAATCTGGCGGAACTGGACGCGTGAGAAATACCGACGCAGGCCGGAGGACACGGACAGATGCCGGAACCACCGGTGTATCCGGAAATGCCGGAATGTGGAAAAGTGTTTCCCTGGCACAGGAAAATGTGGAAGATTCCTTTCGGCGTACGTTATCCAAACCATATATAAATAAGTATGGAAAAGAATTTCTCTGCTGCGAATAAACTGAAAACATTTACCAGGATGGGCGGTATCATCTGCAGAAGGGTGATACCGCCATTTTCCGGAAAACCACAAAAAAATCAAAAAAATTTGAAAATACCCATTGACAAACAATAGAGGTGGTGCTATCTTAAAAACATAGATGTTAGCACTCCTTAAAGTTGAGTGCTAACAAGCTGAAACTTCAGGATGGAAGAGAAAGGAGCGGGGTTTTTTGAGCGAGCTGGATGAGAGAAAACGCAAAATATTAAAAGCGATCATCAAGACGTATCTTGAGACGGGCGAGCCGGTGGGTTCCAGAACCATTTCCAAGGACACGGACTTGAATCTGAGCTCCGCAACGATCCGCAATGAGATGTCCGACCTGGAGGAGATGGGGTATATTATCCAGCCCCACACATCGGCAGGAAGGATTCCTTCGGACGCGGGCTACCGTCTGTATGTGGATGAGCTGATGGAGGAAAAACAGCAGGAAGTAGCTCAGATCCAGGAGATGATGATTGAGAAGACAGACCGGATGGAAAAGGTACTGAAGCAGGTGGTCAGGATTCTGGCATCCAATACCAACTATGCCACCATGATTACCGGCCCCAATTATCACCACAACAAGCTGAAGTTTATTCAGCTGTCCAAGGTGAATGAGGAACAGATTCTGGCAGTGATCGTGGCGGAAGGCAATCTGGTGAAGAATCAGATCATCGGACTTACGGAAGCCATTGACGATGAACGGATTCTGAAGCTGAATCTTTTGCTGAACACCCAGCTGAACGGTCTCACCATCGAGGAGATCAACCTGGGGCTGATCAAAAAGCTGAAGGAGCAGGCCGGTGTTCACAGCAGCGTTGTCAGCGAAGTGCTGGACGCTGTGGCAAAAGTCATTGAGGTGGACGATGAGGAGGTTCCGGTATATACCAGCGGAGCCACCAACATTTTCAAATATCCGGAGCTGGCAGACAGCAGCAAGGCCAGCGAACTGATCTCCGCCCTTGAGGATAAGAAGGAACTGGTGGAGATGATCAAAGATACTGTTTCCGATGAAGAAAACACCGGAATTCAGGTATATATAGGAAGTGAATCCCCGATTCAGACCATGAAAGACTGCAGCGTTGTCACTGCATCCTATGATCTGGGGGATGGAATGAAGGGAACGATTGGTATCATCGGCCCCAAACGGATGGACTATGAGAACGTCGTGGATAACCTGAAGACGCTGAAGGTCCAGCTGGATTCCATATTTAAAAAGACATAGGGCTTCGGCCAATAACAAGGAAACCCTGAAGGATCCCTGGATGGCCATACGGCCAGTAGCAAGGAAACCCTGAAGGATTCCTGGATGGCCATACGGCCGGTAATAAGGAAAGGTGGAAGGTGAGAGATGGCAGAAGAGAATAGAACGACAGCGGGCCAGACTTCGGAAGATGTAGCAGACACCAGAGAAGCGGCTGCAGAAGATACAGAAAAAAAAGAAGAGCAGGAGCCGGCCCCGGCAGAAGCTTCCGAGGAGGGCGTACAGCCGGAGGAAGAACAGAAGGGTGCCGAAGAATCCGGAGAAGCCAAGGCGGAACCGGAAAAGGAAAAACGGTTCTTCGGAAAGAAGAAAGAGAAAAAAGATAAGAAAGACGAGAAGATCGAGGAACTGACCGATCAGCTGAAACGTCAGATGGCTGAGTTCGACAACTACAGAAAGCGGACAGAGAAGGAAAAAGCCAGCATGTATGTGATCGGAGCCAAAGATATCGTGGAGAAGATGCTTCCCATCGTGGACAGCTTCGAGCGGGGTCTGGCAACAGTTTCCGACAGTGAAGATCCCTTCGCTCAGGGAATGGAAAAGGTCTACAAACAGCTGATGACAGCTTTCGACGAGATGGGCGTAAAACCCATTGAGGCGGTGGGCCAGGAGTTCAATCCGGATTTCCACAACGCGGTGATGCATGTGGAGGATGAAGAAGCCGGAGAGAACATTATTGTGGAAGAGTTCCAGAAGGGATACACTTATAAGGACTTTGTGGTTCGCCACAGTATGGTGAAGGTGGCCAATTAAGTCCGTTGACATAGAGAAGCAATGTGTTTACACAGCCTTCCGGGCAGCCCGAAGGATCAGGCATCAGGGATGCCGGGGCGTCCGGTCAGGCATGGACCAATAGAAACAGGAGGAAATTTATTATGGGAAAAATCATTGGTATTGACTTAGGTACTACAAACAGCTGTGTGGCTGTAATGGAAGGTGGAAAGCCCACCGTAATCACCAATGCGGAAGGCGCGAGAACAACACCCTCTGTGGTGGCATTCACGAAGACCGGCGAGCGTCTGGTAGGCGAGCCCGCAAAACGTCAGGCAGTGACCAACGCCGACAAGACCATCTCTTCCATCAAGAGACACATGGGAACCGATTACAGAGTAGATATCGAAGGAAAGAAATATTCTCCGCAGGAGATTTCCGCGATGATTCTGCAGAAGCTGAAAAGCGATGCGGAGAACTATCTGGGCGAGAAGGTAACCGAGGCAGTGATCACGGTTCCCGCTTATTTCAATGACGCGCAGCGTCAGGCCACCAAGGATGCCGGAAAGATTGCCGGCCTGGAGGTAAAACGTATCATCAACGAGCCTACAGCGGCAGCTCTGGCTTACGGACTGGATAATGAGAACGAGCAGAAGATCATGGTATACGACCTGGGCGGCGGTACCTTCGATGTTTCCATCATCGAGATCGGCGACGGCGTTATCGAGGTTCTGGCAACTGCAGGAAACAACCGTCTGGGCGGCGATGACTTCGACCAGAAGATCGCTGACTACATGCTTTCCGAGTTCAAGAAGACCGAAGGCGTGGATCTGTCCAACGACAAGATGGCTCTGCAGAGAATCAAAGAGGCTGCCGAGAAAGCCAAGAAAGAGCTTTCTTCCGCCACAACCACCAACATCAACCTTCCGTTCATCACCGCAACCGCGGATGGACCGAAGCATCTGGATATGAACCTGACAAAAGCGAAATTTGATGAGCTGACCAGCGATCTGGTAGAGAAAACCGCAGAGCCGGTTCGCCGTGCCCTGTCTGACGCAGGCCTGTCCGCATCCGAGCTGAGCAAGGTGCTGCTGGTAGGCGGTTCCACCCGTATCCCGGCGGTACAGGATAAAGTAAAACAGCTGACCGGCCATGAGCCCAGCAAGAGCCTGAACCCGGATGAGTGCGTAGCTCTGGGAGCTTCTGTACAGGGTGGTAAGCTGGCAGGAGACGCCGGCGCAGGCGATGTGCTGCTGCTGGATGTAACTCCGCTGTCCCTGTCCATCGAGACCATGGGAGGTATTGCCACCAGACTGATCGAGAGAAATACCACCATCCCCACCAAGAAGAGCCAGATCTTCTCCACCGCTGCCGACAATCAGACGGCCGTGGATATCAACGTGGTACAGGGAGAGAGACAGTTCGCGAGAGATAACAAATCTCTGGGACAGTTCCGTCTGGATGGAATTCCGCCCGCAAGACGTGGAGTTCCGCAGATCGAGGTTACCTTCGATATTGACGCTAACGGTATTGTAAACGTATCCGCAAAGGATCTGGGAACCGGAAAAGAGCAGCATATCACCATCACTGCAGGTTCCAATATGTCCGAGTCTGAGATCGACAAAGCCGTGAAAGAGGCTGCCGAGTACGAAGCTCAGGACAAGAAGAGAAAAGAGGCTATTGACACCAGAAACGATGCCGACGCCATGGTATTCCAGACCGAAAAGGCCATGGAAGAGGTGGGTGACAAGATCGACGCCAATGACAAGACTGCTGTGGAGGCCGATCTGAACGCACTGAAAGACCTGATCGCGAAGACTCCGGCTGAGGAGATGACAGATGCTCAGGTTGCAGAGATCAAGGCTGCCAAAGAAAAACTGATGCAGAGCGCCCAGAAGCTGTTTGCCAAAGTTTACGAGCAGGCACAGGGCCAGGGCGGAGCTCAGGGAGCAGGCCCCAACATGGGAGAAAATGCCGGATCCCAGGGCGGAAATGAAGCTGGCTACGGCGATGATGTGGTAGATGCCGACTACAAAGAGGTATAAAGATTTCTGAGAAACGCGGCTGAGGGGAAATCCCCGGGCCGCAGCGGAAAACCCTCAGGGGCGGGGATGCGAAAGTGTCTCCGTCCCTGTAGCTGCGCGATGACCAAGGTATCGCGGTGATCGGACAGGGGGAGACTCCTTTGGCTGTCCGATTGAAAAGATGGCTGTCCGGAGTTTCTCCTGAGGGGGCAGTGTTGGCCGGGCGGCGGCAGGAAAGGTGAAGATAATGGCAGAAAAAAGAGATTATTACCAGGTTCTCGGTGTCGACCGGGGAGCTGATGATGCGACCTTGAAAAAAGCATACCGGAAGCTGGCGAAAAAGTATCATCCGGATATGAATCCGGGAGATAAGGACGCTGAGCAGAAATTCAAAGAAGCCACCGAAGCCTACGGTGTGCTCAGCGATCCGGAAAAAAGAAAAGCCTACGATCAGTTCGGCCATGCAGCCTTTGAAAACGGCGGCGGAGCCGGCGGATATGGCGGATTCGGCGGATTTGACTTTAACAGCGCGGATATGGGCGATATTTTCGGGGATATTTTCGGCGATCTGTTTGGCGGCGGAAGAAGCCGCAGAGCCACAAACAGCCCCATGAAGGGAGCAAACCTGCGGGCGGCGGTTCATATTACTTTCCAGGAAGCGGTATTCGGATGTGAAAAAGAGATTGAGCTGACTCTGAAAGATCCCTGCAAGACCTGCGGCGGTACCGGGGCGAAACCGGGGACTTCTCCGGAAACCTGTCCCAAATGTAACGGTACCGGCCAGGTTGTTTACACCCAGCAGTCCATGTTCGGCATGGTGAGAAATGTGCAGACCTGTCCGGACTGCGGCGGTACGGGAAAGATTATCCGGGAAAAATGCAGCGACTGCCGGGGAACCGGATATACTTCTTCCAGAAAGAAGATCCAGGTGTCTGTACCGGCAGGCATTGACGACGGACAGAGCATCCGGATCAGGGAAAAGGGAGAGCCTGGAACCAACGGCGGCCCCAGAGGAGATCTGCTGGTGGAAGTGCGGGTGGCCCGTCATCCCATTTTCCAGAGACAGGATATGAATATTTTCTCCACAGCACCCATCACCTATGCGCAGGCTGCGCTGGGCGGAACTATCCGTATCAGTACGGTGGACGGCGATGTGGAGTATGAGGTGAAACCGGGAACCCAGACAGATACCAAGATCCGGCTGAAAGGAAAAGGCGTGCCTTCCCTGAGAAACCGGAGTGTCCGGGGAGATCACTATGTGACGCTGGTGGTGCAGGTGCCCACCAAACTCAACGAGGAGGCCAAAGAGGCGCTGCGCGCTTTCGACGCGGCCTGCGGAAACCGTCCCGCGGGGAAACCCGCCAAAGGGGCTGAAAAAGAGAAGAAAAAGAGCTTTATGGATAAGCTGAAGGAGACCTTCGAGGATTGATCCTTCTTGGCGAAAAATCCGGATTTCCATGCCCAGGCAGGAGAGCCGGATTTTTTTCTTGCGTTTATTGGGAATTTCCTGTATAGTTATTACAACTATGCGTATCTTTCAAAACAGGACAATAAAGTATGCGCGGGGAAAAGAGGAAATGCAATGAGTACGATGGTTGTATTTCAGCAGATGCTGGTGATTCTGCTTCTGATCGGAACAGGATATTTTCTGTTCCGGAAGCATATGATGAGTAATTGTGCTTCCAGGGATCTGTCCTGCCTGATCACCATGGTGTGCAACCCGGCCATCATACTGGCCAGCGCTGTGGACGAGACCACCACGGCCACCAGAGGAGACATTCTGGCGACGGCGGTGATTGCCTTCGTATCTTATGTGGTTCTGATTCTGCTGGGATGGATTTTGCCGCGGATTCTGCGGGTGAAACAGCAGGAGCGGAGCTTTTATACCCTGATGACGGTTTATGGAAACACCGGTTTCATCGGAATACCGGTGGTGTCCGCGGTCCTGGGTACGGCGGCAGTGATCTATGTGACGATTTTCAATTTGTTTTTCAACGTGCTGATTTATACCCACGGGATCGCTGTTTTGGAGGCGGGAAACGGAGAAAAGAAAAAACACTCCTTCTGGCGTCAGTTCCTGAATGTGGGAACCCTGGCGGCGGTTCTGGCTATTGTGATTTTCTGGTTTCAGATTCCGCTGCCCGGCGTCCTGAAAGACAGCCTTACTTATGCAGGCCGGTGCACCACATTTCTGTCCATGGTGGTTTTGGGGGCGACGCTGGCGCAGATGCCCTTCCGGGAGCTTTTTTCCGGCTGGAGATTGTATGCGTTCGCCGCGGTGCGGATGATCCTTCTTCCGGTGCTTATGGGACTGATCCTTGGCCGGATCTCGGACAATACGATGATGGTGGGCGCCAGCGTACTGGTGATGGCCATGCCGGTGGCCAATATGCCTCTGATGCTGGCCAAGCAGTACGGACTGGAGTGCGGCGTTTTGTC
>DVON01000136.1 GCA_018713585.1 Candidatus Pullilachnospira stercoravium | reverse complement strand
GGTGGAATGGTTTCCGTTTTCATCCACATATTCCACTCTGTTTATGGTCAGCACGGATACCACCGCCAGAATAATAAACAGCGCCAGCAGGGCCACCCTGTTTCTCGCCTTGGAAAATACCTTTTTGATCTCAAATTTTAACATCACCGTCACCCGCCTTTTCTCCAAAATAGTGCAGAAATACATCTTCCAGCGTGGGCTGCACGCAGACCGCCCCCGGCAGCGGCTGTTCCCGGGAAATGATACGCAGTTCCACCGCATTGCCCTCCGCTTTCATGTTGGAAATTTTATACTGACTGATCAGCCCGGATACCCTCTGCTTTTCCACATGGCCCACCCACACCTGCTCCGGCATGGAGGAAAGCATCTGATCCAGCGTCCCCTGCTGAATAATCCTTCCGTCCTTCATCAACCATATCTCGTTGGCGATATACTCGATATCCGAGACGATATGGGTGGACAGCAAAACCAGCCGTTCCTCGGAAAGCTCGCTGATGAGATTGCGGAACCGGATTCGTTCATTGGGATCCAGCCCGGCAGTGGGCTCGTCAAGAATCAGAATCCTGGGATCGTTCAGCATGGCCTGGGCGATTCCCGCCCGGCGTTTCATACCTCCGGACAGCGTCCGCATTTTTTTGTTGGCAGCTTTCGCAAGCCCCACCTTTCCGATCAGCTCTTTTGCCCGTTTTTTTGCCACGGCCGGGCGGATTCCCTTGATTGATGCGATATAAAGCAGGTAGTCCTGTACGGTAAATTCCGGGTAGAACCCGAATTCCTGGGGCAGATATCCCAGCAGCTTCCGGTACCCGCCGTCCAGTTGCAGGATATTCTTTCCTCCGTAAGTAATGGTGCCGCCGGTGGGCTTCACCAGCGTGCAGAGCATCCGCATCAAGGTGGTTTTTCCCGCTCCGTTTACCCCCAGCAGACCGTATACCCCGTTGGTCATGGTAAGATTTACATGGTCCACGGCCGTAAAATCGCCGAATTTTTTTGTCAGATTATTTAATTTCAATTCCATCCAAAGACACCTCCCAGTAATTGCCGCTTCTTTTCAGCGCATGATAAATCAAAACACCCAGATACGCCAGAGCCGCAGCCAGCAGGCCCAGCCATACGGGGACGGTAAGAAGCGTGTAGATATTTTCGTTCAGCACAATAAACATCCATACACTGCTCCAGAGAATACACAGGGTCACCGTTCCTGCTTCTGCCATCCGTCTGCCGCACAGCGTCCCGAAACAGATACAGGCGGTGACCGTCATCGGCAGAAGAAACTGAATCAGAATCTCCGTCATGCCCACATGCAGCACGGACACGGTAACTCCGATGAACACGGATAGCAGCAGAATATCAGCCAGCCCGAACAAAAGCATGCGGGCGGCATAAATCTGCCGGAGCGAGTAATAGGCTGCCGATTCGATTTCCATACTCTGATACGTCCTGTTTTTCCACAGTTCCGGAATAATCAGAATCACAAACAGTGTGGCACAGATTCCCATGGCCCTCTGAATATAAAACTCCCCCTGCCCCGACACCAGGAACAGTCCCAGCAGGCACAGCAGCAGAAACTGCAGAACCCACCACCGCTTCCGGATGAGTCGGAACTGATCCCGGACAAATTCTCCGTAGGACAGCATCCGCGTCTCCTCCGACCGGAAAAATGCCTCCCGGGATTTCCGGATGGTCTCCTGTACTTTTTCTTCCCGCACATCCGGCTGCATCATTTTCTTATAGGCTTCCATCTGTTTTTCAAATTCTCTCAATCTAATAAAGCACAATCACTTCCTGCAATTCCTCCGCAAGCTTCCCCAGGGCCGCTTCCAAAGCAATTCTGTTCAGAACCGTATCCTTTTCCCGCTCCCCCATCTCCACTTTTTCCGTCAGCTCGCCATCCTCTGTGGGGATTTCCCTGGCCTTTTTCAGGTGATCAATACACAGATGATTTGCGATGGTATATAAATAATTTTTTACTTTTCCCCTGTGACGGTAAGCGGCGAGACCTGTGAAGAATCGAATAAACGTCTCCTGGGTCAGATCCTCCGCGTATTCTTTATCGAAACAGTGATAATTGCAGAAAGACAAAATATCCTTATAATATTTGTGGACAAACAAATCAAATGCCTCTTCGTCGCCCTGCTTCATTTTTCTGATCAGCAAAAAATCCAGGTCCACAAAAATCAGAGCCCCCTTTCCGTGTTCTTTTGTCTCTCTATTATATATAACGATTCAGACCGCCAAAAAGATAGGCGGAAATGAAAAAAATTTTTTGATTTGTCCGGCAAATGAATTGCCGCCTGCACATTATATAAAAAAACGACGGGAAGTTCCATAATCGCGGAGTGTTTTTCACGGGAACACGCTTTTGCCAAACAATGAAAAGCACGCTACGCGAGGTTTTCATTGGCATAAACAATGGACACACTGTACGAGTTTTTATTGCATGAATAATAGCCAGCACACTGTGCGCCCGAATAAGAAAAAGGCATACGATATACTCTGTGAAAGAGCATACCGTATGCCCGGTTTAATCCGGCCCTTCTCCGGCTTTCTGCGGCTTTTTCCGGCTTTCTGCGGCGGCAGGCCGGCAGCTTACCCGGTCCGGTCTCATCCCTGCCGCTTTTTCTCTGATTTGCCAGCTAACAGCATCCACATTCTTCCGGATCACTCCCGCTTTCCTGCAGCCAAAACCGCGCAGACACAGGCGGCCAGCCCGAAAATCAGCAGCAGCGGCCAGAGATATTCAAAACGTAACGTATCTTCCGCCATCAGCAGATATCCCCAGGAGGCCGCAAACAGTTTTCCTGCCATCTCCAGCGCCCCCGGAAGCATACCGACGGGGAACATAATCCCGGACAGCAAAATGGAGGGAAGGAAAATAAGAATGGAAATCATAGAGGTTTTTCCCTGATCCTTCACCGCCAGCCCCACAATACTGGCCACACTCAGCGACGCCGCAGTAAATACGGCAAGGCCAAAAAAATATACCCCCGGATGTCCCGGAAGTGCCGCGTCAAAGACGAGAGGCGCGGCGAAAAAAAGAATCACGCTCATCAAAAGCAGATGAAGAAACGCCGAGAGGTTCGTCAGGACAAGTCCCAGATACACCGGCACTCCGTTGGCCCGGTAAACCTTCTTTATGTCGCTGCCGTAGATTTCCACCAGAGAAGGCGACAGCCCGATCAATGCGCTCATGGATACGCCGAATACGGTCATGGACGGAATCAATCTCTCCCTGTCAAATTTGCTGCGGATATGGTCCAGAGTCTGATCGTCAAAATGCTTGATCAGCCAGTAGAAATCATTTTCCATCTGCAGATTCACAATGATATCCGCGTATTTTTTGAAATTCACGGTCTGCATCTGCAGCACTTCCTCCCGCAGAAGCTCAAGCTCCCGCAATGACCGGGACAGACTTTCCATCTTCCGCTGCACTGCCTGCGCCTGCTCCGCCAGAGCATCGGCCACCTCCTGCGGCGTATCCAGGGAGACCAGGCGGTTCTTGATATCATCCAGAGAAAAACCCAGATGCTTCAGGGACAAAATCTGATGCAGCTTTATGATATCTTTATCCGTATACAGCCGGCGGCCTCCGTCGCTTACGGCAGACGGGGACAAAAGCCCCTCTCTGTCATAGTGCTGCAAGGTACGGACGGTCACATCCATCTTTTTGGCCATCTGCCCCACCGTCATGTATCCTTCCGGTATTGCCTTATGTTTTTCCATGTTATCACCTCTTGCTGACAGTATATCTCATTACGTTACGTCACAAGCAAGACTTTTTCCTGACATTTTCAAAAATTCTTTCCTCTACTTCGGGTGTATGCCTTTGCAGACGGTAAGTTTTATAAAGAAAGATATTTTGTGACGAGTTTCTCTATCATTGTTGTGGACAGAACACATTTTTCTGTTTCAAAAGTCAGGATCAGCCGTTCTCCGGGATAAATACCGTTCTCCTCATACGCCTGAATTTTCCTGACTGCCTGCTGCGCATACGCCGGTTCGTCCATCCTGCCGTCATGCTCCCAGTAAATTTCCTGCCGCGTTTTAGGGGAAAGAAAAGTAAAATCCGGATGCACAATGCCAAAGCCCCTCAAATGCAGCGGTCGCTCATATTTATACGGGATATTCTTCCGATAAAAATAGTCCGCGAGAATTTTTTCAGATTTTGAACGTACCCGTTCGCCGTGCTCAGTCAGAATTACAGGTGTTCCTTCCTGAAATTCTTTTCCTTCATAGATCTCTTCCTTCCATTTTTCCATCTGCTGTTCCCACGTCGCCTCCACCGGGCAAATTCTCCGTTTCCTTTCGATGTGTTCTTTCAGATAAATTCTCTCAATTTCATCGTCCTCATAGCTGGCCGTTATTTTTTTAATTTGCGCCAAGCGTTTTGAAGCCAGTCTCCACACCTTTTCATCATAAGATTTCTGGGCAAGTTTACGAATCAGTTCCTCCTCTGTTTTCGGAAGATATTCGCCATTCTTCTTCCCGCCAGGCTTATAGCGGTAATATTGCACCCACTTTCCGGTTTTCGATATCTGCAGCGTC
>DVON01000135.1 GCA_018713585.1 Candidatus Pullilachnospira stercoravium | reverse complement strand
CCTGTTTAATTCAACCTGAGCGGTGATTTTTTGTGGCAAAGCGGCCGAAAGTCCGACGGACAGCCTCCACTTTTTTGACAGGAACGCAAAATGATGCTATCATTAGGAAACACCGAAAACAGAAGGCTGTTGCCTGCGGAAATAAATTTCAGGAGGTTGTTTTATGAACAGAATTGTCGTGGCTCTTTTGAAGCCCTTATCTTTTCTGCCGGCTCTGCTGGTGATGTATATGATCTTTTCCTTTTCCAGTCAGGACGGAACCGAATCGGGGCAGCTCAGCTATAAAGTCAGCCAGAAGCTGGTGGAGGTTGGAGCTGTGATTCTGGACAAGGATCTGTCCCAGGCGGAAATCGATATGTACGCCCAGCAGTACCACGGCACGGTCCGGAAACTGGCCCACATGACAGAATACTGTGTGCTGGCTGTTACGCTCTGTATTCCTCTGTACGCCTACCATATCCGGGGAATCTGGCTGTTTCTGCTGGCAGGCTTCATCTGCGTGGCCTTTGCCGCCACCGACGAATACCACCAGACCATGGTAGCCGGCCGGGGGCCGTCTCCCCGGGATGTACTCATTGACAGTGCGGGGGCTTTCATTGGAATCGTAGGAACCCAGCTGATCGGCTGGGCTGCGGTGAAAAGCTCCCGGGAGCTGGAAGCGGAACATCCCCGGAAAAGACGCCGCCGGCGTTGAACACATACAAGAGAAAAGATGCTTTGCGAATTTTCCCTTGTCATGAACAATGGGAAGCACACTTCGCCAATTTTCTTTGTCACAAATGCGAAAAGACCGCGGATCAGAACAAGGGCAGCAATGCCATCCCTGTTCTGATCCGCGGCCTTTGTATACTCCTGAAACCGTTTATTCCTGTCCGTCACCGGCATCCGCCATCACGTTTTCCGTCTCCGGAAGCTCTCCGGCATTTTCTTCTGCCGTCTCTTCCTCCTCTTCCGGAGCCGGCGGCGGAAGAATCCGCTGGAAGGTATCGGTCAGCCACCGGAAACGTCCGATGATATCATCCCTGAACTCACCCGGCAGCATCCGCCATCTCCAGTTCATTCCCATGGTGGACGGGTGATTAATCCTTCCCTCGCTGCCCGCGCACAGAAGATCCTGCATGGGTATCACCGACAAATCAGCCACACTGGCATGGGCTGCCCGGATGAAATCCCAGGAAATGTCCTCCCAGGGCCTGTCGTAATTGTTCAGATATGCTTTCGAATACTCCCTGGCCCAGTCATTCATGGAATAATACCACGCCTTTGTGGTGTCGTTGTCGTGGGTTCCCGTGTAAACCACACAATTTCTCTTATAATGATGGGGCAGATAAAAATTCGTATTTCCCGAGTCAAAGGCAAACTGCAGCACCTTCATTCCCGGATAACCCGCCGCGTCCAGCAGATCGAACACCTTGTCGTCCAGAGTCCCCAGATCCTCCGCAATCAGGTCCATGGGCCCCAGCGCCTTCTCCAGCGCGTCAAACAGCTTCATGCCAGGGCCTTCCACCCACTTGCCCGCGGAAGCATTTTCCGCGTCACAGGGAATCGAATAATATTCCGCAAACGCCCGGAAATGATCCACCCGCACCGTGTCATACAGCTCAAAGCTCTTTTTCATCCGCTCGATCCACCAGGCGTATCCCGTCTTCTCATGGTACTCCCAGTCATACAGCGGATTTCCCCACATCTGACCCGTAGCGGAAAATGCGTCGGGCGGGCATCCGGCAATGGCCTTCGGCCGGTGATCCTCGTCAAACTGAAACAGACGGGGATTTGCCCAGGCATCCGCGCTGTCACTGGCCACATAGATGGGAAGATCCCCGATGATCCGGATTCCCTTTTTGTGGGCGTAGGATTTCAGCTTTTTCCACTGCTGCTGGAACTTGTACTGCAGGAACCGGAAAAATTCAATTTCCTCCGCCAGTTCCTCCTTCGCCTCCCTGATGGCCGCCGCGTCCCTGGTCCGCAGCTCGTCGTCCCACTCCATCCAGGGCTTTCCTCCCTGGCTGTCCTTCAGCGCCCGGAACAGGCAGTAATCATCCATCCAGTACGCCTCATGCCGGCAAAACTCCCGGTAATCATCATCCGCCTCAAAACGCGCGAAAGCCTTTCTCAGGAGCGGATACCGGGATTCATAGATTTTTCCGTAATCCACAAAACGGGGATCCTCTCCCCACTGGCAGCTGTCACACTCCTGGCTGGTCAGAAGCCCCTCTTCCACCAACGCCTCCAGATCAATAAAGTAAGGATTGCCCGCGAATGTGGAAAAAGGCTGATACGGGGAATCCCCATAACCGGTGGGCCCCAGTGGCAGCACCTGCCATCTGGCCTGTCCGGCCCAGGAAAGCCGGTCCACAAACTCATAGGCTTCCTTTGAAAAACATCCGATCCCATAACGGGACGGAAGGGAAAATACAGGCATCAATACGCCGCTCGCTCTCATCTGTCGATTTCCTCCGTTGTTCAAATAATGTAACTGCTTAAACCTTAACACAGACCCCCGGGCATTTCAAGAAATTTTTCAAAATTACCTGTTGACAAATTAAGTCCCTTGTCGTATAATAATCTTCGTTGCGAGGGACATCCAAGCAACACAAATAAATACCGTGTGCGTTTAGCTCAGCTGGATAGAGCGTTTGACTACGGATCAAAAGGTCGGGAGTTCGAATCTTCTAACGCACGCTGAAAAGATGCTGTCGTATCTATGCTTCATAGTGACGACAGCATTTTTGTATACATTTCCGTAAATATCCGGGTGCGGATCCCTTACACCCGCACCCGGTCGCTCCCCCGGTACCGCTCCCGGTACGCATTGGGTGTCATCTGATATCTCTCCCGGAATTTCCTGTAAAAATAACTGTTGTTCTCATATCCCACCGCCGTCACAATATCATTTACCGGCAGCTCCGTCTCCACCAGAAGCTCCACCGCTTTCCGGAATCTCCGCCTCTGCAGCAGCTCCTTATAGGTATACCCGGTACTTTTCCGAATCATCCGGCTCAGCCCCGAAATACTCTGATTCAGCATATCGCACAGCTGGGTCAGCGATCCCGTCCGGTAATTCTCCTCAATATACCGCAGAGTGGTCATCATCAGCAGATTCCGGTACTGGTTGGGCGTACTTTCCTTCAGAGACCGGGCCGCGTTCATCAGGTGGAGAAACAGCAGTCCCATGGTATGCCGGTTGATCTGCTCCTCATTTCCCTGCTTGTGCAGCAGGGAATCGATAAGATTTTCCATCAGATTCTGAATCTGCAGATTGTCCGACACCTGAAAATACAGATACCGGCTGGTCCCGTTTTTCTCCTTCAGGGAATCCGCCAGAAAATCCGCCAGCACATTGTTCTTCTCGATCATGGAAAATGCCGTATCGAAAAATTCCGGAAGCACAATGAGATTGATGGCAATATCCTCCCGTCCCGCCGGAAGAATCTCATGGGAGGCATACTGATTGAGGAAAAGCAGTTCTCCCTGCCGCACCGTCACCTCTTCCCCGTCGATCCGGTGGGTCACCGCCCCCTGGCACACATAAAATACCTCCACATAATTGTGGTCATGGAGCGGAAAATACGCGAACCGGGTATGCTTTCTCACAGAAATCAGTTTTCCCTCCTGCAGCAGCTTTTCACTTTCCACCGTAAAATGCTTTCGGGAAGTATACAATCCCTGCTTTACCTGTCCTTTCCCCTCCAGGATCTCCCGCTCCTCCTCCGTCACCGGCTCCAGAAGCTCCAGCAATTCTCTGCGCATATCCGTCCTTCTCCTCAGTTTTTACAGATTCAGCTCCCAGCAGTACGCGGAAAAATCCACCTCTCCCTCGGAGAGAAAATGAATTCCGTCCGCTTCCTGGGGGGTGACGATCAGACTGGTAAGCGCGCTCTGTCCGTCATTGACGAAGATCTCCACGGAGTACTTGTCCAGTATAATCCGGAGCTTCAGCTTTCCGCTGCCGTCCCCGGCATAGAGGGAGCGGGTCGCGGCCATATCCCGGCAGTAGCCCGAATAGGTCCGGTCAAAGGTGAGCGTCCGCTGACCCGGCCGGTAGGTAATCGAAGAATGGAAACGGTCATTTTCCGCCAGACGGATCTGGAACAATTCATAATTTCCAGGCTCCAGTTCCACGGTCAGATCCAACATTCTTCCGGAAATCCCCTGCAGCCAACATTCTCCGTCCACGTTAAATCCCATATGCTCCGTTTTCTCACCTCTGTATGCTTCCAGTTCCCGGACGGGATTCTGATAGATCCGGCCGTCGCGGATGGAAAGCTCCCGGGGAATGGTCATCATGCCGTTCCACTCATAACCCTCGGGAAACATATTGTTGTCCCAGGATTTCATCCAGGCGATCATGATTCTTCTGCCGTCCTCGGCCAGCACCGTCTGGGGCGCGTAAAAATCCAGTCCGTAGTCCACGGTCTGCACCCATTCCCGGTGAAACTCCTTCTTCTCCCTGTCATACGTTCCCGCCAGAAACATGGTTCCATTTCCGTTGTGGAACTCCAGGCCTTCTGCCTGCATATCCTGCGGGGAGACCACCAGCACCTGCTTATCGTCCAGCGGGAAGAAATCCGGACACTCCCACATTTTCCCGTACCGGTTGCGGCACCGGTCAATCACGGTCTCAAACTTCCACTCCGTGAGATTTTCGGAGGAATACAGAAGAATCTGGCCGCTGCCGTCCGCGTGGCGGCTTCCCACCACCATATAATAGGTGCCGTCCTCTTCCCATACCTTTGGATCCCGGAAATCCTCCAGGCTGCTTCCCTGGGGAAGCATATCGGCGGAAATCACCGGATTGCCGGAATATTTTTCATAATCCGTGCCGTCGCCCACTGCCAGACACTGTGTCTGACGTACCGCCTGCTTTCCGTCCGGAAGGCGTACCTGAGAAACGCCTGTGTACAGGAGACACTGTTTGCCCTGATACTCCACCGCACTGCCGGAAAATACCCCCTCGGCGTCATAGGCCTGATCCGGCGCCATCGCCGCCGGCAGATATTTCCAGCGGATCAGATCCTCAGTTACCGCATGGCCCCAGTGCATGGAATTCCATGCGGTTCCGTAAGGATAATACTGGTAAAACAGATGGTATACTCCCTGATATCTGGAAAATCCGTTGGGATCGTTCATCCATCCCGTAGGGACGGAGAAGTGACAGCAGGGACGCTGCGCCATGTCAATCTCTTTCCGTTTTTTCTCTTCCTGCGCTCTGGCCTGTTTCAGATTTTCGCTAATCATGTCCTTTTCCTTTCTCTGTTGGGATTGCCTGCCTGTGGGCTCTGAGGCTGTCACTGTTCACCCAGCGACGCCTGATACTGATCGAAATATTTCTGTTTGATGGCCAGATAATCGGAAAGTCCGTAATCCTCCATCTTCTGCAGATATTCGTCCCATTCTTCTTCAATGCCGCCGTTGAGAATCCAGCTGGCCTTCATCTGTTCCGCGTATTTTTTGATATCCGTATCATACTGGGACACCTTGTTGGTATCCTCAATACTCATAAATACGTTGGGATACACATATTTGCTGTTCATATCGTCCAGATAAGTCTCGTGCATGTTGTCCAGACGCCATTTTGCGTCGTCCGGCTGTGTCACATAGACATCGTAATAGTCGTTCAACACCGCCAGCGGTCCGTTCACCGACTGAGCCTCCCGGACCTCCACCGGAGAATTGTCCCCCAGATCCTCATGCTTTAACATGGTTCCTCCCTCAGCATTTTCACTGAGTTCAAAGATATTGGGCTTGTCCTCTTCCCCGTAGGTTCCCCAGTTATTCTGCACCGACTGCAGCGGTGCGTACATCTGGTCAATCCAGGCAGCCGCCAGAGCCGTATTCCGGCAGCTGGTGGTCAGCACACACCGGCCCCGGTCAAATCCGCTGGTCTCACTGTTGTTCTGTCTGGTGATATTTACCAGCCCGTCCGGTCCTGCCAGGGCAGGCAGCATCACATAGTCATCATAATTATCAATATTAGCAATATCCCAGGTAAAACACAAGCCATAACGGTGATTTTTTCCTTTTGCCACATAAGTGGACCACTCCTGGGTGAAAGCCTCCGGATCCACCAGGTCCTCCTCCACCAGGTGATGCAGCCACTGGATACCTTCTTTGTATCCCTCCTGCACCGCCGTGTAGATCACCTCTCCCTCGTCGGTCACCGCGAAATGATCACCGGTATCGCCATAGCCCTCGCCAAATCCGTTGATGAGGATCGCCGGATCCTGGTCGCCGTTATTGATGATGAAGGACATGGGAATCACATCGCCCTCCACTCCACATTCTTCCTGGATTTTGTCTGCGTTGTCCCGGAAGGCGATCAGCACCTGCTCCAGCTCATCCACGGTGGTGGGAATCTCCAGTCCCAGACAGTCCAGCCATTTCTTATTAATATAAGGAATATCTCCGATGGCCTGGATGGCCTCCTTTCCCTCCCCCAGCTGCTCGATCCAGGGAAAAGAGTAAATATGGCCGTCCGGTGCCGTACACATGGTACGGTATTCGGGATATTTTTCAAACACCGCCTGCAAATTGGGCATATATTTGTCAATCAAATTCTCCAGCGGAATGATGATCCCCTGTTTGGCATACCGGAGCAGGTCGTAGTCGCTCATTCCCGCGTTAAACAGACCGTCGGGAAGATTTCCGAACTGGGCCAGCGCCAGATTCTTTTTGTCAGCAAACTGGTCCGACACAAAACAGGTCCAGTCAATATGTACGTTGGTCTGCTCCTCCAGTCGCTGGAAAATCAGTTTCTCGTTGGGCTCCTGGGTGGTGGTGGCCGGCGCGCTGGTGATAAAGGAAAGCTCCGCCGTCTCCTTCAGGGGAAATGTCACTTCTTCAATGGGGGTATCCGGATCGATATCCGCCCGCATGGCGTCCTCTCCACCGCAACCCGCCGTTGTCACCATCATCGCGGCCGCAAGGCCGATTCCCGCTAGGCGTCTCGTTCTTCTTTTCATAGCTTTCCTCCTTAACCTTTCACGCTTCCGACCATGATGCCCTGATCGAAATACTTCTGGAAAAACGGATACATAATCAGCAGCGGCAGACTGGAAACCACGATGGTGGCGTATTTCAGCAGCTCTGCCACCTTGGACATCTCCGCCGTGCTCTGAATATCGGCAATCATACCCGGCTGCGGGGTGTTCTGCACCAGGATGGACCGGAGCACCAGCTGCAGCGGCTGCAGGTTGGCGTCATTCAGATAAATCATAGCGTCAAAGTAGCTGTTCCACATCCCCACAAACTGCCACAGCGCCAGCACGGCAATGATGGGCTTGCACACCGGCATTAGGATCTGGAAGAAATGCTGCACCTCTCCCGCGCCGTCCAGGGAGGAAGCCTCCCGCAGCTCCTTGGGCGTGGACTGGAAATAGGTTCTCGCCAGAATCATATTCCACACATTGAACGCGTTGGGGATCAGAATCGCCCAGATGGTATTCACCATGTGCAGCTGGTTGAT
>DVON01000013.1 GCA_018713585.1 Candidatus Pullilachnospira stercoravium | reverse complement strand
GCCGCCTGTACACCCACGTTGTCATCCTCGTTTTCCGCAATTTCATGGTGTACACGGCCAGCAAGCGTACCGGTCACCGCATGGGAAGCAGTGCGGCTGATACGGCTGCCGGGAGACACTACATCCACTGCTGAATCATCGAAGCGTAAATGCTCATTTACACCTGCTGTGCCAGCTTTCTGCTTGCCTTCCTTTTTGCCCACCGGTTTCTTCCGATCTAGTACTGCTTTCTTTCTTGCCTGACCGGCTACCTTTTGAGAAGTATCCGCATCTTTGGAATTATCCTTTTTGCCAAAGCGCAGCTGTTCCTTGCGGTCAGCTGCCTTATCTTTCTCATGCTTCAGTTTATTCTTTGTGGGCAGCCGGGCTTTTGCGGCATCCGCCTTATCCGCAGCCCGTTCCGCTTTCTTCGCCGCACGGGCAACCGGCTTATTCGCCAGTTCCTCTTCTTCAAACCGCAGGCGTGTGGTTTTATTCTTCATCCGACCGCACCCCCTTTCTGATCTCCCGAATCCGATCTTGAGCGATTTTCCAATATTCCTCTGAAATTTCCGTTCCAGTAAATTTTCGCCCAGATTGAATCGCAGCCAGCGCTGTACTTCCCGTTCCCATAAATCCATCGAATACCAAATCACCCGGATTACTGGATATTTGAATCAGCCACTGCAGACAGACTTCGTTTTTTACCGTTGGATGAAAGATTCCATTCTTTTTCTGCCACATGGAATGATGTGTGGCCTTCGGGTATTCTGAGCCGAACCAGCAGTCCGAAAACCGTGTTTTATACCGTTTGCTGGGTTGGCGTCCCTTGTGAAACATGGTGCCTTCTCTATTCCGGTTTTCCAGAAACGTAGTTGAGTTGAAAATTCTCCGCCCTTTTTGACAGAAGATCACCCATTCTGCGCTGCTCGCATAGCTTCCTTTCAGATCGCCAATCCCTCCAAGCGTTCCTTTTTCAATCACCAGGCAATTTTTGATGGTAAAGCCAGCTTCCTTCAGGCATTGAAAATGGTGAGGATAGCAGTCAAAACGTGTAAAAAAATACGCATGGCTGTTCATGCGTAAAATGCGGTAACTCTCTCTGGCAAATGCAGGATAATCAATCCCTTCATCTCCCGGAAGCATGGCGTGCGGATTCTTTGCGAACTGATTGCTGTAATGGATGCCATAGGGGGGATCGGTCAAAATCAGGGAAACTGACTCGTTCGGAATCCCTTTCATAAAGATCAGACAGTCTTCGCAAAAAATTCTGTCTTCGTAGTCCCTGGGAAAAATCCTCTCTTCATTTTTGAACGGCATCTCACGCCTCCCTTTCCATAACCTCCGACAGCTTCGATGTCATGATGCTGTACAGCTCCAGATCTGTCGGGAAGCGGTCAACGAAGGGCAGGATCACGTTTCCATAGAACAGTAGACCTTCGCCCTCGCCGGAGTGGGTTACATAGGAAAGCTGATGGGGACTGATATTCAGCTGGTTCGCCAGAATCTGCCGGTCACCGGCGGCCTGGTTGAGCATGATAATAAAGTCGGAATTTTCAAAGATATTCTCCACCTCGCGGCTGGAGAGCAAGTCTTTGACATTCTGCGTAATTCCGGTCGGAATCCCGCCCCATTTCCGGAAACGCTTCCAGATTTCTACGGAATAGGAAGCAGTCTGTTCCTCTTTCAAAAGAAGGTGGAACTCATCCATATAGTAGCGGGTGGTTTTACCCTGTCCTCGGTTCTTTGTCACGCGCCCCCAAACCTGATCCTGGACAATCAGCATCCCGATTTTTTTCAACTGCTTGCCAAGCTCCTTGATGTCGTAGCAGACAAACCGGTTTTCAATATCCACATTCGTCCGATGATTGAACAGATTCAGAGAACCTTTAACGTAGATTTCCAGTGCCGTTGCCACATGGTGGGCTTCCTTTTCGTCCTGTGCTAAAAGCGCATTGTAGAGATCCTCCAGCAATGGCATATTCTCCGGCACCGGGTTCTCAAAATAGGGTTGATAAATCTGATGCACACAGCGGTCAATGACTGTCTTTTCCACCGGCTGCAGCCCTTCCTTGCCGCCCACAACCAATTCGCAGAGCGACAGGATAAAATCTGCCTTCAACGCAATGGGACTATCTTCCTCACTATAATTGCTGTTGATGTCCATGGGGTTGATATACTGGGTACTGGCAGGGCTGATTTTAATGACCTGACCGCCCATGCGCGTTACAAGGGGTGTGTACTCGCTTTCAGGATCACACACGATGATGTCATCATCCGTGGCAAGAAAAGCATTGGTGATCTCGCGCTTTGCCGAAAAACTCTTACCGGAACCGGGGGTACCGAGAATCAGACCGTTGGGCGTCTTCAGTTTCTTCCGGTCAACCATAATCAGATTGTTGGAAAGCGCGTTCAGGCCATAATACAGCGCCTCCGGGCTGTCCTGAAACAGTTCCTGGGTGGTGAACGGGATAAAGATAGCCGTGGAACTGGTAGTCAGCGCACGCTGAATCTCAATCAGGTTCTGTGCCAACGGGAGACTGCTCATAAGCCCCTGTTCCTGCTGGAAGTCCAGGCGGCACAGATTGCAGTTGTGCTTCTGTGCAATGCTGGATGCCTGGAACACATTGGTTTCCAGCTCCTGCAGCGTTTTTCCGGTATTCATCACCAGAAAAGTAATCAGAAACATTCGTTCATTCTGGCTCTGCAATTCCTTCAAAAGCGCCTTTGCGTCTTTCCCATAGGTAGCAAGATCGGAGGGGATGATGTCGATGTCATATCCGGAACGAACCGCTTTTTTCTGTTCCTCAATCTTGCTGCGATCCAGTTCTGTAATGGTGCGCTTAATAGTCTTAATGGCCTTGTTCTGGTCTACAGACTGGATGTGCATCGTCACAATCTCGCTGGATTCCATATCCAGAAAATCCTTCAACAGCTGGTCACTGAGGTCAGAAGCGGTAATGGAGAGAAAACTCATCGCACCGTACAGAGATCCCATCTGGAACGTCTTTCCACCGGGGAAAGAAAAGCTGCTGGGCGCAATAAAATCCTTCACCGACAGTCCAGACGCGGGCAGCCACTTCCAATCAAAATAGAATTTGTCATGGTCGCCCATGTGGAACATGGCGTGCATCAGGTGCAGCCGTTCCTTCCCGTTCAGCGTCCGGGCAGAAACGCCCAAGCGACGGAAGTTATTGAGCAGGTCTGTCTGAACGTGCTCCAGCCGGGGTTTTGCCTGCTTCATGGATTCTGCTTCAATGCCGAAGGTCAGATATTTGGTTTTGGTCAGACCATTGTTGCCGCGCTCCAGCTGCTGGCGGAGCATCTGGCTGTATTCCTGACGTACATCATCGAAGCCATCCTGACGAGGCTGAATCTGAATCCGGCGTTCAAAGCTCTCCATATCAGTAGCCATATTCATAAAGGACAACTCAAAGTGGATGGAGCTGTCAAAGAAGTTCAGGAAGCCGCACCATTCCTCAAAAATGGAAGTTTTGTCCTCCTGCTGAGCCAGCTGATAGTTGATGTCCTGAAACTGAATGGTTTTTGTGTAATAGCGGTCACTGACCCGGCAGATGCCGTCCGGGAACATCCGCTGAAACGGGATAGACTGCTGTGCCGTGCGGGGAATACCATCATCCCGTTTTGCCTTTTCAATGACAGAGCGAATCTGCTTTTTCTCCCGCTTTGTCAGAGTGTCCGGCAGAGCCATTTCGCTGGGTTCTGTCCGTTTTTTTCTGTTTTTCAGAGCAAACAATACG
>DVON01000134.1 GCA_018713585.1 Candidatus Pullilachnospira stercoravium | reverse complement strand
TTTTATTTTATCATCGTTTTCTCAGATACAGAAGAAGATCCTGGTTTCCCAGTAGAAACTTTTCCGTATCAACTGACTGCTGACCGCCTGTACATTCTTTTGTGACAGTAAAGCCGGAAAACCGAACTGTTACGGCTGTCGGAAAACCGATGATTTTTGACTGGATATGGCGTCTTTTTTGCAGTAAAATAAAACCTGCAGAAATTATGCGGGAGGAATGACAAGTGAAAAAAATCCTGATTATCGAAGATGATACCGACATCAACAATATGACCGCCGACGCCCTGAAAAAAGCCGGCTACCGCTGTACCCAGGCATTTTCCGGAACGGAGGGGCTTCTCTATATCAGCCACGAACCCTTTGACCTGGTAATCATGGACCTGATGCTGCCGGGCCTGGCGGGGGAGGAACTGCTGCCCCGTCTGAAGGAACAGCAGAAAGTTCCGGTGATCGTCATTTCCGCCAAGGACAGTCTGGACAGCAAACTGAATCTTCTGGAGTCCGGAGCCGAGGATTACCTGACAAAACCCTTTGCCATCCCGGAACTGGTGGCCCGGGCGGCCGTGCAGATCCGCCGGTTTACTCCGGATGCCGAAAAAGACACGGAAACCCTCACCTATAAAGACCTGAAGCTGAACCCCGCCTCCTTCACCGCGCAGGCGGCCGGCCATCCCCTGGAACTGACCCGGCAGGAATTCCGGATTCTGGAACTGCTGCTTTCCCATCCCGACCGGGTATTCTCCAAGCAGGAGATCTATGACTACGCCTGGGAGGATCTTTACATGGGGGAGGATAAAACCATCAACGTTCACATCAGCAATATCCGGAAAAAACTGAAAGCCTGCTCAGACCGGGAATACATTGAGACTGTCTGGGGCATCGGATTCCGGCTGGCCCGTCCGTTCTCCGGGGAAAAACTTTAACCTTTCTTTACCTTTGCTTTGCGATTTATTGGCATCTGCCGTCTATGATAAAAAGCAAAGGAGGAGGAAATCCCCAAGGGATACCTCTATGGCCATTCGGCCAAGAAAGGAGGAAATAGCATGAACAATCATCTGCTGACCACGAACCATCTGACAAAACAGTATGGCCGGCATAAAGCGGTGGACGACGTAAGCCTGCACATCCGTCAGGGCGATATCTACGGACTGATCGGGCGAAACGGCGCCGGCAAGACCACCATTCTGAAAATCATCAGTGGCCTGGCCGCTCCCACAGAGGGCGGATTTTCCATCTTCGGAAAAACCGGCCGCGACGCGGCGCCCTGTATGTCCCGCATCGGAACCCTCATTGAAAATCCGGGACTGTATCCCAACATGACAGCCGCGGAAAATCTGAAGCTGAAAGCCCTGGCCATGGGAATCCGGAAGAAGGATGAGATTCCGGAGCTTCTGGAAACGGTGGGCCTGAAAGATACTGGCCGGAAAAAGGTGCGGAATTTTTCCCTGGGAATGAAACAGCGGCTGGGGATCGCCCTGGCGCTGGTGGGGGATCCGGATCTGGTGGTTCTGGACGAACCTATCAACGGGCTGGATCCCCAGGGCATCGCCGAGATCCGGGAGACGCTCTTTACCCTCAACCGGGAGCGTCATATCACCTTCCTGATTTCCAGCCATATTCTGGAGGAGCTTTCCAAGATTGCCACCCGCTACGGCATCATCCATGACGGCGTACTTCTGGAGGAGCTGGACCGGGAAGAACTGCTGGCCCGGTGCAGCGAACGCATCGAGCTGAAAACCAGCGACACCCGGGGCGCCTGCACGGTGCTGGAGGCCATGGGAATCACCCGCTACAAAGTGGTGGACGCCGGCACCATCCATATCTTTGAACGTCTGGACGCGGGCGGCGAAATCACCATGGCCCTGGCCGGGAAGAATATCCGCACCCTGGGCATCACCGTGAAAAATGAGGACCTGGAAGACTATTATCTGAATCTGACCGGAGGTGAACGCCATGTATAATCTGATTCGAATGAATGTATACCGTCTGACCCATTCCCTGTCCACCTGGGTTCTCCTGTTTTTTACCATGTTCATGGCGGTATTCAGCATGGTAATGACCAATGTGGACATCGAAACCATGCGTCGTGAGGGGCCGGAGCAGGCCGCCGTCGGGGATGCCTCCACAGAAGAAATCCAGCTGGGGATCACGGTTTCTTCCGATCCCTCATGGGTGGATGGAACAATTTTCATGGAGGACGTTGCCGCCGTCCAGATTCAGAGCGGAATACTGGCGCTGCTGTGTGTGATTTTCACCGCCATCTTCATCACCGCGGAGCAAAAGTTCGGCTATGTAAAAAATATTGCCGGACAGTTTCCGGGGCGCATCCAGCTGGCGGCAGGAAAATTCTTCGCCATGGCGCTGCAGCTTCTGGTGATGCTTCTTCTGTTTACCCTGGTTACGCTGCTTGCCGGCACGCTGCTGTGGGGAGACCGTTTTCAGCTGGGGGATCCGCTGCTTTTCGCCCGCTTTCTGGGTATTCAGTTTCTGCTGCACCTGGGGATCTGCTCCCTGGTTATGCTGATCAGTACCTTTACAGGCAGTTCCGCCGCGGGAATGACCATCGGAATTCTTCTCACCTGTGGTCTGGGAAGCCCGGTCTATTCCCTTATCAACCGGGGACTGGAGGCACTCCATATCGGCAACGGCTTCGACATCAGCCGCTGCATGGCGGAAATCAATATCCATCTGGCCGGCGTTCACGCTGCATCGGACGTTCTGATTCAGGCTGTATGTGTGGGAATTGCCTTCACCGCCGTCTCCCTGTTTCTGACCACATGGATCATCCGAAAGAGGGATATCCGATAAACCAAAGGAGTATTTTATGATCATCATTGCCATCGCCGCCTGCGCGGCGGCCATATTGCTGGCGGTTCTCTTCTGCCTTTACCGGCGACAGGTCCAGAAGACCTGCCGCCAGCTTTCGTTTCTCAGGGAACATACCACCAACCTGCGGCTCACCTCCGATCTTCCTTTCGGGGAGCTGAATCAGCTGACGGACTGCATCAACGAACTCATCGATGATTCCCGGAAAATCCGGCTGGAAGCCCGGCTGCAGGAAAACCGTCTGAAGGAAACCATCACCAATCTGTCCCACGATATCCGCACGCCGCTGACTTCCATGGACGGATACTTTCAGCTGCTTCTGGAAAGTGATTCCCCTGCGGAACGAGATCGGTACCTCTCCATCATCCAGAACCGCATCAAAAGCCTGGGGGATATGCTGGAAGAACTATTTACCTTTGCCCGGCTCCAGGACGCAGATTACCAGCTGCCCACGGAACGGATCGATTTTGCCCGGTGTATCTTTGATACGGTATTTTCCTTCTATGAGGAATTCCGGAAAAAAGGAATTGAGCCGTCGGCGGATTTCTGCGACGGCCATCTGTTTGTGACAGGAAATGAAGAGGCCCTGCGCCGGGCCGTGCAGAACCTGATCCGCAACGCCCTGGTACATGGCCATGAGAATTTTATTCTGAAACTGTATGAAGAAGACGGCCAGGCCGTTTTCCGCTGTGCCAATCAGGTGGAACATCCGGAGGAAATCGACATCACACGAGTGTTTGGCCGTTTCTACAAGGCGGATTCCGCCAGAACCCATACCTCCGCCGGACTGGGCCTGTCCATCGCCAGGGAACTGACGGAACGAACCGGCGGCCAGATCCGGGCGCAGCTTTCGGGAAATCTTTTTGAGGTGGAAATCCGCTATCCGCTGGATGCGTAAACTTCCCTATTCCGGGAAAGAAATCATCTGCACCCGGCTGCCGTGCTTTTCCAGCAGCGCCACCAGATCGGCGGTGGCCAGCCATATGGTGGCGGTATTGTCGTTGGGATGCACGCCGATCCGCCCTCCGGCAAACACCTGATCCACAAAGACCCGGACCTGCCGCTTGCGATCGTTGAGAACCCCCAGCGGCGACACCGCGCCTTTGGAAAGCCCCAGGATCCGGGAAAGCTCCTCCCCGGAGGCAAAACTCAGCGGCCGCGTCCCCATGGCCCTCCGAAATGCTTTCAGATTCACTCTCCGGTCCCCCGGCACCACCAGAAGCATATACTGATCCTTTCTGTCGTCCCGGACAAACAGGTTTTTCGCGATCACTTCCTCTTTCGGAAGCCCGGCATCCAGAACCTCCCCGATGGTGTATACCGGAGGATGCTCCAGGATTTCATAGAAAATATTCTCCTGATCCAGAATATTCAGCACTTCTCTGATCTTATCCGTCATAGCCATTCCTTCTTTCCTTAGCATTGGCCACGTAGCCATAGATTCTTCCGGGTATCCCTGTATCTGGCCACATGGCCGTCAAGGGGGCCTTCCGGATTCCCTTCTGTGAGTATAAGCCCGGAAAAGAAAGATGCCAACCGGAAATCTTACCGTTTTTTACAGATTGGCAGCAATCAGAACGACAATCAGCGCCGCCAGCAGTCCTCCGCACAGAAGACATACCGCATTGACAAGAAGCTTCCACCTGTCCGGAAACAGATTTGCCATAAGTGCCGCAATGCCGATGCCCAGGATTCCTCCCAGCGTATTCATCAGAAGATCCGTCACATCGCTGGCCCCGATGGCAAAAAGATACTGCACCGTCTCAAAAAGAAGACTGGACAGCAAAATCGGCAGAATCTGTCCTACCAGCGGCTTTCTGTCCCACAGCGCATGAATCAGAACACCAAAGGGCACGAAAGCCGCCAGATTCTGAAAGATTTCCGTGGTATCCAGATGACCGTTGACAATCACAGATTCCGCAAAAGGAATCAGATTGATATTCCGCAGATGCGGCAGCCCCGCAAAAGAAAACGACATCTTAAAGACAATAATCCAGGCCAGCGCCGCCCAGTAGAAAATCAGAATTCCCCGTGTAAGATTTTTCGAACGCATACTTTTTCCTCCCGTTTGTGGCAATGTTTCCTTCTATCTATATGATCATTGTACCCTTAAAACCTTAAAAAAACGGGTCGGAAAATCTTAGGGTTTCCTTATGATTGGTCGCATGGCCATAAAGGGATCCTCTTTCCTGCTTGAGGAAATCCCGGCGATCCGCTATAATCATGGAGACAGCTTTATAATCCCGTATATCTGTATCAGAAGAAGGAATACCTCATGACCCGAAAAGAAGCCCTGAAACTTCTGGGTCTGCCGCCCCAGGCAGATCTGGTGGAAATCAAGAAAAAATACCGCCAGCTGATGCATCAGGTGCACCCCGATGCCGCCTCCCCCCGCAGGGACACTCTGCCCGGCGCCCGGCAGCTAAATCAGGCCTACGCTCTGCTGAAAAGGGAAGGCGCCCCCGGAGAGTCAGCCTTTACCGGCAGCGATTCGGCGCATTTTTCTCATAAAAAACGAAAACCCCCGGAGAAAACCGGCGTCTGGAATGCTCCGGTGAATCCCCATGCCTACACGGGACGGGAAATTCTTCACTGTGCAGAGGATGCCGCAGGAAATCCTCTGGGACACTTTTCCATCGCATATGGGAAATATCTCTGGACCATGGAAGAGGATTTTCCGCTTTTCCTGTCTAGCATTTTCCGGTGCAGCAAAAAGCTGCTGGATGAGATCGACTCCCAAAAGCCGACGGCGGATGAATCACAGCGCCTGATTTTCCAGGCAGAACTGGCCTACCTTCTGGCCCAGCAATTTCTGGACGGCAGAATCTGCCTTCCCTCTCTGGCGCAGGAAGAACCCCCGGCCCCGGACGGATCCCGTATCTTTCGGGTACCCTCCATGCTGGAGTTTTCCCGCACCTTCTCTCCTCTGAAACCAGGAGAACCGCTGTATCCCTCCGCCCTTCGCCGCCACCGGCTGTATCTGAAAAACGAAGCCGGGAAAGAGCTGGGCTACCTGTCCTTCCCCGATGACCGCCTGTACTATGTGGTGATCCCTCTGTTTGAGCAGCGTAATGTGCGGCTTCGGATCCTGGCCTCCAATGGATCTTCGGCAGAAAAGAAAAAAGGTTCCGCCAATTATCAGAACCTTTCTCTCTGGATCAAGCTTCCCTCCTCCGGAATCCGTCACGCGCCGGAGAATCTGAATCTGCGGATTGCGGAGCTTCTGAAAAAATATCAGAGCAGCTGATCACTCAACCCACAGTCATGCCGTTTTCGGATATCCCTTGCCGTCTGCCGGATCTTTTCTCCTTTTCGGATCAGATTGTCCCGGCCGCCTGTCTCCTTTCCCTTCGATATAGCCCTCCGCTACCAGCCAGCGGGCCTCATCCTGCAGGGTTTCCTCATAAGGCCTTGTCCGGTATCCCAGCTCCCGTTGCGCTTTGGAATAATCAAATTCATTGTTTCTGGCCAGATTATACACTGCAAATCTGGTCATCAGCGGCTTTTCTCCTGTCTTTTCACATCAATGGGCGTAAACCGGTCCACCTCACGGATAGGCATACCTTTGGGCTGCTCCGGAATCGCGCCGGTGGAGCTGACATAAACCATCTTCCGGCATTCCGGATGCCTCAGACACAAATCAATCATATTTCTGGTGCCGCCCACATTGACATCCATCAGCTTCTGATTATAATCCGCATTGGTGGTGACCAT
>DVON01000012.1 GCA_018713585.1 Candidatus Pullilachnospira stercoravium | reverse complement strand
GCCCAGGAGGAGGCCGCCGCCCGGGCCCAGACGGCCGATTCACTGGCCAGGGAAAAACAGAGCAGCGGGCGGACGGCCCTGGAGAATCTGAAAATGAAAATGGCAGATACCATTCCGGACTTGCCGCTTCTTCCGGAACAGGTGACACTGGGATACCTGGGACAAATCCTGGAGGAATGGAAGCAGCGGCTTGTGGAAGAGGGAACTGTCTGCCGGGAAAATGCCGCCCGCCTGAAGGAAATCCAGAAAAATCTCAAAGGAATCGAGAATACGAAGGCAGCATTGCAGACCGCAGCGGATCAGGCGGCAGAGGCGGAAGCCTCGGAACGGGCCAGATTCACCAGTGCCCAGGATCTTCTGAAAAAAGCGCTGGATGCCAGGGAATACCCTTCGGAGAAAGATGCAGAAAATGCCCGCGCGGAAGCCATAAACAGAAAAACGGAGGCGGAAAAAGCCAGGGATGGCGCCCGGGCGGCAGAGCAGAGGGCCAGAACAGAGAAGGAACAGACGGAGGCGCTGATCACCCGCTATGAGGCGGAGCTGCCCGGCCAGAGAGAACGGGCAAAGGAGAGAAATGACGCTTATCAGGCCATTCTTCAGGAAAGGAAGCTGACAGAAGAAGAATGGAAGGCGCTGACGGCGCAGTATTCCCAGAAGGACGCCGACGAATTTCAGCGGCGCACCGAGGCGTATCACCGGAAAATGGCTGCGGCGCAATCTCTGAAATTCTCTGCCGCCGAGGCCACCGACGGTCAGACGCGTCCGGATCCCGGGAAGCTGAAGGAGACTATGGAAGAGGCGGAGAAGGCTGCGGCTTCCTGCCGGGAGCGGCTGGAGCGTATCCGGGAGATAGCCCGGACGGATGAGCGGGTTTTGCGGAATCTGAAACCGAAACTTGACGAACGGAAGCTTCTGATGGAGGAGTACAGCCGTCTGGACAATCTGTGCAGCCTGCTGGGCGGCAAGGTCACTGGCTCCCGGATGGATATCGAGACCTATGTCCAGCGGTATTATCTGGAACGGATTCTGTATGCGGCTAACCGCCGGTTTCTGGAAATGTCCGCCGGTCAGTTTGAGCTGCGGATGCGGGATGTGGACTCCGCGGGAACCGGGAAAAACCGGGGGCTGGATCTGATGGTATACTCTGCGGTGACTGGAAAAGAGCGGGAGGTCCGCACCCTGTCCGGCGGCGAGTCCTTTATGGCAGCGCTGTCCCTGGCTTTGGGGATGGCCGACCAGATTCAGGAAAGCAGGGCCTCCGTCAGCCTGGATATGATGTTCATCGACGAGGGCTTCGGCTCCCTGGATGACAACGCCCGGGCGAAGGCCGTACGGGTGCTGAAGGAGATGGCAGGCCAGACCCGGCTCATCGGCATCATTTCCCATGTGACGGAACTGAAACAGGAGATCGAGGACCAGCTGATCGTCAGCAAGGATGAAAACGGAAGCAGCGTGCGGTGGCAGATCAGCTGACGCGGGAGAGAAGCGTATGATTTTAAGTGTCAGCAGAAGAACCGATATACCCAATTATTATTCCGACTGGTTTTTCAACCGGCTCCGGGAGGGATTTCTCTATGTGAGAAATCCCATGAATCCTCATCAGATCAGCCGGATCAGCCTGTCTGCGCAGGTGGTGGACTGTATTGTTTTCTGGACGAAAAATCCGGGGCCCATGCTGGAGAGACTGGAGGAACTGAAGGAGTATCCCTTCTATTTTCAGTTTACCCTCACCGGGTATGGAAAGGACATTGAGCCGGGGGTTCCCCACAAAAAGGACGAGATGATCCGGGTATTTCAGCAGCTTTCGGAAAGGATCGGAAGCCGCCGCGTCATCTGGCGGTACGATCCGATTCTGTTCAACCAGGTATATACGCCTGAGTACCACCGAAAAGCATTTTCACAGATTGCCTCCGCGCTGAAAGGCTGTACGGAAAAGTGTGTGATCAGTTTTGTGGACACCTATGCCAAAAACAGAAAAAGTATGGAGAATTTGAAGGTTTATGATCTGGAGAAAGAACAGCTTCTGGCGTTTGCGGGATCACTGGCAGAGGAAGCAGACCGGAATCACATGGCCATAGCCAGCTGCGCGGAAGCCATGGATCTGTCCGCCTGCGGGATTTGCCCGGGCAGCTGCATCGACAAAGCACTGATCGAGGAGCTGACAGGCTGTTCCATCCGCGCCGGAAAGGACAAAAATCAGAGAACTCAGTGCGGATGCGTGGAAAGCGTGGAGGTGGGAACTTATGACACTTGCCTGAACGGATGTGTGTACTGCTACGCCAATCAGAGCCGGGAAAGCGTCCGGAGGGCCCGGGCGCTGTATGATCCGGATTCCCCGCTATTGTGCGGCCGGGTGGGAGAAAAGGACCGTATCACGGAGAGAAAGATGGAATCACTGAAAGAGACGCAGATGAGTTTTCTGTGAGGAAATTGGCTGCATCCGGTTTGGGGAATCTGAGGTTGTATATAGGTGAGATTCTTAAAACCTTTGTCCTCCGGCCTATTTGGATTTTTGCTTGTTCAAAAGTATTGTACATATAATTACTGCGGAACAGAATACAAGAATTAAGTACCATAGATTTTCAAGGCAAAACCCATTATCTGACATCAATCGGTATCCCCAGGAAGCGGGAAAAATGCGCCCTATGGCTTCAAGAAAACCGGGCAGCAAGCCGATAGGGAACATAATCCCCGAAAGCATAATCGAGGGCAAAAACACAAGCTGCGCCATCATTGTCAGCTTTGCCTGATTTTTTACAACCAATCCTAAGACACTTCCAATACTCAGCGACACAATGATGTATATGGCAAGCGCAAAAAAGAAAAGCGGAAGCTGTACTGGCAAAGCCGCCTCAAACAGTATCGGGGCAAGCAGTAATATAATGGCGCAGCTAATCATCAAATGCACAAATGCAGAAAAGAACATTGTAACAAGACCTAAATATAAAGGTACTCCATTTGCTTTATAAACCTTTTTTACATCACTTCCATAAGTTTCAATCAATGATGGCGGCAACCCGATAAACGCTCCCATTGAAACGCTCATCACAATCATAGATTGTATCAGTGTGCTTCTCATTTCAGGCATAACAGAAGTAAAAATACCACCCATAAGCAGAAAGAAAATAAGCGGAACGATATAGCAGGTTACCAGCAAAGATTTACTGCGTATATCCAACTTCCACTGTAATGCTACGCCGTATAAAAAACCGTTCATTTAAGCTTTCCTCCTTGCCATTTCAATAAAATGCTGTTCCAGCGTGCCACGATCAACTTTAATATCT
>DVON01000133.1 GCA_018713585.1 Candidatus Pullilachnospira stercoravium | reverse complement strand
GTACGGCTTCTTCCTCCCCTCTTCCACCCCGCCCTATGCTGAGATTACCTGGTAATTTAGCGACCGGTTACTTATATATTACCGAAAAATAGTCCAAATCTATCAGATCTCAAAAAATTCTCCTGTTTTTGATGTAAAAACCGGCGGCAGACCCCAGATAGGTTCCGCCGCCGGTTACAGTACTTATTTAATATATTTTTCTACCAATGAAACTTTCTTCCGCCCGCAGAGGCGCTGTTTCCATACTTATTGGAAGGATAGAAGTAAACGCTCTCTCCTCTGTCATTCTGAAAGGACGCCTCTCCCCGTCCGTTATCGTGCATTTTCTGCCAGGCCCGGTTATCCTCGTCGTAAATCGTACTGGGATATATCACTTCGCCGGTACCGCCGCCCGTCTGCTGCCTGGTATCCTGATCCGATGATCCTCCAAAGAAGAAGGATACCACCACCGCCAGAATGGCGATACCGATCACCAGGCCCACAGCACCGCCCAGAAGTTTTGCGCCGAACATGGGGAAGAACTTGCAGACGATCCAGATAACCGCATGGATCGCCTCGGAAATCAGAATTCCCACCTTATCATACCCTTTCATCTTGCCTCCGATCAGGGTCCACAGCACACCGATTACGGTCAGCAGTATGGCCATAGCCGGAAAGTCATGTACGCCGCTGATGATAATGCCGATAAAAGTCAAAAAATACGGCCCCAGCAATGAAATCATAAAAAATCCCCCTCTCTACTTTCTCATCTTTTTCGTTTTCCAAACAGCCGCCCCAGAAGCCCCGGCTTCTGATTCAGCGATTTTTCAAATTCCCGCCGCAGCTGCTGCACCTCTCCCGGTGAGAATCCATCTCCTCCCATCTTCTCCAGCAGCCCGCATACCTCCAGTCCCTGTCTGGCGTATCCGTCGGCCTGGGCGGGATCCGTCTGACGCTTGATTTCGGCAGCCCCCAGAAGCGCCAGCACAGCTGCCTGAAGCATCTGCGGGGTCTGGCTGTTTTTCACGCCCTCCCAGGCATCCTGCGCCGCATGGGTGTAATAAAAATCCGCCTTCCCGACCGCATCGCCTGTCTCCAGCGCCATTTGTCCCAGCTCCGTATAGATCTGAACCCGGCACAGCAGCTGTGCCGCCTGCTGCATCCCGAAAGGATTTCCGTCCAGCTGGCGGAGAATTTCCAGATACTGCTCCTTGGCCTCCTGGAAGCGTTTTTCCTGGAAACAGTATTTGCCCCAGATCATGACACCGGAAAGATAGGCGTTAAAAATCTCATTTCCCACTTTCTGCCAGGTCGCGTCAGATATGCCTCCAGCCCCTGTCCGCAGAGCTGTCTGGAATGCCTGCTGTGCTTTCCGGCAGCAGGCGGACAGATAAGCCTCCGTCTCTTTTTTCTTTTTCTGCTGGCTGGCATCGGTCCCCAGAGCTGCCAGAGCCATCACAGACAGCGCCTGGATCTGCCAGAAAGCAGGGTCCGTTTTTCCCCCGCCCTGGGCGGACAGCTGCCCCTCCAAGGTCTCCAGCTTTTCCAGATACCCGGCCAACTGACCGGCCCCTTCCCCCTCCTGGGCCAGAGCCTGCAGCAGCACAGCCATTTCCGCTTTCCACTGTGAACAGAGATCCGTGGCTTCCCCTGTTCTGCGATACAGCTCTTCATACCGGCCTGACGCTTTCCGGGCCCAGTCAGTTCCCTCTTTCCATCTTCCGCAAGCCGTATACATGGAAAAAATCTGAAGACTTCCCTCCGCTGCCGTCCGGGCGGCATCGTTGTCCAGCACTGGCCACAGCCAGTCGGAAATCCGCGCTCCTGCGCAGGCCATGCGAAATGCCGCGTCGCTGTTTCCCGTCTCCAGCGTTGCGGCAGCCATCCGGAAATATTCCCCGCAGTTCTGTGCCATGATAAGCAGGCGTTCCGGCGCCCGGCAGGCATCTCCGGCTTCCATGATCAGTTCCCCGCATCGTGCCGCTTCCTTTTCTCCGTCCAGGAAACTTTCCGCCATCTGTCTGCCCTGTCCCACATTCTGGTATAACGCCCCGTTGAGCTGATAAAAAACCATGGCGAAATAATGGCTGTCTGCCGTATCCAGTCCCTGACTTTGGCACCGGGAGAGAAGGTCCTCCCAGCGGCGCATCACCGGCTCCAGTCCGCGGATGTTGCCCTGGCGGATGAGACTGCGGCTTTCCGTCTCACATGCTTCCAGCTGCTGTATAAGATCCTGTTCCATACGCACAATTCCTCCTTGTCTCCGACCCGTTAAATATGGAGAACCTCCGCGCTTCCGGCAGGTGAGCCGCAAAGAAACGCGGAGGATTTCTTCATTTTCCGGTCAGGCAGTTTACGATTTTTCCAGTTTCCCTGCCAGACAGGTAATCATCTGGGCCTGCATCATGGCTTCCTCATAGGATACAGCGCAGCGATCCAGATCCCGGCAGAAAAGTTCCAGCGGAACCTGCCGAATGTCCCGGGCCTCTGCCAGATATCCGGCACACAAAACCGCCGCATCCTTTCCTTCCAGAAGAACTCCTTCATTCTCCGGCGCCTGTCCCCGGGCCGCAAGCCGGACAAAATCCAGAATCACGGCCAGATCCAGCCGTCCTGCTTCGTCCGTATGGTATTCGGCAATCCCGTTCAGGCCCTCATACCGCCTCCCGGACACGCTCACCGACAGCTCGCGGGTCTCCTGTACCGTATAAAGGCTCTGACTGTAGGTCTCCGCGGCCCGCATTCTTTCCGCCAAATATTCTGAAGACGCATAGTACTCAGTGGCACTGTTATAGCTCCAGCCGGTGGTTACCGAATAAATCCTGGTATTGTCGGCAAACGCCATATGTGCCAGGGCACGGCGGTTGCGGCGCCCATTATAAGCCTCCTCCAACTGTTCCCGCTCCTGGCGGCTGTAGGCGGAGAATTCCGTATCGTAGGTCCTTTTATGAGTTTGGACGCCATCCTGGCAGAAGCCCTCTACCTCAAGATACAGAAGCATATTCTCCCCTTGGGGCTCGCAGTGAAGCCGGTAAGCCCTGCGCCAGCCGGTTTCATCCGGCTCCTCTTCCTCCCCGGGCAGCGTCAGATTCCACATAAGTTCCGGCGCCAGATGCTCCCAGTCAATTTTCCACCAGTATAATCCTCCCGGCAGTCCCTCCTGCCGCCGCCAGATCTCCAGCCTGCGTTTCTTCTCAGAAAGCTCCTCCACCAGCCGGGCGTATCCCTCCGGAAAACCGGTTTCCTTTCCAAAAATCCCTTTTTTCTTCACCGGCAGCGGACGGGGCATCCTGGATTCAAAATCAAAACGCAGTTCCAGAAGCCTTCTCTGAAGCAGGGCGATCTCCAGAAGCATTTCCCGCTGTCTGTTGTCTTCGTTCTCATAAGAATCAAAAAACATAGCCCTTCCCCCGTATCTTTCCCTCCTACTTGACGGCGCGGAAAACCACACCGCCCTTGCGGTTGGCCTGACAGGAAATCTTGATGATGCTGCCATCCTTCAAATCCACCGAACACATTCCGATACGGGTCACATTGGAACTGGCCGCGTCCGCGCCCAGAAGCGCCCCCATGGCCATGGAACCGCCTGCCGCGCCTATAGCCGCAGATCCCATAATCGCGCCCATCAGAGCCTTGTCTGCTTTCTTTGTCAGCGCCCGGGGATCCCTTCCCTCAATTACATGGTATCCCGGCGTTACATCGTACACATAGGGCTCCGCCTGCGGTTTCAGCCGTTCCTTTTTCCCATCCACAGCAATATCCAGAGGAAGCTTGCGGAAAATGTTGATAAACCAGAGTCCGCCTCCGAAAAATCTGGTGTAGAAGGTTTCGTTTTTCACATAAAGCTGTATCTGTGTTTTCATGATCGATTTCTCCTCCTCATCTTCAGAAACTTTTCTGTAGATTACCGCCGAAAAAATTTTCTGTCAATAAAGTGAATTTTAACACTGTAAGCGCTTTTGCCTGATTTTTTCCGTCCACTGCAGCTGATAGGGATAATCCCGCACCAGACATTCCAGAACCGTATCATATTCCCTGCGGGCATTTTCCCTTTTCCCCTGGGCGGCATACACATCTCCCAGAAGCTCCCGGCAGCTGAGTGTGTCCTTAAAATTCCTTCCGCGGAATCTTTCCGCTTTTTTTACCATGCCGCGGCATAATCCTTCCGCCTCCGTCAGCCTTCCCTTCTCCAGATAAATCTCCGCCAGCAGGCTGTTGAATTCGTTTTCCCGGTAAGAGGTATCCTGACGTTTCTGAATCTCCACCATTCCACGGCGGCAGTTTTCCTCTGCTTCCCGGGATTTCCCCTGTTTCAGATAACACTTCGCCTGGTCGATCAGCAGGTACTGGTATTCGATTTGCCAGTCCCCGTCCTGCAGCGGAAGTTCCCGGATCCGGGTGCTGTCACGGAAGCGTTCCATACGCACTACCGCTTCATCCAGCATTTTCAGCGCCGCTTCATAATCTCCCTGATACCGGCAGCTTCTGGCCAGTTTCCACAAGACCGTACTGAGCAGGTACTCATGGCGGCTGTCTGTGGGCGGACAGTTTTTCAGAATACAGTATGCTTTCCGATACCACTCTTCTGCCCGGGAAAAATCCATGGAGTTGTAATAAACAGCAGCCAGACGCAGGCACATTTCACCCGTAATCTGATGATTTTCTCCATAATAAGAGATTACAGCCTTCACTATTTTTTTGCTGTAAGCCTTGGCTTCCGCATAATACCCCTGAATCCAAAGCAGCGTCACCAGCTCATCCAGCTGCCTTGCCATCCACGCCGCCGGTCTGGGAAATGCCTTCAGCACCGCAAAAACGTACGGCACCATTCGCTGATTTTCCTGATATGTCCGATTCCATGCATTCCAGGTTTTCGCGGAAAGCGCGCTGATCATTTTCCTGCAGTTATCCATGGAAGGGGAAAACACTTTGCGGGCCGCCTCCGCAATCACCGGGTGCAGTGTAAGCATCTCCTCCGCCCGGCTGCCTTCCTGGCTCTTTCCCCGTCCGATCAGCAGATACCCCGCCAGGCAGTCCAGTGCCTGCGATGATGCCCGTGAAATTTCCCGGTACAGAGCCAGCGGGATTCCCTGCACCGGCATTACGGACAGTTCCCGCAGAATCTGCTTTTCCTCCTTTCTCAATGGAAACCTGGAAAAGAAATCCTTCGCTACCTTTTCCGGCATCTCCACTCCGGTTTCCAGACCGCGAAGACATAACTGCATCAGCAAAGTATGACCTTTTACCCTCAGACGATAATCCCGTATACGTTTTCTTTCCTCGGCAGTGAATTCTCCCTGATGGTAGGCACGGAGAAACTGTTTCCACTCCTCTTCTGTCTCCAGTTCCTTCACACAGATGGCGGAAAAATCTCCCCAGCAGGATGGGTCCGTCCTTGTAGTCACAAGAATATCGCAGGGAAGAGAAAACACCTCCCGAAGCCGTGCATCCCTTCTCCGGTTGCAGTCGTCAATAACCAGCAACACCTTTGTGCTGCGGGCAAGCTCCGCGATCACATTCATTTTTTCGGCAAAATACCGCGACTTGCTTTCATATTTTTCCGTTGTAAACCGGAGATTTTCTATAGGAAGCTGGAAATCATCGCAGATCAGTTCCTGAAATCCTATATTATACGACAGAAAAAGCACGGTATCATACTGTTTTGCATGCTTTCGGATGTACTCTCTTGCCAGAGCTGTTTTTCCGATTCCTCCGATGCCGTATAGTATCACCGGGCCGTTTTCCCTTCTGAGCATTTCTTCCATGCGGGCCAGATAGCCCTGCCTTCCCACAAAACATTCTTCTGTGGGGCAGTAGCTTGCGGCAAAACGGTAGCGGCTCTGCTTCTGGTATTCCTGACGCTCCCGCTTCAGGCGTTTCACCACCTGTGCCTCCTCCTGACTGGTATGGAAACCGGGAGGCGTATCCCGGTACCGGGCCCGAAGCTGATACAATCGCTCCTTCCATTCCAGAAGCTCCTCCTGATAACGTTTCTGCACCTTCATTCACTCACCCCCTCTCAGGGATTTAAAATACAGGAAACGCAGACTTTGTTTTCCCCGTTTTTCAAGGCATTGATCCAGAATTCCATAGGCTTCCCGGAACCATCTGTCGCAATCCTCAGGATCTTTTCCTGTACAGCATTCCTCATACAACTCCAAAAAGCCCAGCAGCAGCCAGTCCAGACGGCTTCCGTCCACCTGCGTATGATCCGGGGAAAGCGGCAGATAGCCAAAATGTTCCAGGCGGCAGCTAATCAGCCGTCGGTTAATAAATGGCATGCCAAACAGCAGCAGATGCCGGATCATGGTTCGCCTGGGAATTTCTCCCAGAAGCTTCATCTGCCGCCCAAATTCCGAAAGATAATTAATGCTGGTGATGTGACGTCCGATCTCAATTTTCTCCGGCTCCCGGAAGCTGAAATACCTGCTGGCATCCGTATAATACAAATGGCGCAGGCTCTGTTCCAGCTCTGTTCCCGCCTGATAAATCTGCAGCCGTATCACCGGATGCACCTTGTCCAGATATTCCTGCTTCAGCTGTCCAAGAAGCCGTATTCTTTCCAGATAAACCGCATCCGGCTCCTCCGTTTCAAATACCCTGTCACACCGGTCGTAGTAGCCCTGAATCAGATACTGCGTCTCGTCTGCGGATAACTCCAGCGCTCTGCCGAAAGCCATACATTGCTCCCGGCTCCCCGGCAGATGCCTGCCGGTTCTCCAGTAACGGATTTTCAAAGTATCCGATGCTTTTTCCGGTGCATTTCCATACATTTTCCGAAAAATCAGACCGTCCGTTTCCGCCTTCCCGGGCATCCCGTTGGCCGCCCGGAACCGTTCATACATCCTGCCGATCCACTGTTTTTCCGGGCGTTCCTGTTTTCCCAGCCTGATGCATTCCTCTGCCAGCGCAAGAATTCTTTTTTCTGTATCATTCACACCCATCCCCCCTGGTACCACCTGCCGTCAGGTGTTCCTATCTTCTGTTATGTAAAACTTAACATTTTCCCACGGATATGACAACTAGGTGAACTTTAACAATTCAATGAAAAAAAGTCCCGGCAGACTTTCCTTCCTCTGCCGGGACCATCCCGTTTATCCGAAGAGCGGTATCCTTCTCTTCGGAATCTCTATCTCGGTTTTTCTGTTTCCGGAGACAGCGCTCTATGACGATGCCGCGTTTTTGCTACGCCATCCGATACTCCAGCATCTCATAAATCACCTGGCTTCCTTCCATGATCTCCGGCGGAAGAAGGGCTCTGGCCACACATTTTTCCTCCGTCTCCGGTTTATCCAGACACCGCAGGTAAGCGTAATCTCCATCGATGCGCGCTACTTCGTAATCGATCCGCTCAAACAATTTTACTCACCCTCCTTTTTGTTCATTTGAAGCTCTGGATGCTGCATGAAAAAAATTTCCTTTTGCCGATCAATTTCCATCTTCAACTGTTCTTTTGTTGGTAAATAAGTCAAATATTTTGACATAAACAAACGATTATTATCATGAAGAACCGAATATCTGGCAATATCTTCGTCTGTTTCTGAGCACAGCAATATACCAATGGTCGGATTATCTCCCTGTCCTCTCTTTAAATCATCGTACATACGGACATACATATCTATCTGCCCCACATCCTGATGGGTAATCTTCCCCATCTTCAGATCAATCAAAACATAGCATTTCAGTTCGATATTGTAAAAGACAAGATCCAGATAGTAGTCTGATGTTTCCGTTACAATATGCTGCTGGCGAGCTACAAAAGCAAATCCTCTGCCCAGTTCCATCAAAAAATCTCTGATATGCGACAGGATAGCTGATTCTAAATCCCCCTCCAGATAAGCATCCTCATTTTTGAAGCCGAGAAACTCTGCAATTACAGGACTTTTAATCAATTCAAATTGGTTCTTTTGAAGCCGCGCAGTTTTCTGATTCATTTCTTTGATTACAGCATCCTTTTGGGGCGCTTGCAGAATCCGATAAAAGTATTGTGTACTGATATTACGATCCAGGGTTCGTGAACTCCAATTTTCATCAATGGTCTCTTGCATGTACCAATAACGCGCGTTTTCATCTGCAACACGAAGGAGACTTCTGATATGGGTCCAGTTCAGATTGTGAACGCATGCGTTCACAATCTGCTCATCAGGAAAATATATTCTTTTGTCAACTCGTCTGCCAATACAGAAATCAAATTACTGCCGTACTCTGCACGTTCAGCACCACCCAGTTTCTGTTCTACAATCCGTTTACCAATATTCCAATAAGTAAACAGCATTGCCTTATTGGAAGCATTATAGGCTTCTTTTTGCCCGGAAGAAATAATATTTTTTATGTCTGCAATAACTGCCTGGTACAGTATTAAAGGATTATCCATTCCAAAATACTCCCTCTCTATTTTCCGATTTCCCCGTACATTTCCGGCCTCCGGTCCCGGAACAGGCCCCACTCAAACTTCTCATCCCGAAGCTGATCCAGATCGAAGGAGGCACAGATTGCGCCTTCCTCCTCCCTTCCCATTTCCTTCACCAGGCCGCCGGTTCCGTCCGTGATAAAGGAAGAGCCGTAGAACTTCAGGGAGGATGCCTGTCCTCCGTTCTCCTGGCAGGGCACAACTTCCTCCGTCCCCACCCGGTTGGCGGCAATCACCGGCACCTGGTTGGCGGCGGCGTGGCCCTGCATGGTTCTTCTCCAGTGAGGCATGCTGTCGCAGTCCAGAATCGGTTCACTGCCGATGGCCGTGGGATAAAACAGCAGCTCCGCTCCCATCAGAGCCATGCACCGGGCCGTCTCCGGGAACCACTGATCCCAGCAGATTCCCACGCCGATGGTTCCGTATCTGGTGGAAAATACCTTGAATCCGGTATTTCCGGGCGTAAAATAAAATTTCTCCTGATAGTAATGGTCGTCCGGGATATGGGTCTTCCGGTAGACCCCCAGATTGGTTCCGTCCGCGTCCAGAACCGCCACGGAATTAAAAAGCCTCAGGCCGTCCCGCTCATAAAAACTCACGGGAATCACCACTCCCAGCTCCCGGGCCACCTGCTGAAAATGCCCAACCGCCGGATTCTCCCTGGCAGGCGTCGCGAAATCATAATACGCATACCGCTTCTCCTGACAGAAATACCGCCGCTCAAACAGCTCCGGCAGAAGAATCACCTGCGCGCCCTCCCCGGCAGCCTTCCGCACCAGCGCGTCCGCCTTCTCAATATTCTCCTGTACGTCCCAGCTGCAGCTCATCTGCACCGCCCCAACCGTCACATTTCGCATAATTTCCTCTCTTTCTGGCCGTATGGCCATTAAGGTATCCCCTTGCGGGGTTTCCTCACTTTCCGGCCGCATGGCCATAAAGGTATCCCCGCTTACTCCTGCCGTCCCCGGGGGATCTGCTGGGTAATACAGTGGATATTTCCTCCGCCCACCAGAATATCCCGGGCAGGGATGGGATAAATCTTCCTATCCGGAAACAGTTTTCCCAGAATGTCCACCGCTTTTTCATCATTTTCATCGCCGAACTGGGGCAGAATGATGCCTCCGTTGGAAATGTAGAAGTTTACATAACTGGCCGCCAGCCGTTCGCCGGCTTCCCGCTCGTCCTCGCCGGGTTCAAACTCCAGTCCGTCCAGATCCTCCTGAGTCACGCACACCGGCCGGGCAGGGATGGGAAGTTTGTGTACCACCAGTTTCCGCCCGCGGGCATCCCGTTCCGCTTCCAGATATTCCATACATGTCTGTGACAGGTCATACTGGGGATCCTCCGGGTCATCCGTCCAGGCCAGCACCACTTCCCCGGGCCGCACAAAGGCGCAGACGTTGTCCACATGTTCGTTGGTTTCATCCTGGTAAATCCCCCGGGGCAGCCAGAGTACCTTCTCTGCCCCCAGATACTGCCGCAGTTTTTCCTCAATCTGCTCCCTGGAAAGCCGGGGATTGCGCCCGGCGCTCAGCAGGCAGGAGGCCGTCACCAGCACGGTTCCCTCCCCGTCAGAGTGGATGGAACCTCCCTCCAGCACAAAATCCTGAGCATCATAAATATCATAACCCAGCTGCTCACAGAACCGGGAGGCCACCTGATTATCCTTGTCCCAGCTGGCATACAGGCCATCCACCGTGCCGCCCCAGGCGTTGAACTGCCAGTCGATGCCCCGCACCACTCCCTGGCCGCTGACCACGAAGGTGGGGCCCACGTCCCGGGCCCAGGCGTCATCGGAGTCCATGGGAAGCAGCCGGATCCTGTCAGAGAGCATTTCCCGGGCTGTCTCCATCAAGTCTTCCCGCACCAGCATATATACCTCTTCGCTGTCCGCAATGGCCTCGGCCACGGCAGCAAAGGCCCTCCGGGCCGCAGCCGCGCCGTAAGCCCAGGAACCCGGGCGCTCAGGCCAGATCATGATACAGCCCCGGTGCGGCTCAAACTCGCCGGGCATGTGAAAGCCCTCCCGGGCAGGCAGTGTTTTCCATCTCTTCATATCTTACGAATCCTTTCAAGAAAGCCGCTCTTTAAAATCCTCATACCCGAAGCTGCGGATCACCCGGCAGTCTCCGTTCTCGTCCATCACTGCGATATCCGGCAGTCCGATTCCGTTGAAGGTATTGTTCTTTACCATGGAATAGATGGCCATATCCTCAAAATACAGCCGGTCGCCTGCCTGAATTTCCCTGTCAAAGGAATAATCCCCGATGATATCCCCCGCCAGACAGGTGTAGGAGGACAGCCGGTAGGTCCAGGGCTTCTCCCCCGGCTTGCCGGAATCACGAAGGGGCGGCCGGTAGGGCATTTCCAGCACATCCGGCATGTGGCAGGCAGCGGAGGCGTCCAGAATCAGCGTCTGGATGCCGTTTTCCACCACATCCAGCACCTGGGTGGCAAGATAACCGGCATTCAGCGCCACCGCCTCTCCGGGCTCCAGATACACTTCCACCCCGTACCGCTCCTGCATCCGGCGGATACAGCGCTCCAGCCGGTCGATATCATAATCCGCCCGGGTGATATGGTGGCCGCCGCCCATATTCAGCCATTTCATCCGGGGCAGCCACTGGCCGAACTTCTCCTCCACCGCCGCAAGCGTCCGCTCCAGATCGTCGGAATTCTGCTCGCAGAGGGTATGAAAATGCAGGCCGTCCAGCGCCTCCAGAAGCTGCGGGCTGCGCTTTACATTTTCCCGGAACTTTTTGGCCGTCACACCCAGCCGGGAGCCGGGAGCGCAGGGATCGTAGATGGCGTGATCTTCCTGGGTGGAACACTCCGGGTTGATCCGCAGGCCGATACTCTTCCCCTTTAAGCGCGGAGCGTATTTTTCCAGCTGCCCGAAGGAATTGAATACAATGTGGTCGCACAGGCCGGCGATCTCATCCATCTCCTCTTCCCGGTAGGCCGGGGAAAATACATGATTCTCCAGGTTCATTTCCTCTCTTCCCAGCCTGGCCTCGAAAAGGCCGCTGGCTGTGGTTCCCTTCAGGTATTTCCCGATCAGAGGATACTCATGGAAGCAGGAAAAGGCTTTCTGGGCCAGAAGGATCTTACAGCCGGTGCGCTGCTGCACACCGGCCAGAATCTCCAGATTTTCTCTCAGTTTTTTCTCATCAATGACATAACAGGGGGTTTTCAGTTCCTGAATCTTCATTTATTCCACCGTTTCCGGATCCTCGCAGACCGTCCAGGGCAGACCCCATCTGTTCAGGGCCTCCATGTAGGGATCGGGATCAAACTCTTCCACATTGAACACGCCGGGCTTCTTCCACTGGCCGGTAACCACCATCATGGCGCCGATCATGGCCGGAACGCCGGTGGTGTAGGAAACCGCCTGGGATTCCACCTCCCGGTAGCACTCCTGATGGTCGCAGACATTGTAGATATAGATGGTCTTCTCTTTGCCGTCCTTGGTTCCGTGGAAAATACAGCCGATATTGGTCTTTCCTACGGTTCTGGGGCCCAGGGTAGCCGGGTCCGGAAGCAGCTTTCTAAGGAACTGGATCGGCACAATCTCCTGGCCGTTGAACTCCACCGGGGAGGTGGACAGCATGCCCACGTTCTCCAGGCATTTCATATGAGTCAGATAGCTCTGTCCGAAGGTCATGAAGAAACGGATTCTCTTCACGCCGGGGATGTTCTTCGCCAGGGACTCAATCTCCTCATGGTGCAGCAGATACATATCTTTTTTGCCCACCTGGGGGAAATCATACTCCCGCTTGATCTCCATGGGTTCTGTCTCCACCCAGTGACCGTTCTCCCAGTAGGAGCCATTGGCGGAAACCTCCCGCAGGTTGATCTCCGGGTTGAAATTGGTGGCGAAGGGATAGCCGTGATCTCCGCCGTTGCAGTCCAGGATATCGATGGTATCGATCTGGTCGAAATAATGCTTCTGGGCGTAAGCGGCAAATACGCTGGTCACGCCCGGGTCAAAACCGGTTCCCAGAAGCGCCGTAAGACCGGCCTTCTCGTATTTCTCTTTGTAAGCCCACTGCCAGGAATAATCAAAATAGGCAGTAAATCCTTCCTTTTTGCACCGCTCCTCATAGATCTCTCTCCACTGGGGATCATCGGTATCCTCCGGCTCGTAATTAGCCGTGTCGATGTAATCCACTCCCGCGTTCAGGCAGGCGTCCATGATGGTCAGATCCTGGTAGGGAAGCGCCAGGTTCAGCACCGCGTCCGGCTGATAAGAACGGATCAGTTCCGTCAGTTCCTCCACATTGTCCGCGTCCACCTGGGCGGTGGTGATTTTGGTTTCGGTCTTTCCCTGAAGTTTCTCTTTCAGGGCGTCGCATTTGGACTTGGTCCTGCTGGCGATCATAATCTCCGAAAATACCTGGCTGTTCTGGCAGCATTTGTGCACCGCCACGGAAGCCACTCCGCCGCATCCGATAATCATTAATCTGCTCATCTGTATTTTTCCTCCTCTTCCAGTAAATCTTCCACATACCTGGGCAGCATGAACGCTCCCAGATGCAGGTTCGTGGTATAATACTCCGTCTTGATCCCCAAAGCGTTCCACTCCTCCGGGCGGAAATCCTTCAGGGGATGGTATTTCTTCGAGGCAAACCCGAACAGCCAGTAGCCGGACGGAGATGTGGGAATATGGGCCTGATATACCCGGCTGATGGGGAAGGACCGGTACACCTTCCGGTGCATGGTCCGGCAGGCCGCCTCATCCTCATCGTAGAAGGGGCTTCCGTGCTGGTACACCATCACCCCGTCGTCCTTCAGCGCCTTATAGCAGCTGCCGTAAAATTCCTTGGTAAACAGCCCCTCTGTGTAGCCGAAGGGATCCGTGGAATCGTTGATGATCAGGTCGTACACATCCGTTTTCCGCCGCAGAAACCGCAGGCCGTCCTCGCAGAACACATACACCTTCTCGTTGGTGAGGCTCTTGGCCGTCTCCGGGAAAAATTCCCGGCACACATCGATAAACATGGGGTCCGTCTCCACCACATCGATGGACTCGATCCCGGGATACCGGAGCAGCTCTCCGGCCACGCCGCCGTCGCCGCCGCCGATGATCAGCACCTTCTTTACATTGGGGTGCACCGCCATGGGCACATGGGCCACCATCTCGTCATAGATAAACTCGTCCTGATCGGAGAACACGATCTCCCCGTCCAGGGCGATGAATTTTCCCAGATCTTCCGAATCAAACACATCAATTCTCTGATACTCGCTCTCACCGGAAAACAGCTGCCGGTTGATCCGCACGGACAGCTTCACATTGTCCGTGTGCATTTCTGAAAACCAGATCTCCATCTCTTATCCCTCCAGTACCATCAGATGATTCACTTCCGGGTCCTCCGTTCCCTGCATGGAACAGCCCTTCTCCTTGGCGTACAGGATATACTCCACGATCTCCTGGGTGATCTCCTCGCCGGGAGCCAGGATGGGAATACCCGGCGGGTAGCACATGACAAATTCCCCGCTGATTCTTCCCGCTGTCTCCCGGATGGGAAGTGAAATCTTCTGGGAGTAGAAGGACTCCCGGGGGGACGCCACCACCTTGGGGGCAATGTACTCGCCGCTGAGCATGCCGGTGCTGTCCTTCTTGTACAGCCGCTCGATATCCGCCAGCGCCCCCACCAGCCGCTCGATGTCCTGAATCCGGTCTCCGATGGAAATATAGGCCAGAATGTTGCAGATATCTCCGAACTCGATCTGAATATCGTACTCATCCCTCAAAAGGTCGTACACCTCGATTCCCGCCAGGCCGTTGTCCAGAGTATACACCGCCAGCTTCGTCACATCGAAATCATAGACGCTGGTACCGTTCACCAGTTCCTTGCCGTAGGCGTAATAGCCGCCGATGGCGTTGATCTCCTGCCGGGCGTACTCCGCCATCTCCATCACCTTGGCAAAGGACTCCTTCCCTCTCAGCGCCAGATTTCTCCGGGAAATGTCCAGGCTGGACAGCAGCAGATACGAAGCGCTGGTGGTCTGGGTCAGATTGATAATCTGGCGCACATAGTCCTGGTTCACGCCCTTGTTCAAAAGCAGCAGGGAGCTCTGGGTGAGACTTCCGCCGGACTTGTGCATGGACACCGCCGCCAGATCCGCCCCGGCCTCCATGGCCGACACCGGCAGGCCCTCGCCAAAGTACAAATGCGTTCCGTGGGCTTCGTCCGCCAGCACCTTCATCCCCCGCTCATGAGCCATCTTCACAATGCTGCGCAGGTCGGAGCAGATCCCGTAGTAGGTGGGATTGTTCACCAGTACCGCCACCGCGTCGGGATTGGCGTCCATGGCCTGGCGCACCTGCTCTGTCTCCATGCCCAGGGAAATCCCCAGCTTGCTGTTCACCTCCGGATTCACATACACCGGAATGGCGCCGCACAGAATCATGGCGTTGATGACGCTCTTGTGCACGTTTCTGGGGAGGATAATCTTGTCCCCCGCCTTACAGACGGAAAGCACCATGCCCTGCACCGCGGAGGTGGTTCCGCCCACCATCAGGAACGCGTGGGCCGCGCCGAAGGCATCCGCCGCCAGCTCCTCCGCATCCCGGATCACAGAAACCGGATGGCAGAGATTATCCAGGGGCTTCATGGAATTCACATCCAGCCCCACACACCGTTCTCCCAGAAGCTGCACCAGCTCCCGGTTCCCCCTTCCTCTTTTATGTCCCGGCACATCAAAGGGCACCACCCGCTGTCTCCGGAACCGCTCCAGCGCCTCACAGATGGGCGCTCTCTTCTGATTTTCTCTGTCCATTCCAACCACCTCGTCCGTCCGGCAGTCCCCGGGGACCGCCTGTATTTTTACGCCCGGCAGACGGGCGATTTTCCTTTTTTCTGTTCCGCTTTTCTTTCCTCTTTGTCCCGTTCCCAGACAGCCGGAAAAGACTGCGCTGCAAACAAGTCTGTCCATCCACGCGGATACCCTCCGGGCTTATCGAAAAAAAAGGACAGATGACATACCATCATCTGTCCGCAATCCGCAAATATCACACTATTTTCCGCATGAAAACTGTTGCTGCATGAAAAATGAGACGTAACGTTTTCAAGTCTGATAGCAAATATATTGTTCCTGCTCTTATTGACCGTTTCACAAGATGATGTGCGTCAGCACTGATTATAAAGTAATCAACTTATAAAATTTGAGCTTCTAACTCAATCAATAATGTGGCCTTCCGCCACTGCGGCAACCGACCCGCCTGTCCGTCTGGGCATTCCTCTGCGCCTTTGCAGAGTGGTCATACATTTGCATGAAAACGATAATGTCTCTTCATACTGTTCTTACCTTAACACAGGGGAGGGGAAATGTCAACGGGAAGGGATGGTTTTCTCTGGTTTCCTGACCTTTCCAATATACTTTTCCACATCGCACACCAAAAAATAATTGTTCACAAATAGTTTCCCCAATAGTATAGTTGCTTTATAGATTAGCTCAAAGAAAGCGGTCACATTCACGCTGACCGCTTTCTTTTTCTCTCT
>DVON01000132.1 GCA_018713585.1 Candidatus Pullilachnospira stercoravium | reverse complement strand
CCCGCGAGCTCGCAGACCCGGTTTCTCAGGGCACAGACGGTATCCACGTCGAAAATGGAATCCACGTCCTGTACCACCACGGCCAGACGCTCCAGGCCCATGCCGGTGTCGATATTTTTCTGTTTCAGGGTGGTGTAGTTGCCTTCCCCGTCGTTTTCAAACTGGGTAAATACGTTGTTCCACACTTCCATGTACCGGTCGCAGTCGCAGCCCACGGTGCATCCCGGTTTGCCGCAGCCGTATTTTTCTCCCCGGTCATAGTAGATCTCGGAACAGGGACCGCAGGGGCCTGCCCCGTGCTCCCAGAAGTTGTCCTCCTTGCCGAAACGGAAAATCCGCTCCGCAGGGATGCCTACCTCTTTATTCCAGATATCAAAGGCCTCGTCGTCCTCCAGATACACGGAAGGATACAGGCGGTCCGGATCCAGTCCCACCACCTGGGTCAGAAACTCCCAGGACCAGGCGATGGCCTCTTTCTTAAAGTAATCTCCGAAGGAAAAGTTGCCCAGCATCTCAAAGAAGGTGCCGTGGCGGGCTGTTTTTCCCACGTTCTCAATATCACCTGTCCGGATACATTTCTGACAGGTGGCCACACGGGTTCTGGGCGGGATCTCCGCTCCGGTAAAATACGGTTTCAGAGGAGCCATTCCCGCATTGATCAGCAGAAGACTTTTGTCATTCTGGGGAACCAGGGAAAAACTCTTCATCACCAGATGACCCTTGCTCTCAAAAAAATCCAGAAACATCTGACGAAGCTCATTTACTCCATACTTTTTCACTGTTCGATCCTCCTTAGGTACATAGCCGCCGCAGACGGATCCGCTGTTTTCGCCGCGGACCATCCCGGAGGACGGACCGCGGCGGCAGATCAGCTGCCGGCGGCATCACATTCCATTTATTTTATCACACATGATGCTTTCTGACAATAGACGGTCCATGTGGATTTTTCATAACAGGTAACAGTTCAGCCTTCCGGCTTCACTGTCACAAAATCATGCACACAGGCTGCGTTTCCCGCAGCCTGGCGCCCGCAGGCCTCGGGATCCCGCTGCAAAAGCAGCGTGACACCTCGCGGGACAGTGGAAGGCTGAACTGTAACCGTAACAGATAACCATTATTTTTCCACACAGATTTTTTTGAATTTCTTCTTTCCTCTCTTCAGCACCAGACCGTCTTCCGGGATGTCCGCTTTTGCCACTTTATGGTAAATGTCGGTGATTTTTTCCCCGTCCACGGAAACTCCGCCCTGCTGGATGGCTCTTCTTCCTTCAGAGCGGGAAGTCACCAGCTCTGCCTTGCACAGCAGAGAAATCAGGTCGATATTCTCCTCCTCATCAAAGTCTTCCGCCGTCAGGGTTGTGGTGGGCATCTCGGCGGCATTTCCTGTTCCAAACAGGGCTCTGGCGCCTTCCTGGGCTTTCTTCGCCTCCTCTTCCCCGTGTACCAGGGCGGTCAGCTCGTAGGCCAGAATTTCCTTTGCCTGGTTCAGCTGGCTTCCTTCCCATTTATCCATCTCGTCGATCTGCTCCAGGGGCAGGAAAGTCAACATACGGATACATTTCAGCACGTCGGCGTCCGCTACATTTCTCCAGTACTGGTAGAAGTCGAAGGGAGAGGTCTTGTTGGGATCCAGCCATACGGCGCCGGACTGGGTTTTGCCCATCTTTTTACCCTCGGAGTTCAGAAGCAGGGTGATGGTCATGGCGCAGGCGTTTTTGCCCAGCTTTCTCCGGATCAGCTCCGTACCGCCCAGCATGTTGCTCCACTGGTCGTCGCCGCCAAACTGCATGTTGCAGCCGTATTTCTGGAACAGCATGTAGAAGTCGTAGCTCTGCATGATCATGTAGTTGAATTCCAGGAAGCTCAGTCCCCGCTCCATCCGCTGTTTGTAGCACTCTGCCGTCAGCATCCGGTTTACGGAGAAATGCGGTCCCACTTCCCGCAGCAGGTCAATGTAATTCAGATCCAGCAGCCAGTCCGCGTTGTTGACCATCAGGGCCTTTCCATCGGAAAAGTCGATGAAACGCTCCATCTGTTTCTTAAAGCAGTCACAGTTGTGCTGAATGGTCTCCGGCGTCATCATGGAACGCATATCCGTCCGGCCAGAGGGATCGCCGATGTAGCCGGTTCCTCCGCCGATCAGGGCGATGGGCTTGTTTCCTGCCATCTGCAGCCGTTTCATCAGGCAAAGCGCCATGAAATGTCCCACATGGAGACTGTCCGCCGTGGGGTCAAAGCCAATGTAGAAAGTGGCTTTTCCGTTGTTCACCAGTTCTCTGATTTCTTCCTCGTCCGTTACCTGCGCGATCAGGCCTCTGGCCTGAAGCTCTTCGTAAATTTTCATATTGTGTTTTCCTCCTTCACTGTCTGCGGCCTCGATGGGCCTTGCGGGATTCCTTTGACATTCTCTGTGTTTCTTCCTGATCTGGAGCCTTTGATTTTCGGATCCGGTTTTTCCGGTTTCGGCCTTTTCCGGATCTGCGCTCTGGCGGTTCCGGTCACAGCGCCGCCATGGAATCCTGCTTCCGATTCGTTACATAAAAACGGGACCTTACGCCCGCCCTTTTTAGGACGGGAATAAGATCCCGTGTTACCACCTAAATTCACAGAAAGCTCGCGCTTCCTGCCTCAGCAAGTACAGCCCATCCGGCAATACTCTGACCCGTATAACGGAGGTCCTTCCGTCGCAGCCTACTGGTTTCCTTTCGGTGCGAGGCTCCGAGATGTATTCACAGCAAGCACTGCGCGGCCCTCTCACCAGCCGGTACCTCTCTGTGCGCTTTCTTCCTGCTACTTCTTCTCTTCGCTGCCTTTGTTGTTTTTGTTTGGCAGTAAATGTTCCGGTTTTCTTGTATATTAGCTTTGCTGTTTACCGTTTTTACTGCTCAGGTAAAAGTATACAAAGGGATTTTTCCATTGTCAAGAGGGAGATTTCGCTTTATAGGACGCTTCCCTTTATTTAGCCGCTTTTTTCCTTCCCCCGGAAAACCAAACTTATATTTCCACAAAAACCATTTTCCCCTTTTCATCAGCCCCCGGCATTCTGTGGCTGATCCGCAGTTCCATATCCTCCGGCGTTTCTCCCTTCCAGAATGACGGAGTAAAGCAGTCTCCGGGAATGGTGAAATACACATGGCGGTGTTCTCCTGGCTGGACTGTGATGACGAGGGATACAAGGCTTTTCCAATCATCACCGGTTCTTCCCCAGACATGAACCTGCGCGGTCACCGGAGCCTCCGCTCCATTGACGATTCCGCCCAGCACATTCAGGGACTGCCCCGGGCGGACACATTCCCGGCTGGGGATGGCAT
>DVON01000131.1 GCA_018713585.1 Candidatus Pullilachnospira stercoravium | reverse complement strand
CACATGCCGCTGCAGGTCCTGCATTCCGCCAAACCGGTCGATCAGCCCTTCCCGGGGGCTGTACGCCATGGCGTTGATGGTGAAATCCCGCCGCATCAGATCCTCCGTCAGGCTGGAGGTGAATTCCACCTGCTTCGGATGCCTCCCGTCCTCATACTCTCCGTCAATCCGGTAGGTGGTCACCTCATACCCGTTCCCTCCGGTCAGCACTGTCACAGTGCCGTGCTTCAGGCCGGTATCTACTGTCCGGGGAAATAAGGCTTTCACCTGCCAGGGATCCGCCGATGTGGTGATATCCCAGTCATCCGGCGTCCGCCCCAGAATGGAATCCCGCACACAGCCGCCCACAGCATAGGCTTCGTATCCGTTGGTCTCCAGCACATCGATAATCATAATCACGCCTGCCGGCAGTTTTAATCTCACACGCTCACTCCTTATCCCCTGTCTGCGCCTCCCGGCGCAGCCGGATTTCTCTGAAACAATGGAAACGGATTTTCCATTGTCACGAAATACGCCTGCCCCGCGGCAATCCGGCGGGGCAGACTCTCATTTCCCGGGAATCCTCAAAATCCGATTAATACGCGCGGCCCCAGTAAACCATTTTCTTCGCCGGCTTTCCGCAGCATACGCACACATCGGAAAGCTGCTCCTGCTCAAAGGGGATGCAGCGGGAGGTTGCCGCCGTATCCTCCTTGATCTTATCCTCGCAGGCCTGGTCTCCGCACCACATGGCTTTGATAAATCCCGGCTTCTCATTGATGGTTCCTACAAACTCCTCATAGTTCGTGGCCACATAAGTGTGGGAATCCCGATGGGCTCTGGCGGTCTCCAGCATATTTTCCTGAATGCCATCCAGAATCTCAGGCACCTTCACGGCCAGCTCATCCATCTTCACAGTGATCTTCTCACCGGTATCCCGGCGCGCCACCACAACCTGTCCGGCCTCGATATCCTTGGGACCGCACTCGATTCTCACCGGAATACCACGCATCTCCTGCTCCGCGAACTTGAATCCCGGGCTCTTGTCGGTCACATCGGTTTTCACCCGCACGCCAGCCTGGCGCAGCATTTCCTCCAGCTGTGCCGCTTTTTCCAGCACCCCTTCTTTTTTCTGCTGGATGGGAATGATCATGGCCTGCACCGGAGCGATTCTGGGCGGCAGTTTCAGACCGCTGTTGTCTCCGTGTACCATGATAATGGCTCCGATCATCCGGGTGGTCATACCCCAGGAAGTCTGGTGCACATACTGCAGCTTATTCTCCTTATCCGTGTACTGGATACCGAAAGCTCTGGCAAATCCATCGCCGAAGTTATGGCTGGTTCCGGACTGCAGCGCTTTTCCGTCGTGCATCAGGGACTCGATGGTGTAAGTAGCCTCCGCTCCCGCGAATTTCTCCTTGTCCGTCTTTCTTCCTTTGATTACGGGAATCGCCAGCACCTGCTCGCAGAAATCCGCATAGATATTCAGCATCTGGATGGTCCGCTCCTCAGCCTCCTGGGCGGTTGCGTGGGCGGTGTGGCCCTCCTGCCACAGGAATTCTCTGGATCTCAAAAACGGACGGGTGGTTTTCTCCCAGCGCACCACGGAACACCACTGATTGTAAACCTTGGGAAGATCCCTGTGAGATTGGATCTCCTTGGCGTACAGATCACAGAACAGCGTCTCGGAGGTGGGGCGCACGCAGAGCCGCTCCTGCAGCTCCTCCAGGCCGCCGTGGGTCACCCAGGCAACCTCCGGCGCAAATCCCTCCACATGATCCTTTTCCTTCTGCAGTAAGCTCTCCGGAATAAACATGGGCAGGTAAACATTTTCCACGCCGGTCTCTTTAAACCGGGCGTCCAGTTCCTTCTGGATATTCTCCCAGATGGCGTATCCGGCAGGTTTGATCACCATGCAGCCCTTGACGCTGGTGTATCCTGTCAGCTCCGCTTTCTTCACCACATCGGTATACCACTGGGCGAAATCCTCATCCATGGAGGTAATCGCCTCCACAAGTTTTTTCTCTTTTGCCATAATTGTTCTCCTCCTGACCTCCGCCGCGGCTTACTGCCGGCGGAATATATTATTCATGGGGAACGGAAGTCTTTTATCCGCCGCATACCCTGCGATCCTCGCGGAGCATTTTTATTTCACAGGAAAGTAATTTCCCCCCAAAACAAAAAAGCGCCGTCCCCTCCATACTGATAGGGACCAGACGCTGTCCGGCGGTGCCACCCTGATTAGCAGCCCGGAAATATATCTTTCATATCCGCTGCTGCCCGCTCCATTCTGCCCATCTAACGCCGGGCCTGCGTCCTGCTTCTCGCAGGCAGCTCCGGGAGCCGGTTCCACACAATCCGCACAGAAATCTTCCACCATTGATTTCCTCTCTGTCGATTGTCCTGTGTGTACTATTTCCCATCCACGCCATTTTGCCTTACTGATTGGATTCTAGCGGAATCCGGTTCATTTGTCAAGGAAATTCCTCCGTGGACGGCATCCCGGCCCTTTCCGGTTCCCTGCCGGCAGATCCCCATCATCTACAGATGGATCCGGATCTCCCGTTTCGTCTCATTATACTGATAGTACCGCACGCCCGCCGCGTCCATCATTCGCTTTGAAGCCCGGACCGCCGGGGTATCCGCATATTTGTCGCTGCCGTACACCACCGTCTTGATCCCCGACTGAATGATTGCTTTCGCGCACTCATTGCAGGGAAACAGGGTCACATACAGCTTCGCCCCCTCCAGAGAGCCGCCCTGATAGTTCAGGATGGCGTTCAGCTCACTGTGAGTCACATACAGATACTTTGTCTCCTCCGGATCATCTCCCTCCCGGGCCCAGGGAAACTTGTCGTCCGAGCAGCCGGAGGGAAATCCGTTGTATCCCATGGAAAGGATCTTGTTATTCTGGCTGACAATGCAGGAACCCACCTGCGAATGAGGGTCTTTGGAGCGCATACCTGACAGCTTCGCCACACCCATAAAATATTCGTCCCAGGTGATATAGTCTGTTCTCTTCCCACTCATGCCAAAACCTCCTTGTCTATTTCGTTCCGAAAATACGGTCGCCCGCGTCGCCCAGTCCCGGCACAATATAACCGTGATCGTTCAGGTGATCGTCCAGGGCTCCGATGTACAGGTCCACATCCGGATGCGCCTCCTGCATCCGTTTCACACCCTCCGGCGCGGCGATGATGCACATGAAGCGGATATTTTTCACGCCTTTGTTCTTCAGCATCTGGATGGCCGCCTCCGCGGATCCTCCAGTGGCCAGCATGGGATCCACCACAAAAATATCTCTCTCAGAGCTGTCCGCCGGCAGCTTGCAGTAATACTCCACCGGCTCCAGGGTTTCCGGATCCCGGTAAAGACCGATATGTCCCACCTTGGCAGCCGGGATCATGGCCAGCATGCCCTCCACCATTCCCAGACCTGCCCGGAGAATGGGAACCACCGCCAGCTTTTTGCCGGCCAGTTCCTTCACCGTGGTGGCGGCGATGGGAGTTTCGATCTCCACATCCGTAAGCTTCAGATCTCTGGTGGCCTCATAGCACATCAGCATGGCGATCTCTCCGATCATCTCCCGGAACTCCTTGGAGCTGGTCTCCTTCTTGCGGATAATTCCGATTTTGTGCTGAATCAACGGATGATCCATAACAACGACTTTTGACATTTGTACTCCTTTCTCCCGGCGCTGTGCGGCCGGATCCCACATTATCTTCTTCCGCCCGGAAATTGCGGGCGGTTTCAGTTCTCTTCAATCATGCGGACTCTGCGCATATGACGCTCGTCCCCGGAAAATGGCGTGTCCAGGAAGGTCTCCACAATCTTCAGGGCCAGGCCAACACCGACCACCCGGCCTCCCAGCGCCAGAACATTGGCGTCATTATGCTCTCTGGTAGCCTGGGCGCTGAAGCAATCCGTACACAGCGCAGCCCGGATCCCCGGTACTTTGTTGGCCGTGATGGAAATACCGATCCCCGTCCCGCAGATCACAATTCCCTTCTCACACTCTCCCGATGCCACCGCGTGGGCCACTTTCTTTCCGTAAACGGGATAGTCCACCGCCTCCGTGCTGTCGCATCCAAAATCCTTATATTCCAGTCCTCTCTGATCCAGATATGCCTCGATCTCCTTCTTCAGTTCATATCCACCGTGATCGCATCCGATTCCAATCATCACAGTTCCTCCTCTTCATTCAGTCTCACCACTACCTTTCGCAGCAGCAGTTCCAATTCCGTATAACACTGACTGTACACAGCCAGCGGCTGGCCGTAAAGCGCCGGCACATCCCCGCTCTCCCCCGCGTATTCCCGCAGCGTAAACACATGGGGCGCATTTTCAAAAGTCTCCCAGATCTGGGACTTCTGCCTGTCCTCCATGGTCAGCAGCAGCACGTCCCCTCCGATATCCTCCTGTTCCAGCTGCCGGGCCGTATGGGAAGGATCCGGATAGCCGTTGGCGGCCAGCACCGCCTCTGCCTTGGGATTCAGCGGTTCCGGGAACAACACCACCAGCCCTCTGGACTGAATCTCCAGGGGATTGGTGAGAAATTTCCTTTTCAGAATCAGTTCCGCCATCGGCGCTCTGCAGTTGTCGCTGGTATCCACAAATATTACTTTCTTATACCGTATCACAATGTACCATACTCCTTATGCCTGGATTTTATGGTGGCCGGCGGCTTTCAGCAGCCGGTTCATAATAGCCCGTCCCATCTGCGGCGTATCAAAGGCCTCCGAGAAAATACAGTCCGCGCCGCACTGGTCAAATTCCCGCAACACGCTGTACAGATGCCTGGCAATGCTCTCCTCACAGCTTCTGGCCCCGATACTCTTCACGATCCCTTCCGGATAAAACGGCGCGCTCTCATCGGTGGCAATAATCCCCACCCGGAGCCCCTGCCGGATCTTCTCCGCGGCCAGCTGGCGGATCTTCTCCTGCACCGCCTTCTCTTCCCCCTCCACCACGGTCATCTCCGCTTTGGGGGCATAATGGCGGTACTTCATCCCCGGCGCCTTGGGCCGGACGGCGCTGTCCGCGGCAATCAGCCCCGGATCCGTCCGCACCGGTCCGATCACCTTCTCCATCATTTCCCTGTTGATATACCCCGGTCTGAGAATCGTGGGCGTCTCCTCTGTAAAATCCACAATGGTGGATTCCAGGCCGATCCCCACCGGCCCACCGTCCAGAATCATGTCGATTTTCCCGGACAGATCCTCCTTCACATGGTCAGCCGTGGTAGGGCTTGGCCGACCTGATGTGTTGGCGCTGGGCGCGGCCACGAAGCCGCCTCCCTCCCGGATCAGCGCCAGCGCCACCGGGTGGCTGGGCATCCGCACCGCCACGCTGGAAAGACCTCCCGTGGTGGCCAGCGGAACCTTGTCATTCTTCCTGAAAATCATGGTCAGCGGTCCCGGCCAGAATGCCTCCGCCATGGCCATGGCCTTCTTGGGCACCTCCTCGATGATCTGAAAAAGCGCGTCAGTCTCCGCGATATGAACAATCAGAGGATTGTCAGAAGGCCGTCCCTTCGCCGCGTAAATTTTTCCGGAGGCCCGCTCATCCAGGGCATTTCCTCCCAGCCCGTACACGGTCTCCGTGGGGAAAGCCACCAGTCCGCCCTCCTTCAGGATCCTGCCGGCCTCCCGCATGGCGGCCGGATCGATATGCTCCGGATCTGTTCTGATTATTTTCGTATCCACCTCTGTTCACCTTCTCTTTCGTCTGCTAGTAACAGTATACAGGAGTACACCTCTCCTGCTGTATGCTTTGCTTTCTTCCTGGATCTTGATTAATTCTTGTTTAATTACTTTCAAAAAGGCCTTGATTACACAAGAAAATATCTTGATTTTCCGGGCTTTTTTATTATGCCTTGTGTAAATTCTTGTGTAAATTCTATCATTCTTGTTTAGATTGAGTCACCAGCATCCAAGAAGATTTCTGTTGATTTCTCGAATCTGTCATAATAATATTCTTTCTGCGCATAGAAGAAAGTAAATTTCGTATCTTATCTTCTTTTTGCTTATCTTCCATTA
>DVON01000130.1 GCA_018713585.1 Candidatus Pullilachnospira stercoravium | reverse complement strand
AAGCTGGATCAGGAATCCTTTCTGGCAGAGGCCAGGGAGATTCAGGCGCTCTGCCGCCGGCATGGCGTTCCCTTTGTGATCAATGACAATGTGGAAATCGCCAGAGAAATCGGAGCGGACGGAGTCCATGTAGGACAGAGCGATATGAAAGCCCGGGATGTGCGTTCCATTCTGGGGCAGGACAAGATTATCGGCGTATCTGCCCAGACCGTGGAGCAGGCGCTGCTGGCCCAGGAGCAGGGAGCCGATTACCTGGGCGTGGGGGCCGTGTTCCCCACCGGTTCCAAAGACGATGCGGTGGAGGTGGATCATCAGGTACTGGCCCGTATCTGCCAGGCTGTGGATATCCCGGTGATCGCCATCGGCGGCATCACCGCCGACAACGTGGTTTCCCTGAAGGGAAGCGGGATCTGCGGGATTGCCGTCATCAGCGCCATTTTCGCCAAGCCGGATGTGGAGGAGGCGGCCCGCAGCCTGCGGGCGCGGACTCTGGAGATGCTTCAGGGATGATGAAGGGCGCGATTTTTGATGTGGACGGCGTGCTGCTGGATTCCATGGAGGAATGGGACCAGCTGGGAGAGACGTATCTGGCTGGCCTGGGAATCCGGGCAGAGAAAGGACTGGCGGATACCCTGGCGGCCATGAGTATGGAAGAGGGGGCGGCCTGGCTGATTGGGCACTATGGCCTTTCCAAAACCGTGGAACAGGCGGTGGAGGAGATGGCAGGGGTGATGCGGGAGGCCTACGCCTGCCGGATTCCGGAAAAGAACGGAGTGGAAAATTACCTTCGGGGGCTGGCGGAGGCGGGGATCCCCATGGTGATCGCCACTTCCGGCGACCGGGACAATGCCCGGATGGCCCTTGAACGGCTGGGTCTGTGGAAATATTTCCGCGGGATGCTCACCTGCACCCAGGTGGGCGCCGGAAAGAGTCAGCCGGATATCTTTCTTGCGGCGGCAAAGATTCTGGAAGGTGTGCCGGAGGAAATCTGGGTGTTTGAGGATGCGCCCCATGCGGCTGCCACCGCCCGCGGGGCGGGATTTCATGTGGCGGCGGTGAAGGATGGGCAAAATGCCCGGCAGGAAGCGCAGCTTGCGCAGACGGCGGATATTTATCTGGAGGATTACGGGAATTTTGAGATGTTCCGGAAAAAGGCCGGGATCTGACCGGGAAAAGGCGAAGATTTTATTTTTATAAAAGCACGGGAGGCGGCCGGTGGCCGGGCTTGCCGGGAACAGAAGGAGGAAGCTGTGATGAAAACAGCACTGACGATTGCGGGAAGTGATTCCAGCGGAGGCGCGGGGATCCAGGCGGATATCAAGACCATGATGGCCAACGGCGTGTATGCCATGAGCGCCATCACGGCTCTGACGGCACAGAATACCATGGGTGTGAAGAGTATCCTGGAGGCGACTCCGGAATTTCTGCAGGATCAGCTGGATTGTATTTTCACGGATATCCGGCCGGATGCGGTGAAGATCGGCATGGTATCTTCGGCGGGCCTGATCCGGGTGATTGCGGCCAGGCTGAAGGAATACAAGGCGGAACACATCGTTGTGGATCCGGTGATGGTTTCCACCAGCGGTTCCCGGCTGATTGCCCGGGAAGCGGAGGCGGTGCTGAAAGAGGAGCTGATTCCCATGGCGGACATCCTCACCCCGAATATTCCGGAAGCGCAGGTGCTGGCGGGCTGCAACATTGAGAGCGCCGAAGATATGGAGCGGGCGGCCCGGATCATCGGGGATGCCTGCGGCTGCGCGGTACTGCTGAAGGGAGGGCATCAGCTGAACGACGCCAATGACCTTCTGTATCATGCGGGCAGCTTCCGGTGGTTTGCCGGAAAACGCATCGACAATCCCAACACCCACGGCACCGGCTGTACTCTGTCCAGCGCCATCGCGGCCAATCTGGCCAAAGGATTTTCTATGGAGGAATCGGTGCGGCGGGCCAAGGATTATATTTCCGGAGCCCTGGGGGCCATGCTGGATCTGGGGCACGGCAGCGGTCCGATGAACCATGGGTTTGCCATGGACGGAGTGTATACGGAAGAGGCGTGAAACCGGGGAGAATGTCAAATGGATGATGAAATCATAATTACGTATGAAGATACGCTGCAGATGCTGGATGAAATACTGGAAAAACGGGATCATGAATGGTGGAACCGGTTTTATTCCGACAGAGAGAAACCGGTCCCGTTTTTTAAAGATATCCCGGATGAAGAACTGGTTTCCTATTGCGAGGATGGAATTCTGACCGGAGGAAACGCGCTGGATATCGGTTGCGGAAAAGGACGAAATTCGCGATACCTGGCAGCACGGGGATTTCAGGTTACCGGAATTGATATTTCCCGGCAATCCCTTGGCTGGGCAATGGATCTGACGAATAAAAATAAAGACAGAATCCATTTCCAGTGCGCGTCAATGCTGGACTATACGGCAGATGCCGGCAGCTATGATTTTATTCTCGACAGCGGCTGTTTCCACCATATAAAACCGCACAGGAGAGAACAATATATAAAACGTATCCTGCACTGCCTGAAGGATAACGGATATTTTCTTTTGACCTGCTTTAATTTGGACGGCGGCGCGAATATATCCGATTACGACGTGTACAGGGATTTTTCCATGCATGGAGGTATGGGATTCTCAGAACACAAAATAAAAAGCATACTGAACAATTATTTTGACATCCTGGAGTTCAGGAAAATGAGAGAAACAGATAATGTCAAAACCTTTGGCAAGGATTTTATGTGGGTGATCCTGATGAAGAAAAAGCGTACAGGAAAACCGGAATCATGCAGGTTCCCGGAAGATAAGAAAGCCCACTGAAAAAAGAGGAGATGCGCTGCTTACGAAAACAGTGCGTCTCCTCTTTTTTTCACGACAATGGAAAGATCACGCAGCGTGCTTTCCATTGTCTGGCTTTTGGAATGTCAGGTCAGCGAAGGTTCCGCGTTGTAGCGTCAGACCTCCACAATTTCATATTCTCTGGTACCCAGCCCCAATTTTTCCGCGTGTTCGATGGCCACGATCCAGTCGGTATCCGGGCTTACCTTGTGGAAATGGTCCCCCTCATGGATATGCTGATGATCTCCCAGAACACTGTTGGAGATTACCGGCTGGCGGTTTACCGCGTCGGCGCAGGCCATATCCAGAGCCACCGGGTCAAAGGAAGCGAAGAATCCTACATCTGGCACGATGGCAGCGTCATTTTCCGCATGGCAGTCGCAGTAGGGAGAAACGTCGATGACCATGTTGATGTAGAAACAGGAGCGTCCCTGAACCACCGCTTTGGTGTACTCAGCAATTTTCTTGTTCAGGATATCGTTGGATTCATCGGAGGCAGGCTCCACCGCGTCCCTGGGACAGACACCGATACATCTTCCGCAGCCCACGCATTTGTTGTGATCAATGGAGGCCTTCCGGTCAGTGATGGTGATGGCGTCATGGGCGCAGATTTTGGTACACTGGCGGCAGCCGATGCAGTTTTCCTGGTTCACATGGGGCTTGCCGGCACTGTGCTGCTCCATTTTTCCGGCCCGGGAGCCGCAGCCCATGCCGATGTTTTTCAGAGTTCCGCCGAAGCCGGTGGCCTCATGGCCCTTGAAATGCGCCAGGGAAATGAACACATCCGCGTCCATCACCGCCTGACCGATTTTGGCCTCCTTTACATATTCGCCGCCCTCCACGGGAACCAGCGCCTCGTCGGTGCCTTTCAGGCCGTCGGC
>DVON01000011.1 GCA_018713585.1 Candidatus Pullilachnospira stercoravium | reverse complement strand
AAATTCTCATAAGCCGCGGTGGGAATTCCGTATTTTTTCATCAGATCCTTGGAAAATGCCTTGGAGCCTTCCAGAACAGCCGCGTTCTTTCTGGGACCGAATACCCGCAGGCCCTCCCGCTCAAACACATCCACCACGCCGCCTACCAGCGGATCGTCCATACCGATCACCGTCAGATCGATCTGTTCCTCTTTGGCAAAGGCCGCCAGCTTCTCAAACTCCATGGCGCCGATATCCACACACTGGGCGTACTCCTCGATTCCCGCATTGCCCGGAGCACAGTAAATTTTCTCCACCCGGGGGCTCTGGGCCACTTTCCAGGCAATGGCGTGCTCTCTTCCGCCGCTTCCAACGATTAAAACCTTCATCCCTGCTTCATCCTTTCGACTGTTTCTATTTTCTTCTGACAATCCCGTCCACCACCTGAATCCTGTCATTGGCAATGAGATCGATGGCCTGGGGCATGATCACCCACTCTGCCTGCTCCATCACCCGCCGCTGCAGAACTTCCGGCGTGTCATCCTCCTTCACCTCCACGGCTTTCTGGAGGATAATGGGTCCGGTATCCGTTCCCTCATCCACAAAATGCACGGTGGCTCCCGTCACCTTGACGCCCCGCGCCAGCACCGCCTCATGAACCTTCAGGCCATAATAGCCGGTACCGCAGAAGGACGGAATCAGGGCCGGATGAATATTGATAATCCGGTTGGGATACGCCTTCACCATAATCTCGGGGATCACCACCAGACAGCCGGCCAGCACCACCAGATCCACCTGGTAAGACTGAAGGGCTGCCAGCAGCGCCTCGTTGAAAGCCTGCCGGCTCTCATACTGCTTCGGGGAAATACATCTGGCCTCGATGCCGTATTTTTCCGCCCGTTTCAGGGCGTAGGCTCCGGCATTGTTGCTGATCACCACGGAAATCTCCGCGTTGGTGATTTTTCCGCTCTCGATGGCATCGATAATCGCCTGAAGATTGGTTCCGCCTCCGGAAACCAGCACCGCCATTTTTAACATAATTCGACTCCTTTTTCTCCGCTCTCAATGCGGCCCACCACATAGGGGGTCTCCCCTGCGGCGCGCATGGCTTCCATGGTTTTGTCCACATCTGCCGGATCTACTGCCACGATCATACCCAGACCCATGTTGTAGGTATTGTACATCATCTGCTCTTCCACATCGCCCTTTTCGGCCATCAGGCGGAACAGCGGCGGTACCGGGTAGCTGTCTTTTTCCACCACGGCCTTCACTCCGTCCTTCAGCATCCGGGGAATGTTCTCGTAAAATCCGCCTCCGGTGATATGGGAGCAGGCCTTGATGGTGACGCCTGCCGCTTTCACGCTCTTTAAGGCTTTCACATAAATCTTCGTGGGAGCCAGCAGCGCCTCGCCCAGCGTGCAGCCCAGCTCCTCGTAATACGTCTCCAGAGACTCTCTCGTCATCTCAAAAATCTTTCTCACCAGGGAAAATCCGTTGCTGTGCACACCGGAGGAAGCCATGCCGATCAGCACGTCCCCGGGCTTCAGATTCTCTCCGGTAATCATGTCCTTCCTGTCGCAGACGCCAACGGCAAATCCGGCCAGATCGTACTCATCCTCAGCCATCAGCCCCGGATGCTCCGCCGTCTCGCCGCCGATCAGCGCCGCCTCAGACTGCAGGCAGCCCTCTGCCACGCCCTTGACGATGGAAGCGATTTTCTCCGGATAGTTCTTTCCGCAGGCGATATAGTCCAGGAAAAACAGGGGCTCGCCACCGGCGCAGGCAATGTCGTTGACGCACATGGCCACCGCGTCGATACCGATGGTATCATGCTTGTCCAGCACCATGGCCAGCTTCACCTTGGTTCCGCAGCCGTCCGTTCCGGACAGCAGCACCGGCTCCTCCATCTCCTTGATCTTCGCCAGGGAAAAGGCTCCGGAAAATCCTCCCAGACCGCCCAGCACTTCCGGACGCATGGTCTTTTTCACATGCTCCTTCATCAGTTCCACCGACTTGTAACCGGCTTCGATATCCACTCCCGCTTTCTTATAATCCATGATATTCCTCCGTATCCGCAGCGCGCCTCCGGGCTGCGCCTTTTATTTTGTATAGTTTTTATATCCCACTTCCTGAAGTTTCCGGTCTTTGGCAACTACCTCTTCCTTCATCTGCTGAGAGTATGCTTTCAGCTTCTCAAGCAGTTCCGGATCGGATGTGGCCAGAATTTTTGCGGCCAGAATTCCCGCGTTGGCTCCTCCGTTGATGGCAACGGTGGCCACCGGAATCCCCGTGGGCATCTGAACGATGGAGTACAGGGAATCTCTTCCGCCCAGGGAGGTGGTGTGCATGGGAATACCGATCACCGGCATGGGGAAAATCGCCGCGCACATACCAGGCAGATGAGCTGCCATGCCCGCGCCTGCAATGATCACCTTGAAACCTTTTTCCTCCGCGGATTTTGCGTACTCGAAGAATACATCCGGCTCTCTGTGAGCGGAAATAATCGTCATCTCATAATCGATGCCGAACTTCTCCAGCATGTCCGCCGCCTTGCTCATTACCGGCATATCCGAGTCGCTTCCCATAACAATTCCTACTTTTGCCATTGCTTGTCTCCTTTGCTCATAAATACTCATTAGTTTAACTTATAAGTAGTATTAATGAATCAATCTCTACTTATTAGTAATCATACTAACACTGCTCCCGCTTGTCAATATAAAGTTTACAGGACTTCCAGCTCCACCCGAAAAGAAATCCGGCGGGGCGTCTCCAGTTCGTCAAACTGAATCACATGGGCCCTTTTCTCCCGGTCAGCCTCCAGCACAGTTCCCTCCCCGAAAATCCGGTGGCGGACCCGCTGGCCCGGTTCATACAAACTGGCCTCCTCCATGGCCATTTCCCTGGCGGAAAGCTTCAGATACGTCCTGACCTCCCCGATGAGCCCCTCCGGCACCGGCTCCGTGTAATCCAGCAGCTTCTGATCCACATCCAGAAGGAAACGGGAGGGATACCGGGGCGAGCCGTCCAGATTGCTTCCCGCGGCTTCCGACAGATACAGCCCCCGCTCTGCCCGGGTCATGGCCACAAAAGCCAGACGGCGCTCCTCCTCCATCCCCTCCAGCGTCCGCACCTTTCTGGAAGGGAAAATCCCCTCATTCATACCGCAGAGAAACACATGGGGAAATTCCAGTCCTTTGGAGGCGTGTACCGTCATCAGCTTCACCTTATCTCCCGTCCCGGCGGCATCCGAGTTGGAAAACAGCGCCACATGGGAGAGGTAATGCTCCAGCATGCTTTCTTCCCCGCAGGTGGTCTCATATTCGTACACCGACTGCTTCAGCTCCGCCAGATTGTCCAGCCGCTCCTGGCTGCCTTCCGTCCGCAGCATTTCCTCGTAGCCGCTGTCGTTGAGAAGGGCGGACAACAGCTCCGAAATCTGCCGTTCCTCCACCCGCTGCCGGTAGGTTTCCACCAGCGAAAGGAACTGTCTCGCCCTGGTTCCCTGGAAAATGGGATCCTCCACCGTGGCCGTCAGCGCCTGATACAGCGTACATCCCCGGCTGTCGGCATATTCCCGCAGAAACCGCATCCGCCGCTCCCCCAGATTTCTCCGGGGCACATTGGCAATCCGGAGAAAGGAAAGATCATCCTGGTAGGCGATCATCCGCAGGTAGGACAGCGCGTCCTTGATCTCCGCCCGGCCGAAAAACTGAACGCCGCTGTAGATGGTGTAAGGAATCTTTTCCGCCAGCAGCGCCTCCTCCACCGTGCGGGTCACATAGTGGGCCCGGTAAAGGATGGTGATATCCCGGTAATCCGTCCCTTCCTCATGGAGCTTCTGAATCCGCCCGGCAATCCACCGGGCCTCCCCGGCGGCATTTTTCCCCAGATGACATTCCACCCTGGACCCGCTGGGGCAATGGGGAATCAGTTCCTTGGCCATCCGGCTGCCGTTCTTCTCAATCAGGGAATTGGCCGCCGCCAGGATTTCCGGGGAAGAACGGTAATTGTCCATCATCATAATGGTCTTTACCTCGGGAAAATCCCTGTCAAAATCCAGCAGATACCGGACATTGGCCCCTCTCCAGGTATAAATGGTCTGATCCGGATCGCCCACCACAAACAGATTCCGGTGATGGCCGCAGAGCACCTTCATCAGCCGGTACTGCAGCCCGTCGATATCCTGAAATTCATCGATCATGATGTATTCCAGCCGCTCCTGCCATTTTCTGCGGATGTCGGGATTCTGATCGAAAATATAGAGGGTGAAGGTGATCAGATCATTGTAATCCAGGCCGAAGCATTTCTTCTCCTGGTACAGATAACCGTAGAAAATAATATCTTTGGGCGTCACCGCGCTGCGGTATTTCTGCTCCAGCACCTCCAGGGACATGGTAATCATGTCCAGGTAATAATCCGGCCTCTCCTTCAGCTTGAGGATTTCGATCATATCCCGGGCTTTGGCGAAGGTCATCTCCCGCAGGGTCAGACCGCGCTCCTCGTAAATCATCTTCAGCATGGCGTCGATATCCGAGTTGTCCAGCACCAGAAAGCTTTTGGGATACTGCACCGCATGGCTGTCCTCCTGCAGAACGGAGACACAGAAGCCGTGGAAGGTGTTGATATACCCCGTATCCTGATCCCCGGTAAGCCGGTGAATCCGCTGCCGCATCTCATTCGCCGACTTGTTGGTGAAAGTCACGCAGAGGATATTTCCCGGCAGAATTCCGATCTCATTGACCAGAAACGCGAACCGGGAGGAAAGCGCCCTGGTTTTCCCGGATCCCGCCCCGGCGATCACCCGGATCACCCCTTCCGTGGCCGTCACGGCCTCCTGCTGGGCCTCATTGAGCCCTTCCAGATATTCTTCCACTGGTTCTGCCTCCTTTTTTCAGAAAAAAGGAGCCATTGCTCCACAGATGATAATTCACCTATTTTGCAACAGCTCCAATCAATCAGCCAATTTCATACCGCCAGTTGATCAACGGCAAACTCTCACTCAACCTTCACTGTCGGCTGCCGGTCAGCGGTTACATATCTACATTCTAGCAAGCGCCCGGAAGAAAGTCAAGCAAGCACGAAAATTACTCCATGGATCCCAGCGCCGCTTCCAGCACCTGGGAAACCTGTTTTACCGGAACGATCTCCAGTTTTTCCTTCACTTCCTGGGCCACATCCTCCAGATCCTCCCGGTTATCCCAGGGGATGAATACCTTGCGGACGCCGGCCCGCTGGGCAGCCATCAGTTTTTCCGGCAGTCCTCCGATGGGCATCACGCCGCCTCTGAGAGAAACTTCTCCGGTCATGGCAATCTGAGGACTGACCTTCTTTCCGGTCACCAGAGAAGCCAGGGCTGTGGTAAGGGTGATACCCGCCGACGGGCCGTCCTTGGGCACGGCGCCTGAGGGAACATGGATATGCAGCTCCCGCTCCTCCAGTACTTTGGATTTTTCCGGATACATGGACTTCACCAGGGTGATGGCTATCTGCGCCGATTCCTTCATCACATCGCCCAGCTGGCCTGTGATCTTCACAGAGCCTTCTCCCTGGGTCATGGCGGTTTCGATAAACAGGATCTCGCCTCCCGCCATGGTCCAGGCCAGTCCGGTCACCACGCCGGGCACCGTATCGAGCGGCACCCGGTCGTGGTGCATCTCGCTGCGGCCCAGAAATTCCGCCAGCCGTTTCTCGCTGACCGTAACGCTTTTCTGGTCTCCCCGCACCAGCCGGACGGCGGCAGAACGGCAGAGGGTATCCATCTGCTTTTTCAGTCCGCGGACGCCGGACTCCGCGGTGTAATCCTCGATGATCTTCCGGATGGCTTCATCGGTCACCTTCAGATTCTGCTTTTTGATTCCCATGCTTTCCATGGCCTTCGGCAGCAGATGCTTTCTGGCAATCTGGAATTTTTCCGAGGGCGTATACCCCGGGAAGGGAATCACCTCCATACGGTTCAGAAGCGGCTCCGGTATGGTATCCGTGGTATTGGCCGTGCAGACGAACAGCACGTTGGACAGATCGTAGGGCACGTTCATGTAATGATCGGTAAAGTTACTGTTCTGCTCCGGATCCAGCACCTCCAGAAGCGCACTGGCCGGGTCTCCGCTGTAGTCGTGGGAAAGCTTATCCACCTCATCCAGCACCATCACGGGGTTGGCCGCGCCGCTGCGCTTCATCCCTTCCATGATCCGCCCCGGCATGGCGCCCACATACGTTCTTCTGTGGCCCCGGATCTCCGCCTCATCCCGGACACCGCCCAGGCTGATCCGCACATAAGCCCGGTGCAGCGCCCTGGCAATGCTCTGGCCGATACTGGTTTTTCCGGTACCTGGAGCGCCCACAAACAGAAGAATGGATCCGGACTGCTTCTTATTCAGCGCCATCACCGCCAGCTGCTGAACAATCCGCTCTTTCACCTTCTTCAGCCCGTAATGATCCTCATCCAGAATCTCCTCCGCCTCTTTCAGATCAATGGGCGGCATCTCCTCAGGCTTCCAGGACAGACTGGTGACAAAATCCAGATACTCATAGAGCATCCCGTACTCATGGCTGTCCTTTCCTTCCTGCTTCATCCGTCCCAGAACCTTCTCCGCCTCTTTTCTGGCTTCCTCATTCATCTGGGACTCCCGGATCTTCGTCTCAAACTTTCTCACATCGGAGACATTCTCCGGGTGCATCTCATCCAGCTGGTTCTGAAGAATCTCAATCTGCTTTTTGATGGCCGACTCCCGGTAAGCCTGCTCATGCGTCTCCTCCTGAGCATTCTTGGCCTCCTCGCTGACATTGAAGATCTCCATGAACTCATAGATGGCCTGCTCGATCTTCTCCATCCGGCCCCTGCGGGAATCCGTCTCCAGAATCCCGTACTTCTCTTCCCAGGTCAGATTCAGGTATCCGGACAGGGCGCAGAGCGTCTCGTTCAGATTCTTCCACTGGAGAATCAGGCCTCTGGCCCACACGCCCCACTGGAAGCCGCGGATAAACTGAAGGAGATCATTTTTCAGCTGGTTGAAATGCTCCCCTTCCTCCTGGCGGGAGAGATCGTCCACATCCGGCCGGATCACCGCGGAAGCTTCGATCTCGCCCGCATTGATCTCAAAATCCTGGACTTCCACCCGTTCCTGGGCAGTGATCCGCACATTTCCCCCGTCATCAATACTCTCTATCTTACCCGAAATTCCGATGGGATACACGTCATCCCGGGTCAGCTCCTTATGCTCTTTGTCATCCTTCAGCATCAGGAACAGAATATTTTCACCGACATTTTCCTGGGTAAGTCTGCCCTCCGGCAGCGCATCCTTACGGAAAAAAAATGTTACATCCGGAAGAAGCATCATATTATAAATAGGTATCGTCAGCATACATGTTCCTCCTTGTTTATCAGCACTCAATCCTGTTGAGTGCTGATTTTGTTTTAAATGAATAGGCGAACTGTAAAATTCGCCTACTTTTGACTTTCTTATTCTAGCACACCCGCCAGAACTTTGCAAGGAATTGTATATAAACTATTTATAAACTGGTGAAAACCTTTGGGTATCTGCATGGTTGCCGGCAGATAATGCCCTACAGCACCGCGTCCACCAGTCTTTTCGTATACGCTTCTTTCGGCCGGAGAATCACCTGATCCGGCGTTCCTTCTTCCACCAGGCGTCCATCCTTCATCACCAGCACCCGGTCACAGAAGCTCTGCACCAGCGCCAGGTCATGGCTGATAAACAGGCAGGACATCCGGTGCTGCTGCCTGAGCCGGGTCAGCAACTCCATCACCTGCGCCTGCACCGTCACGTCCAGGGCGCTGGTGGCCTCGTCGCAGATCAGAATCTCCGGCTCCACAGCCAGCGCCCTGGCAATGGCCGCCCTCTGGCACTGGCCGCCGCTGACTTCATGGGGATATCTGTGGGCAAATTCTTCCGGAAGCCCGCACGAAAGCAGCAGCTTTTCCGCCGCCTCATCCCGCCGGGCCTTTCCCATCCCGCAATTTCGCAGGCTTTCCCCGATGCCGTCCCCGAGGGTCCTGCGGGGATCAAAGGAAGCGGCCGGGGACTGGAAAACCATCTGAAGGCTGCGGTAAATATCCCTAAGCGCCTTTCCTTTCACATGGGTAATATCCCTGCCCTTCAGAAGAATTTCTCCCTCCGAAATTTTCACAAGCCTGGTCACCGCCCGGGCGATGGTGCTTTTTCCGGAGCCGGATTCTCCCACGATTCCCAGCGTCTCATGGGGATACAGACAGAAGCTTACGCCATTCACCGCCGTCAGCTCCTTCTGGCTCCCTTCCTCAAATTTCACAGTCAGATTTCTCACTTCCAGTATGGGTTCCATTTATTCCCTCCGTATCCGCGGCACCGCCGCCAGAAGCTGCCGGGTGTATTCTGCCCGGGGATTTTCCAGTACCTGCCCTGCGGGCCCGTACTCCTGCATCCGGCCGTCCTTCAGCACCAGGACCGTATCCGCCATGGCAGACACCACGCCGATATTGTGGGTCACCAGGACAATGGCTGTCCCGTACAGCCGGCGCATCAGCAGCATTTCCTCCACCGCCTGCTTCTGCACGGAAACGTCCAGGGCGCTGGTGGGCTCATCCGCCAGCAGCACAGAGGGATTCAGCAGCATCGCCATGGCAATTCCCACCCGCTGGTTCATTCCCCCGGACAGCTCAAAGGGCCTGCTTTTCAAAATCCGCTCCCCGTCCGGAAATCCCAGCCGGTCCAGAAGGGCAAGGGCCTGCTCTCTGGCCTCCTTCCGGCTGATCCTTTGGTGGGCCGCCATGGTCTCGTAAATCTGGCTTCCGATGGTGCGGACAGGACACAGGGAAGCCCCGGAATCCTGAAAAACCATTCCCAGGGACGCTCCCCGGATTTTCTGCAGCTCCTTTGGAGGCAGTCTTAAAAGATCCTTCCCCTGAAAAAGAATCCTTCCGCCGGCAACCTCGCCGGACGGCCCCAGAATCCCCAGAGCCGCCCGGATCAGCGTGCTTTTCCCGCTTCCGGACTCACCCACAATTCCAAGAATTTCTCCCGGCTTCAGGGTAAAGCTGACATCTTCCACCACCATCCCGCCATCATAGCGTATTTCAACATTCTGATACGTTAAAAGTTCTTCCATGCTTATCTTCAGCTTCCCTTCTCAGGCGATATCCAGATCCACCGTAATCTCATAATAGTCGCAGGGATGTGCCGTAAGGCCGGTGACGCCCGCCCTGGAAATCATGCTCATCCGCAGATGAGAACAGAACACATAGGCATTGTCGTCCAAAAGCGTCTGCTGCATCTGAATGGCCAGCTGCGCGCGCTGTTCCGGGTCAAAGGTCTGCGCCATCTGCGCGGCCAGCTCCTCCAGCCTGTCGCTGTGGTAATGGCCGTCATTATTGCTGGAAGCGTCCAGACAGTGATAGTTGAAGAAATACTCCGGATCCCCGGTGGGCGCCGTCACCATGGCGCTCACATAAATATCCCAGGCCCCGCTGTCCACGCGGATGCTGTTGTGATCCGCCGTACAGTTTACCTCCACCTGAAAGCCGATCTCACCCAGGCTGGACTGTGCCGCCTCCGCCAGAAGCGGCAGTTCCTGGCGGCTGGGATACGTAAGCCAGCGAAGCACCAGGCTGGTGCCGTCCTTTTCCCGGACGCCGTCACCGTCTGTATCCACCCAGCCCGCATCCTCCAGCACCTGTTTCGCGCCTTCCGGATCGTAGGTCTGGGCAGAAACCGCATCTCCGCCAAAAGAGAAATTATCCGGAAACGCCCCCACTGCCGGGTATCCGTTTCCGCCCAGAAGCGTCTCCACAAAACCTTCCTTGTCGATTCCCATGGCAATGGCCTTTCTCACCGCCGGATCACTGGTGATTTCACTTTCAAAATTCATCGCGCCGAAGAATACCCGGCTGGTAGCACATCCGGAAATGGTGTACCCGTCATTTTCAAACAGCGGATAGCTGGCGTAGGGCATCCCGTAAGCCGCGTCAATCTCCCCGGACTGCAGCGCCATGGTAAGGGTATCCCCGTCGGAAATGGTCCGCACCGTGATTTCATCGATTTTCGGATTTCCATTCCAGTAATCCTCATTTTTCACCAGACCGAGACTGGTATCCGGCACCAGGGACACCGCCCGGTACGGTCCCGTACCGGAGACAATGCCCTCCTGGGTGACGCCCGCCTGCATATCCACAATACAGGCGTAGGGATCCGCCAGAAAGTTCAGAAGCGCCGGCACCGGAACCTGGGTCTTGATGGTAACCGTCTGGTCCTGAGCGGTGATACCGGCAATATGAAGATCTCCGGCCGCCCGCACATGGGTATCCACCAGCGCCTCCAGGCACTCTTTCACCGCTTCCCCGTCCATAGCGCGGCCGCTGGTGAAAGTGACTCCGTCCTGCAGCGTGATCACCCAGGTCAGATCATCCACCCGCTCATACCCCTTTGCCAGCCACGGCTCCAGCTCCATGGAATCCGTAAAACGGAACAGCGTCTCCCCCACCCCGTACCGGATACAGGCCCAGCCGCCGCTGTTGTTATGAGGATTAATGTCCGCAATCCCGTTTTCCGCGTTAAAGGTGGTGTCCCCGAACACGAAAGTCTTTTTCTCTCCGGAAGTCTCCTGTACCTGTCCGGCGGCAGGATCCTGTGCCTCCTGTTCTCCTCCGCATCCCGCCAGCGCGGTCACTGCCAGTCCCAGGGCCAAAAGTATGGAAAACACTCGTTTTTTCAAATCGATTCCTCCTGTATGTCTCACATTTCATTTCTCTTATGAAGCCGCCGGGGATCCAGATAATCCCGCAGGGTATCCCCCAGCAGATTGAACACCGCCACCGAGACAAAGATTGCCAGTCCCGGCGTAAGCACCACCCAGGGATACGTCTGCAGCATGCTCCGTCCGTCGCTCATCATGCTTCCCCACTCCGCCGTGGGGGTCTGCGCGCCCAGCCCCAGAAATGAGAGGGCCGCGATTTCCATCATCATGGTGCCGACATCCAGCATGGCCGTCACCAGAATGTTTCCGGCGATATTCGGCAGGATATGCCGGATAATGATCTGTCCCGGCCCGCTTCCCGCCAGCCGGGCTGCCGCCACATAGGGTTCTTCTCTGACGGCCAGCGTCTGGCTTCTGGCCAGCCGGGCGTATTTCGGCCAGCTGACAACCGCCAGGGCAATCACCGCGTTCTGGATACCTCCACCCAGCACCGCTGCAATTCCCATGGCGGCCACCAGCCCCGGAAACGCCAGGCAGATATCGGAAATCCGCATCATCACCGCGTCCGCCAGGCCGCCGAAATATCCGCAGATCACCCCCAGCACCGTCCCGGTCACCGTGATGACTGCCACCAGCGCCAGCGCGGAAAAAATGCTGGTCCTCGCGCCGGCAATCACCCGGGAAAGCATATCCCGCCCAAACCGGTCTGTGCCAAAGGGATGCAGCATATCCGGAGCCCTCAGCGCCATGGACAGATCCTGGGCGTAGGGATCATAGGGGCAGATGGCCTCCGCGAAAAATGCCGCCAGCACCAGAAGCAGTGCCAGCCCCCCAAAGATCCACAGCCTGATCCGGATGCCGTCCCACTTCTTCTTTTTCCTGTCCGCAGTACCTGTTTTTCTCATCGGGCATCACCTCCCAGCCGGATCCGGGGATCCCAGAGCCGGTAGGAAATATCCGTGATCAGATTGACCGCCACATAGATCACCGCCATCCAGACCACATACGCCTGGATCACCGGATAATCCCGCATATTGATGGCGTCCACCGCCATTTTTCCTACCCCGTCCCACATAAAAATGGATTCCACGATGGCAGTCCCGCCCAGAAGATTTCCGATGGACAGGGACAGCAGCGTGAGAATGGTACTCAGACAGCACCTCAGCACGCTCTTCCACAGCGTGACGGAAAACGGAATCCCCCTGGCCCGGGCGCCCGTCACATAATCCTTTCCCAGCTCCTCCAGCACCGCGGCGCGGATCTGCCGAAGATATTTTGCCGACATGGCGATGGCCAGGGTGAGGGCGGGAAGCGCCAGGCTTTTCCACCCTGTTCCGGCGGAAATCACCGGAAAAACCTGAAAGCGGATGGCAAAAAGATACATCAGCACCAGCGCCACAAAAAAGTTGGGCAGACTGTTGCCGACAAAGCTGACCATCCGGATCAGATAATCGGCAAAACGGTTCTGCCGCACCGCCGCAAGAATTCCCAGCGGCACGGAGATCACCACCGTCAGCGCCACCGAAGTGACGGCCAGCAGCAGCGTAGCCGGAAGCTTTGAGACAAAGGTGGAAAATACATCCTGCCCCGACACATAGCTGGTTCCCAGATCTCCCGTGAGAAATCCCCCCAGCCAGTCCAGATACTGAACCAGAAACGGCCGGTCAAGTCCCAGAGCCTCCCGCTGGGCCTCAAGGGCCTCCTGGGACAGGGCGATCCCTGAATTTTCCGCCATCTGCTGGGCCGCGTCGCCGCCCGCCAGATGAATCACGGCGAAGGACAGAAAGGTAATCCCCAGAAGAATGGGAATCAGCCAGAGCAGCCGCTTCACAATATATTTTCCCATGATCCCCCTCCTCCTTTCCTACTATTGGCCGCATGGTCATAAAGGTATCCCCGCAGGGGTTTCCTTATTATTGCCCGCATGGCAAACCTTCCCGCTGCCACTCAGTCTCCGTCCTTCCGGGCCCGGATCATGAAAATAGGCGTGGGATTATAAAATTCATCCTTCTCCACATAGATCTGCTTTCCGATTCCCAGATCCACCGCGAATTTTGAAAAACCGGTTTTCCCCAGCGTTTCCAGATCCCAGGCCGGCCGGACATAACTGCTGATGGGCAGCTGCCGTTTGATCTCCTCGCACTCCCGCAGCATCTCGTCCCCCAGCTCCCGGTGGGAATGTTCCGTGGGAAGGCCCGAGTAGTCGGAAAAATCCGCCGCCCCGTAGTTGGCGTCAAAGTTCAGCAGAATACCGCCCCGCTTCAGCACCCGGTGCCATTCCCGGTAAGCCCGCGCCGCGTCCGGCAGCGTCCAGGTCAGATTTCTGGAAATCACCAGGTCAAACGTTTCATCCGGAAAATCCAGCTCCTCCGCGTCCATCACCCGGAACCGGCAGGAAACCTTCTCCTCCCTGGCCAGCTGTTTCGCTCCCACCACCATCTCCGGGGTCAGGTCGCATCCCACCACCTGATGGCCTGCCTTTGCCAGCAGCACGGAGAAAAATCCGGTTCCGCAGCCCACGTCCAGAATCTTCAGCGGCCGGTCCCAGGGCACCTGCCTGCCAATTTCCGAAAGCCACCGGTCTGCCATGGGGCTGTGCAGCTCCCGCTTCTTCTGTTCCAGAAAGCTGTCGCTGCGTTTTCCCCAGTATTCGGTGATCCGCTCCTTTCTGTCGTCATACGTTTTCCGGATCCGCCCGTAGGCGATCATGGGCCCGTCCTCCAGCACCTGCAGGGAACCGGTCTGATACAGAATCACCCCATCGTATTCTGCCCGGCAGATCTCCAGGGAATTCCCCTGATAATCCCGCACACAGCCCAGATATTCCCCCTTCTGGATCACGTCCCCCGGCATCTTTGCCGGATACCACAGCCCGGCATGGGCGGCGGACTGATAGCTGACATCGGTCACGTCCAGCGGATAATACGTTCTGTAATCCTTCTGGCCCAGATAAACACCCAGGCCGCAGAGAATATTCCGCACATCCCGGCGCATGGAGCGGACTTCCTCCGTACTCCAGTCCCCCATGCCGCCCCGTTCGATGAGGATGCTGGGGATTCCCGCGGAAGCCGCGTAATTGTAAGCGCCGCCCGAGGCCACGTCGGAGCAGACCATGTAAGGCACGTCCACCTGCTGGGCCATTTTCCGGGAAGCCTCCACCACTTCGGGTGCCGCCTTACCCGCGTAGTAAACATAGGAGGCAAGCTTTTCATAATCATCCCCGCTGTGCAGGTCGATGTAATAATCCGCTGCCCCAAACAGTTCCCGCACCATGGCGTCCGCCAGCTGCCGGGAAGCGCTTCCCGCCGGATCTCCGGGGAATACCCGGTTCAGGTTTTCCCCGTCCTCCAGCACCATGCTGCCCGCCCGCTGCTCAAAGGCCGGCCGGTTTACCACCTTTACGATCACCACTGTACCGGCCACCTTTTCAATTTTCAGTTTCTCAGCCAGCTCCACCGCCGCCTGGATACCCACATACTCCCCGCTGTGAACGCCGGCGGTGATCAGCACCGTTTTTCCCGGCCGCGTTCCGTGGAGGATCGCCGCAGGCAGAAGAAATTTTCCTTCTGCCAATGCCAGCTCCCCCTGCACCCGTTCCCCCGGGGCCGCCGTCAGCCCGCCAAGGGAAAAGGACTCCCGTTTCCCGTTGTCTCTCACTGTATCTGTCATTTCTGTCCTAACCTCTCCGTATTTTTGCGTCCTGTCACCATAAACATGGGCGTGGAGGCGTAATTCAGCCGCTCCTCCTCGCTCCATACCCGCTTCCAGACATCGGTATCCCAGGAAATCTCCTCAAATCCTGTCTCCTCCATCACTTCCGTATCCCATTGGGGTCTCGTGATATGGGACAGCGGCACCTTCCGGGCAATCCGCTCCATGGCGTCGATATCCGTACACAGATAATGGTCCTCCAGACTCTGGCTCTCCACATTCTTCCGGTCCTGCTCGTAAGCCTCCCGCTTTTCCTCGTCATACAGATAACCGTACCAGTTGGCGTCAAAATTCAGCAGAATTCCTCCCGGCCTCAGCACCCGGTGCCACTCCCGGTAGGCCTGTTCAGGATGCTCCAGGTTCCAGGTGAGATTCCGGGAAATCACCACGTCGAAGGTGCCGTCCGGAAATTCCAGGTTCTGGGCATCCATCCTGAGAAACGTAATCCGTTCCCGGTACATTCCCGCATTCTCCGCCGCCTTCTTCAGCATCTGAGGCGTATAATCCACCGCCGTCACCCAGTATCCCGCTTCCGCCAGAATCCTGGGGAAAAATCCCGGGCCGCAGCCCACATCCAGAATCCGGATCCGGTCCTTATCCCCTTCGGGGAACTGCTCCGTCAAAACGGAAAGCCATGCCTCCTTCTGCGTCCCTTCCAGTTCTTTCTGATTTACCTCTGAATACCCTTCCGTCCGGGTAGTCCAGTATTCTTTTATCTCATGAAGTAATGTTTCCATACGCTTCTTCTGTTTCGCTCCTCTCCGGCTCATATTTTCCGCAGATTTTAAATAAATCTTTTATACTTTACCAGAAGAAAAGGAACCGCACAAGCCCCGTAGGGGGATATGCGGTTCCCGAAAAATGGTTTTAATTCTGTTTTTCCCATTCCTGTCTCAGAATACTGTAGTAAGCGATGTCAAGAAATCCGTCCCTTGGGGACCATTCAAATTCCCTCATGGTTCCTTCATAGGTGAGTCCGCATTTCTGGGCCACCCTTCCGGAAGCGGGATTTTTCACCGCGTGGCAGATGCACAGCCGGTGAAATCCCACCTCCCCGAACAGGTAGTCGATCACCGCCCGGCAGGCC
>DVON01000129.1 GCA_018713585.1 Candidatus Pullilachnospira stercoravium | reverse complement strand
AAAGCGGAAAAAGCTGCTGATTTTTTCTTTCATTGCGTACCTCCTCTTTTGATGGAATCAGCTTGTGTCTATTTTATCTCCCGGAATCCGGAAGTTAAAACCTGTGAATGAGAAGTGGCCATGGGAGAGGGGAGATTTTGAGCTGCCAGAATCATTTCCATCAGCACCTGCACGCCGGCGGCACAGTCTTTCACGGAGGTAAACTCTTCTTTCCGGTGGGAAAAGCCTCCCACAGAAGGAACAAAAGTCATGCCGATGGGACAGATTCCGGAAAAATTCATACTGTCATGGCCGGCTCCGCTCATGAGCCTGCGAAAAGAAAAGCTGTTTCTCTGACAGATCTCTTCCATGCAGCTCTTCAGCCGATCATCGCAGGGTGCGGAAGGGATTTCCTGATCCATCCAGCGGGTGATCCGTACACGTTCCTGCCGGATCAGCTGTTCTTCAAAGGCAGCCATTTCCTCCATGATCTCTTTGCGGTCCTGATCCCGCAGACTTCTGAGATCCAGGGAAAATTCCGCGCTGCTGCAGATAATGTTGCAGGCACCGGGAGATACCTGAATACTCCCCACGGTGGCCACACAGTGTTCTCTTTCTTTGGCCAGCCGGGTTACCTCAAGAATCCACCTGCTCATGGCGGTCACCGGGTCCTGACGTCCTTCCATGGGCGTGGCTCCGGCGTGGGCGCTGTTACCCTCGATCCGTATGGTATGCCGTTCCAGACCGGCAATTCCCTCCACGATACCGATGGTGCAGCCGGTATTTTCCAGCACGCTTCCCTGCTCGATATGAAGCTCCAGCATGGCCCGTACGGGAAAAATCCGGCAGTCCGCAAGCCGGGAGGGATCCAGTCCGTAGGCGGTCATGGCATCTTTCAGACTGATGCCGTCCCGGTCACGGGAGGAGAGACCCTCCGGTTCTATCCGCCCGCAGATGGACCGGCTGCCCACCATGCCATAACCGAAACGGTTGCCTTCTTCATCCTTGAAACCGATCACATAGATGGGACAGGAGGGCGTAAAGCCGTTTTCCCGCAGCGTCTGAACCGCCTCGATGGCTCCCAGAAGCCCCAGGCATCCGTCGAAGGCGCCTCCTTCAAGGACAGTATCGTAATGGGAACCGGCGATGACGGGAGATGAAAGCGCGTCAGGGGAAGCTTCCGTCGTGCTGATGGCGGGAAGCCCTTCGGGAATCCAGCGTCCGATAAGATTTCCGGCCGCGTCCCGCCCGGCATCCAGGCCTGCCTCCTCCATAAAAGAAAGAATCAGCAGTTCCGCCTGACGGTCCTGAGGAGTAAAAGGAAACCGGGTGATGCTGCCGTCCTGATTTTTTCCGATTCCGGCCAGCTGGCGCAGATGCTTCCAGAGCCTGTCACTGTTGATATTTGGCATTGCGTATTCCTCCTGTTGTTATCCGCCGGATCCGTTTTTGAGATTCGCGGAGACCCTTCTGCCTGATCCATGTAGAATGAATTTTATTATATCATGAAGCAAAATTAGGGTAAATATGAAAATTCTATGGAGAAACACTGGAAAATTCTACAGAAGAATTCTAGATACGACGGAAAAGCGAAGGGATTTTTCCGGTGCTGCCATGCCGCGGCAAATGCCGGTTGGAGCGACAGGGCAGAGGTGGGGAAAGAGGGACGTAAAAAGAAAATAAGTTTATGCCGGCGATTTTCATGGACAGAAAAGAACAAATGTTTGTACTCTGCTGTACTTTTATCTGGCGGCGTGATATAATGAGCGAAAGCGAGACAAAGGAATTGATACCGGTATCGGCATCGCAGGTTTCGGCCCGCGGTCAGATGTCCGATGAAGCGGGAGAAGGAGGCAGAGATGGAAACATGGGTAAAACACAGTGTGGCACTGTCAGTGGCGGCAGCCATACTGCTGGGAATTGTGGCGGGGCCCCTTTTCGGCCTGACTTCCAGCGGACCGGAAGTACTGCCGGGAGGCGTGCTTATGGGGGTGGTCTTTGTCTATCCCCTGGTGCTGACGGCTGCGAATATTATTTTTCTGTTCTGTGAAAACCGCAGCCCGCTGCTTCTTGGAAAGGGGAGATTATTTGAAGGCATCACGCTGGTGGTGGGAATCCTCTATTCCCTGCTGGCGCTGCCCATTGCTAATATCACCATCGCCGACTGGACCAGGCAGCTTAGCAACCGGCAGCTGCATACCCCCATATGGACTCAGGGATTCCTTACGGTGGGGATGCTGGCGGCGGCAGGGTTGGCCGGCTATCTGGTTCTGTCCTTTGGGAGACTTTCCAAAATGCCGCCTCTGATTCCGGTCTGCGCCATGGCGGCCATGTATCTGGGAATGGCGGAAAGTATCCTCTGGATTGTGCAGGTGTTTCAGCCGGATCTGGTGATGGTCTATCTCTGTCTGCTGCCGGCCAACGGTATTCTCATCGGCATAAAGGTGATCCGCAGAAAGGTAAAGGAATGGAAATCGGTGCAGCCGGAGGAGATCCGCGGCTTTGAAAAACCATGGCTGGATCGGCTCAACCGGAAGCTTCTGAATTCCTCCCGGTGGCCGGCCGCGGCATTTCTTCTGATGTGGCCCCTTCTGGGGGTACTGATCTGTATTCTGATTCTCTTTGGCCAGAGGCCGGACAACGCCATCCGGGCCTGGACGGAAACCAGCGACTGGCGCCTGTCCCTCAGGGAAGCTCCCCAGAACATTTACTATGACGAACATTATCTCTGCACGGTGGCGGCAGGAGGGCACCGGCGGCTGGTAAAACCTCTTCGCAGGGGTGTGCGCCACGGCCATACGGTGATTGTGAACCGGCAGCTGTGCATTGCCAACGCCTTTGAACAGGTACTGGAGGAACGCGCGCCCCGCCTCCACGGCAGAATCCGCGGATTTTATGACAGATATGGATTCCCCATCGCCAGATGTATCCGGTCGCCTTATGCGGCGGACGCCATTTATCTGCTGATGAAGCCGCTGGAGTGGCTGTTTCTGGCGGTGCTGTACCTGGTGGATGTGAAGCCGGAGAACAGGATCGCGGTGCAGTATCTGCCCAAATGTACCTTTGAGGGTGAAGAGAAAGGAAGCGTATGAATTTTTTTGATGTTGCCTGCGAAGATTTATTCCGGCCGCTGAACCGTATCTGGAGGAGATGTGCGGCGGCATTGCGCTGCCCGGCACTGCCCTGGATGGAATCCGCGCCATCCGGGTTCCGGGAGAGGGCGTGGTGATCGTGGAGAATCTGACCACGTATCATGACTGCGCGGAACATAACTGTAAGGCAGAACAGGAGACGATCGAGGCGGCAAGGCTGCTGAGGGGAGGGTGAATGATGGGTAAGGAAATACAAACAGGATGGAAGAAAAAAATACAGAAGTAAGGAAGAGTAAAACGGCAGTATTTCAAGGAAAAAATTCGTAATGGTAAAAAACTATTGAATTTAAAGGTGAAGAATATGAAAAAGAAAAAAGAAATATCTATAGTGCGCTCTTCGGCAGCAGAGTATTTGACATTTATTACTGCTACAGGAGAAAGTGATGTTAATGCTATATATTTTGATGAAAATGTTTGGCTGACTCAGAAAATGATGGGACTCCTTTACAATGTGGAAACTCATACGATTAATTATCACTTGAAAAAGATATTTGCTGATGGAGAATTAGATGAGGATTCAGTTATTCGAAAATTTCGAATAACTGCTTCAGATGGGAAAAGCTATAATACAAATCATTATAACTTAAAAGCGATTATTGCTGTAGGAAATAAGGTTGATTCTCCGAGAGCAGTTCAGTTTCGAAAATGGGCGAATGGAATTATAGAAGAATTCACGATAAAAGGCTATGCTATGGATGATGAACGACTAAAAAACTTCGGAACTGTACTAACAAAAGACTATTTCGAAGAACAGCTGCAAAGAATCCGTGAGATTCGACTGTCTGAAAGGAGATTTTATCAGAAGATTACAGATATTTATGCAACCAGTATAGATTATGATCCCAAGGCACAAACAACTAGTATAGTATTTTTTAAATAACTGGACTTTATATTCCGGCCATGATCGAATACATACATCAAATGGTGGAGGTATCCTATCTATGGGAAGAAAATCAATCGTTATCAACCTCAGTGCTGAGGAGCGTGAATATCTTGAAACACAAACACGTGCCCGTACCATACAGGCTCAAAC
>DVON01000128.1 GCA_018713585.1 Candidatus Pullilachnospira stercoravium | reverse complement strand
GTGCTGACCCCGAAATATTCCACCACATTGGGGAGGGCCGTTGTCATAGCCGTGGATAAGGTGGAAGAGGCAATGCCTGAGACAATCAGGCAGATAAAAATCATGGTTCTCCTGCTGCCGGTAATCTGCTGTACTTTTTCTCTATTTCCCATTTTGTTCCTCCATTCTGTGCCATACCTTCTGATGAATATTGTCCGCCATCCGCATCAGTACCCGTTCGGTCTGCTCCATTTCCTCCCTGGCAATCCCGGCGCTGTAGGTATCGAAAAAATCTCCGTGGATTTTTTTGATTTGTCTGGCCGCCGGAACAGCCTTTTCCGTCAGATACAGGTGCCTGACGCGTCTGTCCTGCTGATCGCCGACCACACGGATATAGCCCACCTGGGCAAGCTTTTTTATCACCTTCGTCAGCGTCGCCTTGTCCACCCGGAAATGCTCCGCCATCTCCTGGGCGGAAGCTCCCGGATGCTCAAAAAGGTATTCCACATAAAACTGCTGCCCCCAGCCGATTTCAAATTCTGACAGCCCACGGTCATAATACATTTTCATGAGCCGGTCAAAGATGGAAACCGCGCGGGACATGTCGGAAAAACTGTCGTTCATTATACATCTCGCTCCTTCCGATTTTTCAACGGGTAATACTATAGCGCAGAATAGTAGCGCGCGCAACTTATTTGTCAGTTTTTTCTCAGCACGCCGGGAACCTCTTCTGCCATACCGCAAAATATGAAAACAGAATTCCTTTCACATACTGTTTTTGAACTGAATAATTTTCCAGATGATTATAATGAACCCGAAAAAAGCAGAAAACGGATGACGGCCACAATGCCTTCATCCGTTTTCTGCTTTTTGCATTTTATATCTTTCTCCGCCGCTTACCCTTCTCTCTCAAAATATTCCTTATTCTGCAGATAATACGGCGACTGGGGCCGGTATTTCCCGGCCAGCTCATTATAATATTCCGCTTCCTTGCGCATCCCCATCCGGTCATAGCAGACGCACAGGGAAATGGCCGGAAGAAATCCGTAACATTCCTCCTGCACAAACGCCCCTGTGTCCATCATTTTCTCCGCTTCCAGGGCCTGCCGGTACCAGTAGGCTGCCTGCCGGTATTTTCCCCGGTCCAGAAAATGCCTGCCCAGATCGCAGCAGGTTTCGCCCCGCGGCGCATCATATTTCAGTCCGGCCAGCAGCGCCTCCAGCGCTTCCTCCTCTTTTCCCAGTCCATAGAAACAGCGGGCCAACTGCCGGGTGGCGTCAATCTTATTTTCCACCCATCCGTCCGAACGGTTCAGGAAATCCCGCAGAATCCCGATTCCCTCCTCATATTCCCCATGGGTCAGCAGTTCCCGGCCATAGTAATACAGGCTCCGGCCGTCCATGGGTTCTCCCGCCGCCCGCATCTGCCGGTAAATTCTCAGATTCCGGCCGCCATCCTGTGCCTTTTCCTTCCTGTGCTCCACCGGAATGTCCGCAAAGATCACATAGCCGGAACGGGGAATCGCCTCATGCACCCGCCCCTGAAACCGGAACTGCAGACTGTTCTTTACGATCCTTTCCCGAAAGTAGGAAAAGGCGGGACTCCCGTCTGGATCGAAGGCCGTGATATAGGGCATCATCACCATGTCCACCTCCGGCTGCAGATTTTCCTTCAGCCGGAGCAGCTTTCCCACATTCGCCGGAGTAAGCACGTCATCCGCGTCCAGCCACATACAGTATTCTTTCGAGGCCCTGGAAAAGGCGTAATTTCTGGCTGCGGAAAAATCATCCCGCCATACGAAATCAAATACCCTGTCCGTATACTTCCAGGCGATCTCCTTCGTCCGGTCCAGGGATCCCGTATCCACAATGACAATCTCATCCACTGCTTCCCGGACACTGTCCAGACATCTGGACAGCACCTGTTCCTCGTCCCGCACGATCATGCACAGGCTTACGGAAACCATCCGATCCCTCCTTCCTTCCCTTCATTGTATGAGAGGGGAAAAAGGAAAATACCGGACTAAAGAAACTCATCCCTCTCCTGCCAGGCCCGCAATAATCCCGGCACAGGTTTCCAGGCCCAGTTCTCCGCTGTCCAGGGTTATATGGTAATTTTCCGCCATCCCCCAGTCCCTTCCTGTATATTTTTTATAAAACAGCCTCCTTCTCCGGTCTTTATCCAAAATACGCTCCTCAGCGGACACTTCCCGTTCTCCGTACTGGCGGACCACCCGCTCTTCCCGAAATTCCAACGATGCGTGAATCAGCACCCTCAGGCAGTCTTTCCTGTCTCTGAGGATAAAATCCGCTCCCCGTCCTACAATCACACACGGCTCCTGCTCCGCCAGATCACGGATGATTTTGCTCTGCATCACCCACACGAAGTCATTGAGACGCATACCGTTGCGCACCTTTGGGCCCCCGGAAAATGACATCAGATAAGACAACCAGTTTCTCGTACCGGTATACTCTCCCTGTTCTTCCACAACCGCTTCGCTGATTCCCGTCCGCGCTGCCACTTCCTTTACCAGTTCCTTATCAAAAAACCGAAAGCCCAGCCGCTGTGCCACCATTTTCCCAATGGATCTGCCTCCGCTGCCAAACTCTCTGCTGATGGCAATAATTTTTTTCTTCATTTGGTTCCCCCCTGTCCGGTTCTGGTTGATCGTGATGACCGTTGCCTGTGTGTCACTATTGTTGTTTTTTATAACAGCAAAGCCAGAAGGCCAAACTGTTTCTTCTTTTTTATTATAAGCGGTACCCTGAAGCTTGTCCACGCCAAAAAGGAGCCATTGCCCCATAGATGATGATTCATCCATTTGGCAAC
>DVON01000127.1 GCA_018713585.1 Candidatus Pullilachnospira stercoravium | reverse complement strand
TTCCCACCAGCAGAGTAATCCACCAGATCCACACAAACCGCGCCGCTTCCGGTCCATAACCTCCGCATATCGCCTGAATCGAACCCGCGATCATAATTACTCCCAGAAAAATACCACGTCTCAGAATCATTTCCGGCTCCTTTCCTCTCTCCGGCCAGACGGCCATAAAGAATTTCCTGAAGAGGACTCCCTGAGAGAAATTGTTTTCCTGTCATTTATTTTCAAAAAAATTATAGCATAAGCAAAGAAAAACAGGAAGCGGAACCGGTCAATTATTTATACATTATTTATACAGCGGCCCGTAATTCTTGCAGGCTCTGTAGTCTGCCCCTTCTTTATCCATTCCAAAGGCATTCCAGGCGGCCGGGCGGAAGATATCCTCCTCGGGTACGTTGTGCATGCACACCGGAATCCGCAGCATGGAGCACAGGGTAATCAGATCCGCGCCGATATGGCCGTAGGAAATGGCTCCGTGGTTCGCGCCCCAGTTGTTCATCACGTCATAGGCAGTCCTGAAGGCTCCCTCTCCGGTGCATCTGGGCGCGAAATAGGTGCAGGGCCAGGTGTAATCGGTGCGTTTCCAGATCTTGTCGGCCACTTCCTCCGGAAGTTTCACGGTCCAGCCCTCGGCAATCTGAAGAACCGGTCCCAGGCCTTTCACCAGATTCAGACGGATCATAGTCACAGGCATCTCGGCTCTCGTCAGGAAACGGGAAGAAAATCCGCCGCCCCGGAAGTATCCGTTGTCCGCCGGGTTCCAGGTGGTAGCGTCCATAACGGCCTTCTGATCCGCTTCGGTCATCTCCCACCACTGCTTCATCACCGGATTGCCGTTCTCATCCTTCACTTCGCCGCAGGCGTCCAGGCAGGCCGCTCCGGAGTTGATCAGATGGATAAATCCGCCTGCTTCCTTTGCTTTTCCTTCCAGCTCATAGCCGGTGGCTTTCTTTACGGCCTCCGGGCTCCAGTAAGTACGAACGTCGGCAAAGATCTGCGCCCGGTTGGTGAGAAGTTTCATAAACAGCATACCCAGACCGTTGAGCACATCGTTCTCGGTGGCCAGGATGTAGGGCTCTCTGGCTCCGTTCCAGTCAAAGGAGGTGTTCAGCACAGCCTCCGCGAAGTCGCCGTTGGGATAGAAATCGGTCCACTGCCGCTGTCCCTGGAAGCCCGCGGCGATGGCATTGTGTCCGATGGCCTCCTCGGAGAATTTCTCCGGGAAATTCTTGTTGCCGTTCATCAGATCCTTGATGATCACCGCCATCTTCACCACAAATTCAAACTGTTCCTGTTTTTTCTCATCGGAGTCCTGAAGCCACTCCGGATTCTTATCGAAGCCGATCTTGCAGGTTTCTTTTGCCCAGGCCAGCGCCTTCTCGTACTCTGCTTTGTCGTAAATTTCCTCGCTCATCCGGCGGATGATCTCCACCTCATCCACGGACTCCACCCGCATGCCCAGATAAGACTCGATGAAATCGGAATCAATGATGGAACCGCCGATTCCCATTGTGACGGAACCGATCTGCAGGTAGGATTTTCCTCTCATGGAAGCCGCAGCCACAGCCGCACGGCCGAAGCGCAGCAGTTTTTCTCTCACATCCTCCGGAATCGATGTGTCGTCCGCCTCGCAGACGTCATGGCCGTAAATGCCGAAAGCCGGCAGTCCCTTCTGCGCATGGGTTGCCAGCACAGATGCCAGATATACGGCGCCCGGACGCTCCGTTCCGTTGAAGCCCCAAACGGCTTTGATGGTCTGGGGATCCATGTCCATGGTCTCCGATCCATAGCACCAGCAGGGTGTCACGGTCAGGGTGATATCCACGCCTTCCCGGCGGAATTTTTCCGCGCAGGCGGCGGACTCTCCCACCCGGCCGATGGTGGTGTCGGCGATCACAACCTTCACCGGTTCGCCGTTGGAATATTTCAGGTTTTCCTCAAACAGTTTCGCGGCGGATTTTGCCATGTTCATGGTCTGCTCTTCCAGAGATCCGCGCACATCCAGCGCCCCCCGGCGCCCGTCGATGGTGGGACGGATACCGATGACCGGATATCCCCCGATTAATCTGCTTTCTGCCATAACAATTACCTCCCAAACATTCTTTTTCGTAATTATACTCCTGTTTTTTTCTTTTTTCTCGTGTTATAATAGCCAAAAACAGTAATATATTCACTATTTGTACAGAGGTGTGCCATTTATGCAGAATCATTTTTATAATGAGAACAAACAGAGGGGAACCTTTGACTTTCCTTTTGAGCTTTATCACATTGACAGCAGCCATCCCAGGTATGTGATGGACTATCACTGGCATATGGAATATGAGATTGTGAGAGTGCTGGAGGGTATCCTCCATATGACCATCGATGGTTCCGACTTCACTGTCCGTCCGGGGGAACTGGCATTTATCACCGGAGGCTCCCTTCATGCCGGAGTTCCCGGGGCCTGTATCTATCAGTGTATTGTTTTCGACCTGAATCCATTTCTTTCTCAGAATCCCCGCTGCCGCGCGCATCTGCAGCGGGTGGCGGATCATGCGGTTTTTGTGCAGCGGTTTTTTTCACCCCGGGCCGGGGAGGGCGACCTCTGCCAGATAGCGGGAAATGTGTTTGAGGCCATGGAACAGCGGCCCCTGGGATATGAGATGAACGTGTTCGGAGAATTGTACCATTTTTTCGGGGAAGTGTTCGCGAAGCATCTGTACGCGGAAGAATCCTCCCGCACCAGAAGAGATTCCAGAAAATCTGCCCAGCTGAAAGCCGTTCTTGATTTTATGGAAGACAATTACACGGCCCCGCTGACGCTGGATGAGCTGGCGGCGGCCGTACATATGTCTCCCCGGTATTTCTGCAGGTTTTTCCGGGAAATGACCCACCGAACACCTGTAGACTATCTGAATTATCTCCGGGTGGAACATGCCGCCCGGCTGCTGGCCTCCTCGGGCGTTTCCGTCACGGAGGCTGCCTACAGCTGCGGCTTCAATGATCTCAGCTATTTTATCAAGATCTATAAAAAATACAAGGGAATCACTCCCGGGAAGGAACGCAGGTAGACCCCTATTCCACATCCTGAAGAGCGGCATAATCTTCCTCGCCGGTCCTCACCTTTACCACCCGCGCCACCTGGTAGACGAAAATTTTTCCGTCGCCGATATGGCCGGTATACAGCGCCTTTTTCGCGGCATCGATCACCGCGTCCACAGGGATCTTGCTGACCACAACCTCCGCCTTGATCTTCGGAAGCAGATTGGCGTCCATTTCCACGCCCCGGTATTTCTCGCTGGCTCCGTTCTGGATACCGCACCCCATCACCTGGGTCATCGTAATTCCGGTAACTCCCAGGCGGTTCAGGCTGCTCTTGAGCGCGTCAAATCTGGAAAGGCGGCAGATGATGCTCACCTTGTACATACCCGTATCCCGGACAGCTCCTGCGGTCTCTGTTTTCACCACCTTCACCGCCGCGTCAACCTGCCGGTCGGTGGCTTTGGAAATATCCGCCTCTCCCAGATCGGTATTTTCATTTACTTCCATGGCAGGGTTGGCCACTTCGGAAATGGCAAAGCCCGCGTAGGCCGATACCAGGCCATGCTCGTGCACATCCAGTCCGTCGATCTCCACCTCCGCCGGAACCCGGAGGCCCACGGTTTTGTCAATCAGCTTGAAAATAATGAACATCACCACAAGAACGTATGCGGCCACCGTGACGATTCCCAGAAGCTGAATACCCAGCTGGGACAGGCCGCCTCCGTAAAAGAGACCGGCGGCCACGCCGTCTCCTCCGTTGCTGAACAGGCCCACAGCGATGGTTCCCCACATACCATTCACCATATGTACCGAAACCGCTCCCACAGGATCGTCAATCTTTGCGATGTTGTCAAAAAACTCCACAGACAGCACCACCAGAATTCCCGCAACCGCGCCAATGAAGAAAGCACCCACCGGCGTCACGCAGTCGCAGCCCGCCGTGATGGCCACCAGACCAGCCAGCGCCGCATTGAAGGTCATGGAAACGTCCGGTTTGCCATAGCGGATCCAGGTAAAAATCATTGCCGCGCAGGTGGCCACCGCCGCCGCCATATTGGTGTTGAACATTACCAGAGAAGCCAGCTCCATATCCGCGTCCGTACTCATGGCCACTGTGGAGCCGCCGTTAAATCCAAACCAGCAGAACCACAGAATAAATACCCCGAGCGCGCAGGCCGTCATATTGTGTCCGGGAATTGCTTTGGCCTTTCCATCCTTATCATACTTTCCGATACGGGGTCCCAGAAGCGCCGCGCCCAGGCATGCCACCAGTCCGCCCACCATATGCACGCAGGAGGATCCGGCAAAATCATGGAAATTCAGGGATGCCAGCCAGCCGCCGCCCCAGATCCAGTGACCGGAAATCGGATAAACCACCAGGCTGATGGCCGCGCTGTAAATACAGTAAGCTTTAAAATTCGTCCTCTCCGCCATGGAACCGGACACAATCGTTGCCGCTGTGGCACAGAACACCGTCTGAAAAATCGCATAGCACCAGGTGGGAAGCGTCCCGAAATCATAAGTTCCGCGGATCAGCGGATCCAGACCGCCCACCAGGGGGCCCGTCCCCGCAAACATCAGTCCAAAGCCCACCAGCCAGTAACAGGGCGTTCCGATACAGAAATCCATCATATTTTTCATCAGAATATTTCCCGTATTCTTTGCCCGGGTCAGTCCTGCCTCACACAGGGCAAAGCCCGCCTGCATAAAGAACACCAGAATTGCCGCCACGAGTACCCAAATAACATCTGTTGCCGAATACATTTTTCATTCCTCCTCATCCAACCTCCGGCCGGCAGCTCTGTGCCGCACTGCCGCTTCCACTGGAAAAGGGTGTGTATTTCTGCCGCCAGACTGCGGAAATACACACCCTTGTGCCATCGGTTATATAAAACAAGGGAGCTACAGCCATCTGTAACTCCCTTGTTTTTATGGTATGCATTTTACCGCCGCAGTCATTAAAAGTCAATTCCCTGTCTTCCGTTTTTCCCGGATTTGTTGATTTTTCAGAAAATATCTGGCGGATCCTCCGGATTTTCGTTACTTATTTCCGTGAATTTCCGGTACCGCCGCCTTTAAAGCAGCTTCCGGATACATACACCGGATATCTTTTTGACTGAAAATTCTCTGCCAGTCCCCGGAGGGCTCTTCGTCAGTGATTACCGTGGTCAGATTCCGGATTCCTGTAATCCTGGCAAAGGCCTTCCGGTCAAATTTGGTTTGATCCACCGCCAGAATGCTCTCCCGGGCTGATGCCGTCATCACCTGCTTCACATGTGCGAAGGTTTCCCGGGCATCCATGATGCCCTGGGTTTTATCCAACGCTTTACAGGAAAAAATCGCCTTATCTGCCCAAAAATTGCCGAAGGCCGTCTCCGCTCCCGGCCCCAGAAGGGCCAGATAGCCTTCCTCCAGGACGCCGCCGGTGGAAATCACCGTCCATCCGGACGTATCCGCCAGCTCTGCCAGAATTTCCACAGAGTTGGTGATCACCGTGAGACGTTTTTTTCCTTTCAGCGCCCGGGCAATATAGGTGGCCGTGCTGCTGGCATCCAGCATGATCCGGTCTCCATCCTGCACCAACTGAGATGCCAGACGGGCAATTGCCCGCTTCTGGGCCACATTTTTCTTTTTCCGGATGCCAAAGGGGGCATCCGCGGCGCCATCTTCCCTGAGAACGGCTCCTCCATAGCTCTTTGTGGCAAATCCTTCCGTCTCCAGCTTTTCCAGATCACGGCGGATGGTCTCCTCCGAAACCCCGAACTGTCCGCTCAGCTGGCTGACCACCACCCGGCCTTCCTCCTGCAGTTTTTCAAGAATCCTGTTTTTTCTTTCCAATGCCAGCAAATATCTGCCCCTCCCGATGATATTTCCGCCGGAATCATAAGCTCCGACTCATTCTCTCTGCGGTTTCCAAACGGCTTATTTCTGAGCGTTCAGTTTTGCCAGAACCTTCTCGGCAACCTTGTCTGCCAGCTCATCCATGATATTCCGGGCCGTTCCCGTCTGCTCGCTTCCCGGAATCTGCTGTCCCACGAAATCTGCCGGATGTCTGCCGGTGAGACCCATTTTTCTGCGGATCTCGTACAGCTTTGTCACCTGTTCCTGGTCAAACTCCTTCGCGCCTCCCAGCATGGTGGCTTTGTACAGAAGCTCCGCGTAAAATTCCAGGGACTCCATCTTCATGTAAGCCGCCAGAAGATCCGAGGACCAGGTAAGAGCACCGTGGCTTTCCAGAAGCACCGCGTCATAGTAGGGTAGATACTTCTCCAGACGGTCCGGAATCTCGTCGGTGGAAGGCGTTCCGTACTCCGCGATGGGAACCTCGCCCAGCGCAATCACTGCCTCCGGCATAATCGGCTGCTTCAGCGGAATCCCGGCAATGGCAAAGCTGGTGGCAAAGGAGGGATGCGCGTGAACCACAGCGCCCACATCCGGTCTTTTGTCGTAAACTCTCAGATGCATGCGGATCTCCGAAGAAGGGCGGAAGCTTCCATTGGCTTCCAGCACCTCGCCTTTCCGGTTTACCTTGCAGATATACTCCGGCGTCATAAAGCCTTTGGAAACGCCGGTGGGGGTGCAGAGGATCTCTTCCTCATTGAGCTTTACGGAAAAATTTCCGTCGTTGGCCGCTACCATACCCCGGTTGTATACCCGTCTTCCGATGTCGCACATTAACTCTTTGATTTCCTGCTCGGTCTGCATAATCTTATTCCTCCTGTGAAAGTTTGTGTTGTTTTATGTAATAATTATAGCGGTATTTCCCAACCAAATCAACATAAAACAACGATTTCTATTTTGTTTTTTGTTGTTTTTATTTCTCTGTTTCGCAGCAGCGGTATATGCTGCCGCAACGCAGGAAAAGCTGCGGAGGGATCTTTTCTCATTTTGTTGTAATAACAACATACTTCTCTTCCCGGCTGCCGTATAGTAGGAGCAGATCCGCAAACCGCCGGTCTGATGGCCTGCCGTCTGCGGAAATCAACCACAAAAGGAGAGTTACCATGGAAAACCAAATGTTTTGTTTTCAGTGTGAACAGACAGCCGGATGTACCGGCTGTACGAAAAATACAGGAGTATGCGGCAAAAAATCCACCACCGCCCGGCTCCAGGATGAGCTGGTGGGGGCTCTGATCGGCCTGGCCAGAGCGGTGGAGCAGAACAGCCCCACCGAGGAAACCGACGAACTGATGATGGGCGGCCTGTTTGCCACCCTCACCAACGTCAATTTCGATGACGACACGCTCCGGGACTGGATCCGGCGGGTTCATGAGGCGAAAAATGCGCTGGCCCCGGACTGTGCCCTGTGCCAGAATCCCTGTGGCCACAACGGGGATTATGACCTGGAAAAGCTGTGGACGGACAATGAAGATATCCGCTCCCTGAAATCTCTGATTCTTTTCGGTCTGAAGGGCATGGCGGCCTACGCATGGCACGCGAAAGTGCTGGGCTTCACCGATGAGGCCGTCTGCCATTTCTTCTATGAAGGCCTGGCGGCTGTGGGCGAGGATTATGGAATGGAACAGCTGCTGCCGCTGGTTCTGAAAACCGGGGAGATCAATCTTCGCTGTATGGAGCTTCTGGACCGGGCCAACACACAGGTGCTGGGAACGCCTTCTCCCACCGAAGTTTCCCTTACCATCGAAAAGGGGCCGTTTATTGTAATTTCCGGCCATGACCTCTATGACCTGAAGCTGCTGCTGGAGCAGACCGCCGGAAAGGGCGTCAATGTCTATACCCACGGGGAAATGTTGCCGGCCCACGCGTATCCGGAGCTGAAAAAGTATCCCCATCTGAAAGGAAACTTCGGAACTGCCTGGCAGAATCAGCAGAAGGAATTCGACCAGCTTCCGGCCCCCGTACTGTTTACCACCAACTGCCTGATGCCGGTACGCCCCTCCTACGCGGACCGGGTATTTACCACAGAGGTGGTGTCTTATCCGGGGCTGGTGCACATCGGCAAAGACAAGGATTTCACGCCGGTGATTGAAAAGGCGCTGCAGCTGGGCGGCTATGCTGAGAATCAGCACCGCACGGGCATCAACGGCGGAAATACCGTCACCACAGGTTTCGCTCACGGTACGGTGCTGGCGGCGGCCGGTCAGGTGGTGGAAGCCGTGAGAGCGGGCCAGATCCGCCATTTCTTCCTGGTGGGCGGCTGTGACGGAGCGAAAGCCGGAAGAAATTACTATACGGAATTTGTAAAACAGGCCCCGGCGGACTCCCTGATTCTGACGCTGGCCTGCGGCAAATACCGGTTCAACGATCTGGATCTGGGAACCATCGGCGGGCTGCCCCGGCTGATGGACATGGGACAGTGCAACGATGCCTACAGCGCCATCCGGGTGGCCGCGGCGCTGGCCGAAGCCTTTGACTGCGGTCTCAATGAGCTGCCTCTGACGCTGGTGCTGTCTTGGTACGAGCAGAAAGCGGTTTGTATTCTGCTGACACTGCTGCATCTGGGTATGAAAAATATCTACCTGGGGCCCACGCTTCCGGCCTTCCTCTCTCCCAATGTGGCACGCTACCTGACAGAGAACTATCAGATTCACCCTATCACTACACCCGGGCAGGATCTGGCTCAGATTCTCGGATAATTACCGGAACCGGGCATCGCACTTCCTGCCATTTATAAAAGAGGCGGAAAGAAATCCACAAAAAGCGATTTCTTTCCGCCTCTTTTCCACTTTTCCGGCAGTTCCTGCTTCCGGGCAGACGCCCGGTTTCATTTACTCTGTCTGAAGAATTTCTCCTGTGTATCTGGGAAGTTCCCATTCATAGGAACCGTTGATCAGTCCTTCTCCGCTTGCCTGGGGAGCGTCCGGCACATGCAGGATAAACACATCGCTCACATAGGGATTGGTGATTCCTTCCTGCTTCTCCTGTGTTTCTTCCGTTTCCCCTGCCGTATCTTTCGAAGGCACATTATCCGCCACCACAGCGGCTTTCTTCTCCGGCTGCAGAGAATCCAGAATCACCTGGGCCTGTTCTTCCCGAAGCGTCTGACTGGTTTCCCCGTCATCACTGCCTGTCTGCGCTTCCAGAACTCCCTGGGATTCCACACTTTCAGCCAGTGGTTCCTCATCGGCAGCGGTACCGTCCGTCTCCGCCGCATCCGCGGTTCCGTCACCCGAGGCGTCCGTGCTGTCCACCGCATCCGTTTCCCCGGTAGGCTCCGGTGTGATCACATTACCTTCTTCATCCACTATATCTTCTCCGTAAATGGTACTCTTCAGCCGCTGTATCGTCTCTTCCCACTCCGGCACCAGGTTGCCGTTGACGCTCTGGAACAGGCCATCATAGGGCACCCGGTCCTGTACAATGGTGTAGCCCAGAAGCTCCGGCGCCTTGGCCAGAAGTCCCCAGAACTCGCTTTCCGGAATATTGTGGGTCAGCATGGGAAGCAGCTCATTTGCCAGACGGTCGATATCCTCAAGGCTCATGGTCTTCACCTTGTCCAGCAGCTTCATCAGAACCTCCCTCTGCCGCTCCGTCCTCTGGTAATCGGCATTTCCCACCTTCCGGATACGGGCATATGCAACCGCCTGCATACCGTTACATTCATAGGTTCCTTCCCCCGGGATCAG
>DVON01000126.1 GCA_018713585.1 Candidatus Pullilachnospira stercoravium | reverse complement strand
GCGCCTGTCTTTTCGGAAATCTCAAGATAGGTTTTCTTCTCTCTCAGCATGCGCGCCACTTCAAAGCGCTGTGATAAGGACAAAAGCTCATTGATTGTACACACATCCTCAAAGAAGATATAACACTCCTCCTTGTTTTTCAGACTCAGAATTGCTTCAAATAACTGATCCACCGCTTCTGTATGTATTTTTTTGCTCATGATTCGCTCCTTCTACCCCTGTATTTTTCTGTTTGCTGCCGGATTTTTTCGCCTGTCTGTACAGCGGCAGTTTATCACTGCACAGTATAAATGTTTCTCTATCATTTTATCACACCACTCTAGAAAAGCAAGCTCTTTTTTCTGGTTTTCCCCAGAAATAACGGGGTTCTTTCCGTCCGCAGACAGTTGTCCGCCCCGGGCAATCCATCGGCGAAAATGCCGGGCTTTCTCCTCCTTCTTGGGGCCGACTTGACACACCGCCGTGTATGTGATATATTTTCCCAGAACTAAAGAAGCAAGAAAAGGGGAGCTTTTATGGCTGAGAGGAAGTACGGCTTCGACCCTGGTACCTGATTTGGATAATGCCAACGCAGGGATTTCTCGATGATTTTCCGGGAAGATACCTATTTTGTCTTCCTTTTTTTCTGCTTTTTTTGCCGCAGACCGCACCCGGTTACATGACAGGGCAGGCACCGGGGACGGGGATTTCTCTGCGGCAGCGTGCCGGATACGGCGCACGCAGGTCACAAGTTTAACCAAAAAAGGAGGATTTTTTTATGCAGTTTCTCGTCAATGCGGAAGGCGGTCTCACCACCGCCGGCTACGCGGTCAGCATCGTTGCCGCGGTTATTCTATTTTTGGCAGCCGTTTTCATCGCCGGAAAGGTATCCGGCAGAAAACAGATGGGAGCCAAACAGCTGGCTTTCTGTGCCATGGCCATTGCGCTGGGCTTTGTCACTTCTTATCTGAAGGTATTCCCCATGCCTTTCGGCGGATCCATTACCCTGTTCAGTATGCTGTTCATCGTACTGCCGGCTTACTGGTACGGCCCCAAAACAGGAATACTGGTGGGCTTTACCTACGGTATTCTGCAGTTTCTTCAGGAGCCCTATGTGCTGTCTCTTTTCCAGGTATGCTGCGATTACTTCCTGGCTTTCGCCGCTCTGGGCGCGGCCGGATTTTTTGCAAAATCCCGCAACGGACTGGTAAAGGGCTATATCCTGGGCGTTTTCCTGCGGGGTGTCTTCCATGTACTGGGCGGATATCTTTACTGGATGGATTACATGCCGGACAACTTCCCCCAGGCACTGGCTTTCGCCTATCCGATTATCTACAATTACAGTTATCTGCTGGCAGAGGGCGCGATCACGGTTATCCTGCTGTCGCTGCCGCCGGTAAAAAAAGCGCTGGAACAGGTAAAAACCCTGGCGCGTTAAGTTTTCTGAAGAGCTTTCCGGAAAGGAACCGGATTTTTCCGTTCCTTCCGGGAAGCTCTTTTTTTGCTTTTTCAAATCCCTTGCAATCCCATCAGCGCAATGCTATGATAAAGGGTATATCAGGAAAAATTACGAAAAGGTGGAGTTGCATGGATTGGCTGGGCAAGCCTTATCACTCGCTGGATTATATGCTCCGGGAGTGCTTTGGAGAAAAGGTTTATAAAATCGCGCTGAATGGAGGCATGAGCTGCCCCAACAGGGACGGGACACTGGGGAGTGGGGGATGTATTTTCTGCAGTGCCGGCGGATCGGGAGATTTTGCCGCCAGCAGCAGCATCTCCATCACCGGACAGATCGAACAGCAGATTGCGTCGATCCGGCAGAAGCGTCCTGTCAATAAGTTTATTGCCTATTTCCAGGCGTACACCAATACCTACGCTCCCGTGGATTATCTGCGGGAAATTTTCACCGAAGCCCTCTCCCATCCGGCGGTGGCCGCCCTGTCCATCGGCACCCGGCCCGACTGTCTGGGACCTGACGTTCTGGAACTGCTGGAAGAGCTGAACCGCCGCAAACCGGTCTGGGTGGAACTGGGGCTGCAGACCATACACGAAAAAACCGCGGCCTACATCCGCAGAGGGTATCCGCTTTCCTGTTTTGAAGAGGCCGCAGCGCAGCTTCACCGGAGAAATCTGGACTGTATTGTCCACACCATTCTGGGGCTCCCCGGCGAGGATACCCGGGCGGTTCTGGAAACCATGGAATATCTCAACAAATTTCCCATCCAGGGAATCAAGCTGCAGCTGCTGCATGTGCTGAAGGGGACGGATCTGGCAAAAGATTATCTGGCGGGAAACTTTCAGGTTCTCTCCCAGGAGGAATATATCCGCCTGGTCATTGCCTGTCTCACCCGGCTTCGTCCGGATATCGTCATTCACCGGCTGACCGGTGACGGTCCCCGGGATCTTCTGATCGCTCCGCTCTGGAGCAGCGCCAAACGTACCGTACTCAACGACCTTCATCATCAGATGAAGATACAGGGCGTATGGCAGGGAATGTACTGTCCCGCCCGATACAAGGAGGTCACTCATGATTGAAAAGACATCCACACTGTATAAAATGATCGTTCTCTATATGCTGGAGCGGGTGGATTTCCCCCTCTCCAACACACAGATCACCAGCTTTTTTCTGGACAACGACTACACCACGTATTTCCACGTGCAGCAGACCATCAACGAACTGCTGGACAGCAGGCTGATCCAGAAAAAAAAGCAGGGCAACAGCACCTGCTATATGATGACGGAAACCGGAAAGGAGACCCTTTCCTATTTTGGAAAAAACCTGTCGGATCAGATCCGCGGGGAAATTGAGCAGTACCTGAAGGAGCGGAAGTACGACCTGAAAAATGAACACGCGCTTCGGGCCGACTATTACCGCACCCCGGAGCAGGAATATCTGGTCCGCTGTCAGGTAATGGAAAAAAAGACCCCGCTGATCACTCTGGAGCTGACGGTTCCCACGGAAGAGATTGCCCGGACTTTCTGCGGCAACTGGTCCAAAAAAAGTCCGGAAATCTACGCCTATCTCATGAGCGTTCTCTCCTGAGCGCCTCAGCAGTCTTTGCCAATCTTCCGAAAATATTCTCTCACCTGCCGCTCATATCGATTCTCCGTGGGATGGTAGAAGCGTTCTCCCTCCAGCTCCGCCGGAAGGTACTGCTGGTCCACATAATGGTTGGGATAATCGTGGGCGTATTTATATCCCAGCCCGTGCCCCAGCTTCGCGGCTCCCTTGTAATGGGCGTCCTGCAGATGGGGCGGCACGGTGGTTTTCTTCTGGCGCACCGATTCCATAGCTTCATTCAAAGCCATATAGGAGGCATTGCTTTTGGGGGCACAGGCCACATAGGCCACCGCCTCGGCCAGTATAATCTGCGCTTCCGGCATGCCGATCCTCTCCACCGCCTGGGCGGCCGCGGAGGCCACCACCAGCGCCTGCGGATCAGCCATTCCCACATCCTCCGCCGCGCAGATCATGATTCTCCTGGAAATAAACCGAATATCTTCGCCGGCATACAGCATTTTCGCCAGATAATAAATGGCCGCGTCCGGATCCGATCCCCGCATGCTTTTGATAAACGCGGTGATGGTATCATAGTGCTGATCGCCGGTCTTGTCGTAGCGCACCACTCTTTTCTGAATACATTCCGAAGCAGTTTCCAGATCAATATGAATCTTTCCGTCGCCGCCTCTGGCAGTGGTCAGCACCCCCAGTTCCAGAGCATTCAGCGCCGCTCTGGCATCTCCTCCGGAAATATCCGCCAGAAATTCCAGCGCCTCCTCCTCCAGAACCGCCTGATAACTTCCCAGGCCTTTTTTCGTATCCGTCACCGCCCGGAGAAGCAGTTTCTTAATATCCTCCTTTTCCAGCGGCTTCAATTCAAAAATAATAGACCGGGAAATCAGGGCGCCGTTCACCTCAAAATACGGGTTCTCCGTGGTGGCGCCGATCAGCACCAGGGTTCCGTCCTCCACAAAGGGAAGGAGATAGTCCTGCTGTCCTTTGTTGAACCGGTGAATCTCGTCCACAAACAGAATCGTCCGTTTTCCGAACATCCCCAGCCGGTCCTTGGCGGCTTTCACCACATCCTCCATATCTTTTTTCCCCGCGGTGGTGGCGTTCAGCTGTGTAAATTCCGCGCTGGTGGTATTTGCGATCACCCGGGCCAGCGTGGTTTTTCCCGTTCCCGGAGGGCCGTAAAAAATCACGGAGCCCAGCTTATCCGCCTTAATGGCCCGGTAAAGCAGCTTGTCTTTCCCGATAATATGCTCCTGCCCCACCACCTCGTCCAGTGTGGCGGGTCTCATTCTGGAAGCCAGCGGAGATTCCTTCTCCAGCGTGGTTTCCTTCATATAATCAAATAAATCCATTGTTCTCTCTCCTGCGTCTTCAGTCCATCACCATCCGGTCGGCGGTGACAAACTGATACCCTTCCTTAAGCAGCTGATCCACAATCCCCAGCGCCGCTTCCACCGAGGCCTCATATCCGTCGTGCATCAGGATAATATCCCCTTCCTCCACGGTCTCCAGCACATGTTTCCGGATGGCCCCGGCATCCTGAAGCTTCCAGTCCAGAGAGTCCACACTCCAGAACACGGGAATCATATCCACCTGGTCCTCCAGCGTTTCGTTCCACTCGCCGTAAGGCGGGCGGATATAGATGGGATATTCTCCTGCCGCTTCGAAAATCCGGTTATTGGTGGTCAGAATCTCACTGGCCGCTTCCCGGCCGCTCACTTTGTTCAGCTGCACATGGTGATAGGTATGGTTTCCCAGCAAATGCCCTTCCTCTTCCATCCGCTTCACAATCTCCTCGTTGCCTTCCATGTTGACGCCCAGAAGGAAAAATGTCGCCTGCACTTTCCGTTCCTTCAGGCCGTCCAGCAGCGCCTCCGAATATCTGCTGGGCCCGTCGTCAAAGGTCAGCGCAATCATGGGTTTTTCCAGACCGGCCGGCGCGGACGCCCGGATATCCTCCCGGCGGATCTGTCCGCCGCCCCCGAGAGCCAGCGCTGCCAGAAATATGCCTGCCACCGCCATGGAAACCTTCTCCCAGATCGTTTTTTGATGTTTCACCGCCCTGCGCCTCCCACAGATCTTTGTAAATCATATGAGCGGCCCCGATAGATGATGAAAAGAAAACGGCAGAGAACAGAAGGGCCACGAAAAAAGAACCCGGTCATCGCATACGCAGTAACCGGATTCTTCTGGGTAATCTTCTTATGCCAGTTTGGATTTTGCCAGCTCTGCCAGTGTTGCAAAGCCTTCCGCATCGTTGATTGCCATGTCTGCCAGAACTTTTCTGTTCAGCTCAACGCCTGCCAGCTTCAGTCCATACATGAACTTGCTGTAGGACAGACCGTTCATTCTGGCTGCGGCATTGATTCTCGCGATCCACAGCTGTCTGAACTGGCGTTTTCTCTGCTTTCTTCCGGCATATGCGCTGGTCAGAGCACGCATTACAGACTGTTTTGCAACTCTGTACTGTTTGGATCTTGCTCCTCTGTAGCCCTTTGCCAGCTTCAGAACTCTGTTATGTTTTTTCTTTGCGTTTAATCCGCCTTTAATTCTTGCCATCTCTTATTTTCCTCCTTCGACCGATACTCTCTTATAAATACGGTAAAATCTTCTTCATGTTCTTAACGTTGGTCTGATCCATGATTGTTGCTTTTCTCAGATTTCTCTTTCTCTTCTGGGATTTCTTTGTTAAGATATGGCGTTTATAGGCTTTACTTCTTACAACCTTACCAGTTCCTGTTTTTTTGAAGCGTTTTGCTGCCGCTCTGCTTGTTTTAATCTTGGGCATCTTCTATTCCTCCTTAAATCAAACTTCTATTTTTAACGTTTTTCAGTTAAAAACATGGTCATGCTTCTGCCTTCCACTTTCGGCGCCTTCTCCACCACCGCGATATCGGACAGCTCTTTGGCAAAATCATCCAGGATGTATCTGCTGCTGTTCATATGAGCCATCTCTCTTCCTCTGAACCGCAGGGTCACCTTCACTTTGTTTCCTTTGGAAATAAACTTCCGGGCGGCTCCCACCTTGGTGTTCAGATCGTTGGTATCGATATTGGGAGAAAGACGAACCTCCTTAATCTCGATGATTTTCTGTTTTTTCTTTGCTTCCTTCTCTTTTCTGGCCTGCTCATACTTATACTTTCCGTAATCGATGATCTTGCAGACCGGCGGTTTCGCTGTCGGGGCAATCTTAACCAGGTCCAGACCCGCCTCCTGCGCATGCTTGTAAGCATCCCTTGCAGACATGATTCCCAACTGTTCCCCATTCTGGCCGATCAGACGTACTTCTCTGTCCCTGATCTGCTCGTTAATCATTAACTCGCTAATTGTCGTACACCTCCATCATAAAATACCTTCGCCTTGTGCCTGTGCACAAAAAAAGTGGATAGACAGACTATCCACATAAAATCACCGCAAACTGCGCCCGGACATCTCCGGAAACGCTGCTTTATTAACCGCTAGTCACTTACATCGTGCTAAGGTGAGAGTGGATACTCTTCTTTCTTTTCCATACTCGTATAAGTTAGCACACACAATCCGTTCTGTCAAGTATTTTTTCTCTTTCTTTTCTCTTTTATCCCTGCCGTAAAAGCTTACATTTTCTTTAATATTTCCGTATTTTCCTTCCTGCGCCTTGTATGCTGTTTCCATTTTTACTATAATATCAATGTAAC
>DVON01000125.1 GCA_018713585.1 Candidatus Pullilachnospira stercoravium | reverse complement strand
AGGCGTGATTATGATTATCGATGTGCTGGAGGCCAACGGATACGAAGCCTATGCTGTGGGCGGCTGTGTGCGGGATTCCATTCTGGGGCGGACGCCGGATGACTGGGATATTACCACATCGGCGGATCCCTGGCAGGTGAAAGTCTTATTTCCCCGGACAGTGGATACCGGCCTGAAGCACGGCACGGTGACGGTGCTGACCGGAGGGAACGGGTATGAGGTGACCACCTACCGGATTGACGGAGAGTATGAGGACGGGAGGCATCCGAAGCAGGTGGAATTCACCTCCAGTCTGACGGAGGATCTGATGCGGCGGGATTTCACCATCAACGCCATGGCGTACAGCCCCCGGGAAGGGCTGATCGACCGGTTTGGCGGAATGCAGGACCTGCAGCGGCATGTGATCCGCTGCGTGGGAGATCCCCGGAAACGGTTCGGGGAGGACGCCCTGCGGATTTTGCGGGCGGTGCGGTTTGCGGCCCAGCTGGGATTCGCCATTGATCCGGAGACGGAGGACGCCATCCGCGAACTGGCCCCCACGCTGAAGAAAATCAGCGCGGAGCGGATTCAGACAGAGCTGGTGAAGCTGCTGGTATCTGACCGGCCGGAAATGATGGCCCTCATGTGGCAGCTGGGAATCACGAAGGTGATTCTGCCGGAATTTGACCGGATGATGGACACGCCCCAGAATACGCCTCATCACCGGGGAAGCGTGGGCGAGCATACGGTCTGGGCCCTGGAGCAGGTGGAGCGGGATAAGGTGCTGCGCCTGACCATGCTGCTGCATGACATGGGAAAACCCCAGGCCAGGACCACCGATGAAACGGGCCGGGATCATTTTAAGGGACACGGGGAAATCAGCCGTATGACGGCGGAAAAAATTCTCCGCCGCCTGAAATTTGACAATGACACCATCCGGAAGGTTACCCGCCTGGTTCAGTGGCACGATTACCGGGTACAGCCGGAGCCCCGGGCGGTGCGCCGGGCCGTCTGCCAGGTGGGGGAGGATCTGTTCCCCATGCTTCTGAAAGTCCAGCGGGCGGACACGTTGGCCCAGAGTGAATACCGCAGAGCGGAAAAACTGGCCCGCATCTACGGCGTGGAACGGATTTTCCGGGAAATTTCGGAAAAAGGGCAATGTGTATCCATGAAAACACTGGCGGTCACGGGGAAAGACCTGATCGCCTGCGGCGTGCAGCCGGGGCCGCGGATGGGAGACATTCTGCAGATCCTTCTGGAGGCGGTGCTGGACGACCCTTCCCTGAATACCAGGCAGCGGCTTCTGGAATACTGGCAGGAGAAATGCCGGTAAGAATTGCCTGCAAAGAAGAAATACTTGTAAAACCCCGGTGGTTCCACTATAATGAAAGCATAAAAAACGGTCAGATCCCTGTGGTTTTGAGGGGGAACCGTATGTTACAGGAGGATAAGCTTGAAGAATGAATTAGTGATCGTTCTTGACTTTGGCGGCCAGTACAACCAGCTGGTGGCCCGCCGGGTCAGAGAATGTAATGTTTACTGTGAGATTTATTCTTACAAAACAGATATCAGCAGGATCAAAGAGATGAATCCCAAGGGAATTATCCTTACCGGCGGTCCCAACAGCTGTTATCTGCCGGATTCCCCCACCTATACGGACGAGTTGTTTAAACTGGGGATTCCGGTGCTGGGCCTCTGCTACGGCGCGCAGCTTATGATGCACGTGCTGGGCGGAGAGGTGAAGAAGGCAGATGTGAGAGAGTACGGAAAGACAGAGGTGATCATCGACAAGACTTCTTCGAAGATTTTCGCGGATGTCTCCACGCCTACGATCTGCTGGATGAGCCATTTCGATTATATTGCCAGGACGGCTCCGGGATTTGAGATTTCCGCTCACACGGCGGACTGTCCGGTGGCCGCGGCGGAAAATAAGGCGGAGAAGCTGTACGCCATTCAGTTCCATCCGGAGGTGCTGCACACGGCAGAGGGAACGAAGATGATCAACAACTTCGTGAAAAATGTGTGCGGATGCGCCGGCGACTGGAAGATGGACGCTTTCGTGGAAAATTCCGTGAAAGCCATCCGCGAAAAAGTAGGCGACGGAAAGGTGCTGTGCGCATTGTCCGGCGGCGTGGATTCTTCCGTGGCGGCGGTTATGCTGTCCAAGGCTATCGGAAAGCAGCTGACCTGTGTGTTTGTGGATCATGGCCTTCTCAGGAAGAACGAAGGCGACGAGGTGGAGGCCGTATTCGGCCCGGATGGCCCGTACGATCTGAATTTTATCCGTGTGAACGCCCAGGAGCGGTTCTACAGTAAGCTGAAAGGCGTGGAGGAGCCGGAGCAGAAGCGGAAGATCATCGGCGAAGAATTCATCCGTGTGTTTGAGGAAGAGGCCAAGAAGATCGGCGCCGTGGATTTCCTGGTACAGGGAACCATTTACCCTGATGTGGTGGAGAGCGGTCTGGGCGGCGAGTCCGCGGTGATCAAATCCCATCACAATGTGGGCGGCCTGCCGGACTATGTGGATTTCAAGGAGATCATCGAGCCGCTCCGCGATCTGTTTAAAGACGAGGTCCGCAAGGCCGGTCTGGAGATGGGAATTCCCGAGTACCTGGTATACCGCCAGCCCTTCCCGGGCCCGGGACTGGGAATCCGGATTATCGGCGAGGTTACCGCCGAGAAAGTGAAGATCGTGCAGGACGCGGACGCGATTTACCGGGAAGAAATCGCAAATGCGGGACTGGACAAAACGGTCGGACAGTATTTCGCGGCGCTGACGAATATGAGAAGCGTGGGCGTAATGGGGGATGAGAGAACCTATGATTACGCGGTTGCGCTGCGGGCTGTGAATACGGTGGACTTTATGACGGCAGAGGCGGCGGAGATTCCGTATGAGGTGCTCAGTAAGGTTATGAGCAGGATTATCAATGAGGTCAGAGGGGTTAACCGAGTGATGTATGATCTGACGAGTAAGCCGCCGGGGACGATTGAGTTTGAGTAAAGTTGGAGCGTCGTAAAAACCCAGTGTTTATGCGGGTTTGCGGCACTTTCAAAAGTCTTTTGATAACAAATTGATAACAGTTGCATAAGAGCCATTATTCTTGTAATCCAGTGGTTTTAGGGTTAGAGAATAATTGACAGGTGGTTGTGCAACAAATAAATCCATATTAGAAAGCCCTTAGCTGTGGGTATGAAACTCATGGCTAAGGGCTTTTTGGCGTGCTTAGATAAATTTATCGGAAAGAGAGGTTAATGATTTGTTTATTTGTTTTAGAGCAGATAACTCATCGTTGATTTGTGGTTCAAGGCTTAAAATTTTATGGAGATAGTTTAAATCTACTTTATATTGTTCTGTAAATGTTTGGTCGCATGTA
>DVON01000124.1 GCA_018713585.1 Candidatus Pullilachnospira stercoravium | reverse complement strand
TGATACCGTGGAGAATCTTGATGAGCTTTTCCGCCTTGGAGGATCTTCCGGAGGTGCAAGACCTAAAATACTGACCAAAATAAAGGGAGAGGACTGGATTATAAAATTCCCATCTCCAGCTGACAGGGAGGATATCGGGAGGCAGGAGTATGAGTATTCTGTCTGTGCCAGGGAGTGCGGAATAGAAATGACCGAAACCAGATTGTTTCCCTCCGCAAGATGTTCCGGGTATTTCGGCACAAAGCGATATGACAGGAGAAAGCTTTCGGATGGTACTGTGGAACGGGTACATATGCTGTCAGTGGCCGCTATCCTGGAAACATCACATCGAATCCCCAATCTGGATTATGAGATTCTCATGAAACTTACTCTTGAACTTACCAAAAGCTATGAAGAAATTGAGAAAATGTTCCGACTTATGTGCTTTAATGTATTTGCACATAACAGGGATGATCATTCCCAAAATTTCACCTTTCTATACAAAGAGGAAGAGGATCGCTGGACACTTTCTCCTGCATATGATCTTACGTACAGTAACTCTCTGGGAGGAGAACATGCTACAACGGTTCATGGAAATGGAAGAAATCCCGGAATAGAAGACATTTTAGAGGTGGCAAAAACTGTTGGGATAGACAGGAAAAAAGCCAGACACACCGCCTTGCAGATCCAGGAGTGTGTCCGGCAGCGCCTGAGCAAATATCTCACCCGTCCCTGAGCATCTGCGGCATCAGCGAGATAAAGCGCTTCAGGACGGGATGGTCATGGTTATGCCGGAAATACACGCCAAAAGAAACCTTCGGAAGATCGGTGACCGGAATATAGCAAAGTCCCGGCTCCCGGGCCGAGGGGATATCCGGATACAGGGTATATCCGAATCGGGCCTTCGCCATAGTCAGGGCGCTTTCGATGCTGTCGGTGAGATACCGGTTTTCCGGCGGCAAATGGATCAGGATCTGGCTGTGTTCCGTGAATACAGAGTCTGGAATCTGCCGGGGCGAGCAGGCAATAAAATTTCCCGTAAGCTGGCTGCGGACAAGAGACGGATATGCGGCCAGCGGATGATCCGGAGAACAGATACAGGCAATAGGGGCAGAACAGAGTTTTCGAAAGGAAAGCGAAGACTTTTTCTGCTCCTCTTTTGTGCCCAGAGCCGCCAGAAGCTGACTGTTTTCCACCCTGCCCAGCAGGGAAGGAAATGGCACCAGATGCATGGAAGGCCGCAGAAGGGGAAATTCCTCCGCCAGCTTCTTCAGAATGGGCGGCAGCAGGTTCAGCTCCAGATGGTTGTGGCATCCCAGATCAAAGGGAATAAAATGCTCGTGCTTTCCCAGCCGCTCTCTGGCGGACAGGGCAGTTTTCAGGATCAGGTCGGCATCCGGCATAAACAGGATTCCCTCCTGGGTCAGTTCCACATTCCGGCTGGTGCGGATAAAAAGTTTCACCCCCAGCTCCTCCTCCAGCGTCTGGATCTGATGGCTGACAGCCGGCTGCGTCAGCTTCAGTGCCTGAGAAGCTTTGGAAAAATTCAGATGCTCCGCCACCGCGAGAAAACATTCCAGCTGAATGGTATTCATAACAGAACCAATCCTTTCTTTCGTTTTTTCCTGTCTAAAATGGAAAATGGCAGGCTTTCTTATCTGATTATACGGTGTTTCTTCCATCCCCGCAAGAATAATGAGAATAATCTATAAAAGTTTTTTATAGATAATAATGATTTTGAATTTCACATTTACCGAAATGTGAGATACAATTTCTAACGGACAGAAGGTAAGAGAACGAACTGTTTGAACCTGAATCGTTCCATAAAGAACAAAAACCGCAGCAGCCGGTCCTCCGGTCTGGCCGCTGCCGGAATCAGAAAGGGAGGTGTCAGGTGGGATGGAAGAGGATTTCAGAACAGAGAGACAGCTTTATCTGATGAGAAAGATCAGTCTGAACCTGACGGAGCAGCTGGAACTAAATTTGAAGGACAGGAACATCAGTGGAATTCAGGTTTATTTTCTGGTCTATATTCTGCGGCATCATCCGGAGGGAACGTACCTGACGGAGCTCTGCCGTGAGATAGGCGTATCAAAATCAACACTGTCCGTATTGATAAAAAAACTGAGAATAGAAGGTTATCTCTGTTTTCAGGAAAATCCGGAGGATATCCGGAAAAAGAAAGTGCTTCCCACGGAAAAGCTGAACGCTGAAAAAGAACAGTTTCTGCAGAAAGCTCTCCAGGCGGAAAAGGAAATCTGCGGCGCCCTCGACAGGCGGGAATGGGAGCAGCTTTGTATGCTGGAGCAGAAGCTTCTGGCGCAGCTGGCCCGGACGGAGCACAAAGAAATGAGAACAGACAGGAGGTATCTGAGTCGTGAGAAAAGTTTTACAACAGCTGAAACAGTATAAGCGAAACACCTTTCTGTGTATTGGCTTTACCGCCCTGGAAGTGATTATGGAAATTCTGATGCCCTTCATCACGGCCATTATTATCGACCGGGGACTGGAGGCAGGCAATCTTCCGGTGGTTTACCGTTACGGCGCTCTGATGGTGGTCATGGCATTTCTGAGTCTGGCTTTCGGAGCTCTGGCAGGGAAAAACGCCGCCGGCGCTTCTTCCGGACTGGCGGCCAATCTGAGGGAGGGTATTTACGCCAATATCCAGACATTTTCTTTTTCAAACATTGACAAATTCAGCGTTCCCGGTCTGGTGACCCGTATGACCACCGATATCACCAACGTGCAGAATGCATTTATGATGATTATCCGTGTGGCGGTCCGGGCCCCGCTGAACCTGATTTTCAGCTTTGCCATGTGCCTGATCATCAGCCCGCGGTTAAGCAGCATGTTCCTGATCGCCGTGGTATTTCTGGTGGTTGTGATCGGCTCCATTATGGTGGTTACTCTGAAAATCTTCAAACAGGTATTCCGCAGGTACGATGACCTGAATGCCAGCGTCCAGGAGAACGTCACAGCCATCCGTGTGGTGAAGGCTTTCGTCCGGGAGGATTATGAAAATGTGAAATTTTCCAAAGCCTCCAAAATGCTGTACGATCTGTCCGTGAAAGCGGAAGGTCTTCTTGCTTTCAACAACCCGGCCATGATGGTGGCGGTTTACTTCTGTATTATCTCCGTATCCTGGTTCGGCGCGCAGTTTATTGTGGGCGGTTCCCTGACTACCGGTGATCTGACCAGCCTGTTCAGCTACATTATGTCTCTGCTGATGAGTCTGATGATGCTCTCCATGGTTGTGGTTATGATCAGCATGTCACTGGCCAGCGTCCGCCGTATCAGCGAGGTGCTGGATGAGAAAGCCGACCTGACAGATCCCAAGCAGCCGGTGATGGAGGTTCCGGATGGAAGCATTGACTTCAATCATGTGAATTTCTCCTACAAACACGGAAGCGGGAAGAATTCCCTGTCAGACATCGATCTTCATATCAAGAGCGGAGAAACCATCGGCGTCATCGGCGGTACCGGTTCCGGAAAGAGCAGTCTGGTGAATCTGATCTGCCGTCTGTACGATGTGGATGAAGGATCCGTCTGTGTGGGCGGCGTGGATGTCCGGAAATATGACACGGAGGTGCTGAGAAATCAGGTTTCCGTGGTACTGCAGAAAAACACCCTGTTTTCCGGAAGCATCCTGGACAATCTGCGCTGGGGAAATCCGGACGCTACCGACGAGGAATGTATCGAAGCCTGCAAGGCAGCCTGCGCCGATGAATTTATTGAGCGGATGCCTGACAAATACAATTCCCGGATCGAGCGGGGCGGCGCCAATGTTTCCGGAGGTCAGAAGCAGAGGCTGTGTATTGCCCGGGCGCTTCTGAAAAAGCCGAAGGTGTTGATCCTGGACGACTCCACCAGCGCCGTTGATACCGCCACGGACGCCAGTATCCGGGCGGCGTTTGCGAAACAGATTCCCGGAACCACCAAGATCATCATCGCCCAGCGTATTTCCAGCGTGCAGTCTGCCGACAGAATTCTGGTGCTGGACGACGGAAAAATCGACGCCTTTGACACCCATGACAATCTGCTGAAGTCCAACGCCATTTATCAGGAAATTTATACTTCACAGCAGGAGGGCGGCGGAGACTTTGATCAGCCGGCTTAAAAGGAGGTTTATCTATGAGCAATAAAAAGTCACGGCCCGAGGTGAATACAGCCACAAAGCTGATCAGCCGGGTCATCCGATACATGCTTCATTATTACAAATACTTATTTTTGCTGGTGGTTGTCTGTATTCTCATCACTGCCATAGCCACGGTGGTGGGAGCCACATTTCCCCAGACACTGGTGGACGATTATATCACCCCCATGCTGGCCAATGGCTCCAGGGATTTTGGCGGCCTGGCAAAAGATCTGGTGCAGCTGGCTTGTGTTATGGCGGTGGGTGTGATCACCGCGTTCACCTATAACCGGATCATGGTCAATGTGAGTCAGGGTACCATGCGCCATCTGAGAGACGATCTGTTTGCACGGATGGAGGCGCTGCCCATCAAATATTTCGACACCCATGCCCACGGCGACATCATGTCCGTGTACACCAACGATGTGGATACCCTGCGGCAGCTGCTGAGCCAGAGTATTCCGCAGATTATCAACTCGGTGATTACCATGGCGGCAACCCTGGTGACCATGCTGATTCTCAGTCCGGCCCTGACGGTGATTTCCATCCTGACCGCATTCGTGATGCTGTTTGTCACCTCCAGATTTTCCAGACTGTCCGGAAAGTATTACATCCGCCAGCAGATTGATCTGGGCGCGGTGGACGGATTTATCGAGGAAATGCTGGATGGCCAGAAAGTGGTAAAAGTATTCTGCCATGAGCAGGAAGCTATGGAGGATTTCCGAAAGGTAAATGAGCAGCTGAGAGACAGCACCAACAAGGCCAATACCTACGCCAACCTGCTGATGCCTGTCAACGCCAACATCGGATGGATCAGCTACGCGCTGGTGGCCATTGTGGGAGCCATCCTGGGAATCAATCAGCTGGCGGGAGTCACCATCGGAACCATCGTAACCTTCGTGGGACTGAACAAGAGCTTTACCAACCCCATCACCCAGGTGAGCCAGCAGATCAACTTCGTGGTCAACGCCGCGGCAGGCGCCCAGCGTGTGTTCGATCTGATGGATCAGGAGCCGGAAAAGGACGAGGGTTATGTGGAACTGGTAAACGCCAAAGAGGACGAAAACGGCAATCTCACCGAGTCGGATACCCGTACCAACCTGTGGGCATGGAAACATCCCCACAAGGCGGAAGGAACCGTCACCTATACGAAACAGGAGGGCGGTGTGGTCTTCGATGATGTGGACTTTGGCTATACGGACGACAAGATTGTTCTGCACAATATCAGCCTGTGGGCAAAGCCGGGGCAGAAGATCGCTTTCGTAGGCGCCACCGGTGCCGGAAAGACCACCATCACCAATCTGATCAACCGGTTCTATGATATCGCCGACGGAAAAATCCGCTACGACGGTATCAATATCAACAAGATCAAGAAGCCGGATCTGCGCCGGTCCCTGGGAATGGTGCTGCAGGATACCCACCTGTTCACCGGAACGGTCATGGACAATATCCGATACGGAAAGCTGGATGCCACCGATGAGGAGTGCATCAAGGCGGCCAGACTGGCCAACGCCGATGGATTTATCCGCCGTCTGCCGGATGGCTACAACACCATGCTCACCGGAGACGGAGCCAACTTAAGCCAGGGACAGCGGCAGCTGCTGGCCATCGCCCGGGCCGCCGTGGCAGATCCCCCGGCGCTGATTCTGGATGAGGCCACCTCCTCCATCGATACCCGTACCGAGAAACTGGTACAGGACGGCATGGACGCGCTGATGAAGGGAAGAACCACCTTTGTCATTGCCCACCGGCTGTCCACCGTAAAAAATGCCGACTGCATCATGGTTATGGAACAGGGACGCATTATCGAGCGGGGTACCCACGATGAACTGATTGCGGCGAAAGGGAAATATTATCAGCTGTATACGGGAAACTTCGCGGCGTAAGCGATAGAAATCCTACGGGAAACTAATGGAAAAATTCATATGGCAAGGGGAGAGACCGGCGGGAGCCGGTCTCTTCTGTATAACAGAAATTGCTCTTCGGAATTCATTTTTCTGGAAATGGATTTCGAAGAGTTTTTTGTAAAAGAGTATTTTGGCTGTCAAATAACGGTGCCTTGTGATAAGATACGGATAACAGAATACAACAGGCGATGGCGGCAGGACAACCGTATTCACATCGCCAAATGAGCAGACAGGAGGCAGAAATGGAAGAACAGAAACTGAGAACACTATTGGAATCCATGACCCTGACGGAGAAAATCGGGCAGCTTATACAGGTGCCGGGCAATATGCTGAACGCCCGGGGACAGGAGCTGGGTGTCAGGGAAGATCTTGGCATATCGGAGGAGATTCTCCGCAATGTGGGCAGCACTCTGAATGTGACAGGGGCCGCACAGATCCGCCGGGTACAGGAGGCGTATCTGAGACAGAGCAGGACAAAGATCCCGCTGCTGTTTATGGCGGATATTATTTATGGGTTCCGCACCGTTTACCCGATTCCCCTGGCGCTGGGATGCTCCTTTGAGCCGGAGCTTTTGAAACGCCTCTGCCGTGCCACCTCGGAAGAAAGTGTGGCGGCGGGCGTTCATGTGACATTTTCCCCCATGGGAGATCTGGTGCGGGATGCCCGCTGGGGACGCTGCCTGGAATCTACCGGGGAGGATCCTTTCCTGAACACGGAATATGTAAAGGCCATGGTGGAAGGATTTCAGGAGGGCCTCTCTCAGGAAGGCGCCTGCAGGGGAATGGCTTCCTGCGTGAAGCATTTTGCGGCCTACGGGGCGGCGGAAGGAGGCCGGGATTACAATACGGTGGATATGTCCGAGCGGAGACTGCGGCAGGAGTATCTGCCCTCCTACCGGGCGGGCGTGGAGGCCGGCTGTGAGATGGTGATGACATCCTTCAATACGGTGGACGGTATTCCCGCCACCGGAAACTGCTGGCTGATGCGGCAGGTGCTGCGGGAAGAATGGGGCTTCGACGGCGTGCTGATCACCGATTACGCGGCCATCGCCGAGTTGATGGCCCACGGTGTGGCGGCGGACAAAAAGGAGGCAGCCCGGATGGCCATGGAGGCAGGCGTGGATATCGATATGTGCACGGACTGCTATGCAAGCCAGCTGGAGGGACTGATCCGGGAGGGAACCATCCGCCAGGAGCAGCTGGACGCAGCGGTCTGGAGAGTGCTGTGCCTGAAAAACAGACTGGGACTGTTTGAGGATCCCTTCCGGGGCGCCCGGGAGGAGGCGGAAAAACAGGTATTTCTGAAGGAATCCTTCCGCAGCCTTGCCCGGGAAGCGGCGGTGAAATTCTCAGTGCTGCTGGAAAATAAAGAGGGCCTGCTGCCTCTGGCGCCAACAGGAGGAAAATCCGGTGAGGCACGCACAGGCAGAATCGCCCTGATCGGCCCCTTTGCAGACCGGAAAGATGCCCTGGGCCTGTGGGCACTGCACGGGGACCGGGAAGCCGTGGTGACCATAAGGGAAGCATTTTCTGAGACGGAAGGACTGGAATTTGCCTGGTGCGAGGGCTGTGAAACCATTTTGCCCGAAGATTATACCGATCTGCCGGCCCTTGCCGCCCAGGGGGAAAGAAAACTCTGGAGCCGGGAGGAGAGAAACCGGCAGTGGGAGCAGGCCATGGAGCTTTCCGGGACAGCGGACCTGGTGGTGCTGGCGCTGGGAGAGGATACGATTCAGGGCGGCGAGGGCGGCAGCCGGACGCGGCTTTCCCTGCCGGGGGATCAGATGAAGCTGCTGCGGGAGGTGAGAAAACGGGCCAGAAAGGTGGTTGTGGTGCTGTTTGCCGGCCGGCCGCTGGTGCTGGATGAGGTGAAAGAACTGGCAGACGCATTGCTGCTGGTGTGGTATCCGGGCACGGAAGGCGGCAGTGCCATCCGGGATATGCTGTTTGGAATCTGCGAACCCCAGGGAAGACTTTCCATGAGTATGCCAAGAAGCCTGGGTCAGGTGCCGCTGTATTACAATGCCTTTTCCACCGGACGGCCTTATGACGGCCATACGCCCGTCCGGTTCTTCTCCCGGTACGAGGACTGCCCCAACACGCCGCTGTACCCCTTTGGCTACGGGCTTTCCTACCACAGTGCCAGTTATGGCCCCGTGCAGCTGGACGGGACAGTGCTGAAGCGGGGAGAAACCCTCATGGCCAGCGCCCGGGTGACCAACACCGGAGACCGGGCCGGTTCTGAGACGGTGCAGCTTTACCTTCAGGATGTGACCGGCAGCGTGGTGCGCCCGGTGAAGGAACTGAAGGGGACGCAGAAATTATGGCTGCAGCCGGGGGAGACGAAGCAGGTCTGCTTTGCCATTACGGAAGAGATGCTGCGGTTTTACGGAAAAGATATGAGCTATCAGGCGGAGCCGGGACTGTTCCGGGTGGGAATCTGCGCGGACAGCAGCGGACGGCTGGAAGGAGAATTTGTACTGGAGTGAGAGAGAACCCGGGTATGTCAGCCGGGAGAGGATTCGCCTGGAGCGTGATCCCGAGGTATACCAGCGCCAGGCTGCGGGAATCGCAGCCTGTGTGCATGCTTTTGTGACCGTGAAGCCGGAAGGCCGAATTGTTACTATGAGACAGAGAAAACAGCCTGTCCGCTGTGTGCGTTCAGGCTGTTTTTTCTGTCTGTATGCGTAAAGGTTATACCACTCTGCGAAATCGGCACTGTACCGGCAGAAAACAGAAGCCTATAATGAAGAAAAAGAAGAGGACCCAAGGGGATCCCTCAATGGCCATTCGGCCAGAGTAAGGAGGAAATCAGATCATGAGAAAAAATTTTGGAGCGAAGCCGTTTCTGTTTCCGCAGCCGGTGATGATTATCGGAACCTACGATGAGAATGGAAAAGCCAATGCCATGAATGCGGCATGGGGCGGTATTGTGGGATCGGATGAGATTATGATTGATCTTTCCAGCCACAAGACCACGGACAACATCATGAGAAACAAAGCGTTTACCGTTAGCGTGGGAGACGTGGAGCATATGGTCGCCTGTGATTATGTGGGGCTTGTGTCCGCCAACAAAGAGGACAGAAAGATGGAGAAAGCCGGATTTACCACCACAGAGAGTTCTTTTGTCCACGCGCCCATTATCAATGAGCTACCGCTGACTCTGGAGTGTGAGCTTCTGGAGGTGATTGGCGGATCCAAATATCTGGGGAAAATCGTAAACGTCAGCATCGACGAGCGGGTGCTGGGAGACGACGGCCAGCTGAGCCTGGAGAAATTCAGTCCTATTACCTACGATACGGTTCATTATGGCTACTACCGGCTGGGCGAGAAAGTGGGAAATGCGTTTAAGGACGGTGCGGCGCTGAAATAGTCAAAGACTCTCGGCGGGAATAAATCATGGCGGTATCCGCCAGGTAAAACCGGAAGACAGAACAGTTATGATATGAGAGCCTGTAAGGTTCAGATGGGAGGAACTATGATTTACAAAGATTTTCAGAATATCAGTCTGTCCAGACTGGGAATGGGAAATATGCGCCTTCCCACCAGACTGGGGAAAATTGATGAGAAGAAGGCGCAGGAAATCATCGACTATGCCATGGATCAGGGAATCAATTACTATGATACGGCGTATGTCTACCATTCCGGAAAATCGGAGTCCTTTCTGGGAAAGGCTCTGAAAGAATATCCCCGGAACAGCTATTATCTGGCCACCAAATTTTATGTGATGGCTAACCCGGATATTGAGGCGGTGTTTGAAGAGCAGCTTCGCCGCCTGGATACGGATTACATTGATTTTTATCTGCTTCATTGCGTCAATGAGGAGACCATTGGGGCTTATATGGATAAAAACCGCCATTATCTGGACTTCCTGAAGGAGCAGAAGGAAAAGGGAAGAATCCGGCATATCGGATTTTCCTCTCATGGAAAACCGGAGATCCTGCAGCGTTTTCTGGAATGGGGAGGAGACTGCTTTGAATTTGTGCAGATTCAGCTGAATTATCTGGACTGGACCATGCAGAACGCGAAACGTCAGTACGAGATTATCACAGAGCATGGACTTCCCGTCTGGGTGATGGAGCCTGTCAGAGGCGGAAAACTGGCCAGCCTGGGGAAAAAATACGATGCTGTGCTGAAACAGAACTGCCCGGAATGGTCGGTTCCCTCCTGGGCCTTCCGGTGGCTGCTGGGACTTGAAAATGTCACCATGATTCTCAGCGGTATGAGTACCATGGATCAGATCCGGGACAACGTGGAAACCTTCCGGAAGGAGGAGCCGCTCACCAGGGAGCAGCAGATGCTGCTGATGAATGTGGCGGCGGGATATCAGTCCCGTCTGGCGGTCCCCTGCACTGCCTGCCGGTACTGCTGCGACGGATGTCCGGAGGAAATCGATATTCCCGTCTGGATGAACCTTTACAATGAGCTGTCTCTGACCAAAGACCGGAAACGCTGGGAGGAGGCCATGAAGGCGGAGAAAAATCCTTCTGCCTGCGTGGGATGCGGACAGTGTACGGCCCATTGCCAGCGGCTACCGGCTCATCGATACGGCTGCCGCCTATATGAATGAGGCTGCCGTGGGTGCCGCCATTAAAAAATGCGGTGTTCCCCGCGAGGAACTGTTCATCACCACAAAGCTGTGGGTACAGGATGCCGATTATGAATCCGCGAAGAAAGCGATCCAGACTTCCCTGGATAAGCTGGGACTGGATTATCTGGATCTGTATCTGATTCATCAGCCCATGGGAGATTATATCGGCGCGTACCGGGCCATGGAGGAAGCTTACAAGGAAGGAAAACTTCGTGCCATCGGCGTCTGCAACTTCTACCCGGCCCGTCTGGCGGATTTCTGCGAGACCGTAGAGGTGACTCCGGCAGTGGATCAGGTGGAGCTGCATCCCTTCTTCGCCCAGGAAAACGCACTGGCGCTGATGAAGGAGTACGGCGTGGTACCGGAGGCATGGGGCCCCTTCGCGGAGGGAAATCACGGGATCTTTACCCATCCGGTGCTGACAAAGATCGGTGAGAAATACGGAAAGAGCGCGGCCCAGGTGGCTCTGCGGTGGAACGTACAGAGAGGCGTGGTGGTAATCCCCAAATCCGTGCACAAGAACCGTATGGAGCAGAATATGGATATCTGGGATTTTGAACTTGGCCAGGAGGATATGGCGGAAATCGCCAAACTGGATCTGGGTCACAGCGAGATCGTAAACCACGACGATCCCGGATTTGTGAAAATGCTGCACAGCATGAAGATTCATCAGTAAGGCAGAAAACAGGAAGCTTTTGACCTTTAAGCTTTCAGGAGCAGAGGCCCTGGCTTCATTGTGAAACCAGGGCTTTTTTCGCCCCAACCCTTTCGTATATACTGGAAAACCAATGGATTCTTCCGCATTTTCCCGGCAGGCAGTATAATTTACAGTGGAAAAGAATAACGGCCTGTGGCCGGCAGAAGACATTTTTGCCGCCAGGCACGGAAAAAGGAGAGTATCTATGCGCGCGAAACAGAAAATGAAAATCGCAGTCGACATTTTAATGACGCTGGCACTGCTGCTTCTCATGCCCTATGAGATGATCGGGGAGGCTGCCCACGAATGGATCGGGATTGTCATGTTCCTGCTTTTCATCACCCATCACGTTCTGAACCGGAAATGGACCGGGAATCTGCTCAAGGGCAGGTATACGCCGTTACGGGAGGTACAGACGATTCTGGTTATTCTGATTCTGATCGATATGCTGGGCTCCATGATCAGCGGAATCATCCTCTCCCGCCATGTATTTTCGTTCCTGAACATCCGGGGCCTCAGCATGGTGGCGAGAACCGTACATATGACTTGTGCCTACTGGGGATTTGTGCTGATGTCCCTGCATCTGGGGATCCACTGGGGAGTCATGGTGGGAATGGCCGGCCGGCTGTTTGCGCGCCCTTTGGCAGCAAGAACCTGGATTGCCCGTCTGGCTGCCCTGGCAGCGGCCGCCTACGGCGTATATGCCTTTGTGAAAAGAGGAATTCCGGGATATCTGCTGATGCAGGTGCATTTCGTATTCTTTGACTATGAGGAACCGGTGATTCTGTTTATTCTGGACTATGTGGCGGCCATGGGATTTTTTGTATTCCTGGGCTATTATCTGAGCATGGTTCTGAAGAAGTGGAAGAAGCGCTGAGAGCGGAAAATATGACCGGAGAAAACCGCAGGAAAAATCGCCGTTAATTATGGGTGAATTTTTCTCTGCGGCTTTTTTTGTACGTTTTCATTTGCTATAATGAATGAAAGCGTGCAGTATGCCGCGGGCGGGCCAATGATCTGCGCGATTGAAGCGGAAGAACTCCGGCGAATATTATTGCGGAAATGCTGACAGAGAAGTGAACCGGAGGACATGGCGGCCATGCAACCGGATACAGAGAAACCCCGAAGGGATGCCTTTATGGCCATTCGGCCAATAGTCAAAAACCCCGCAGCAAGCTACGGGGCATCAAACTTGTAGCGCAGCAGAGCTGCGGGGTTTTTGACCTTCGCGGCAGGTCTACGTTCCACTTCGGTCGGCGCTAAACGTGTGCCACCGGCACACAGCGCCGCCAAATGGACATGCAAGCATGTTCGCTTGGCTCGTTGCTCGCGGGAATAAAGAAAGGAGGCCGGGTTGAAAAGAAAAAAAGAATGGAAGAAGATTTTGATGCGGGCTGCGAAGATTGCTGTGGGGAGCAGCGCAGCGATCTATATCGCCCAGCATCTGGCACTGGAAAATGCCGCGTCGGCGGGTACCATCACTTTGCTCACTCTGGTCACTACGAAATGGGAGACATTGAAGCTGTCCCTGTTCCGCCTGATTACGTTTGCGCTGTCAGTATTTCTGGCAGCAGTCACCATTGGATTCCTGGAAAGCGAATGGATTGCCTATGGAATTTATATTTTTGTTCTGATTTCTGTCTGTCACAGTCTGGGATGGCAGGCAACCGTTTCTGTCAACTCCGTCATCGGAATTCATTTCCTTACTTCAAAAGATTTCAGCACGGCGTTTCTTCTTAATGAATTCCTCCTTGTACTGATTGGGATCACCATTGCTGTGATTCTGAACCTGTTTTATGATTACAGCCACCAGAAAAACGGGCTGGTGAAAAGTATGCGCGACACGGAAAAGCGCCTTCAGATGATTCTGGGCGGGCTTGCTGCATATCTTTCGGGAAAAGAGATGCAGCATGATATCTGGAGCGAAATGCGCCAGCTGGAGCAGGATCTGATGGAATATATCAGGGAGGCCTGTGAGTATCAGGATAATACCTTCCGTTCCCATGAAGTATACTACATCGATTACTTTGAAATGCGTCTCAATCAGCTGGGGATTCTGCATAATCTCCACTCCGAGAGCAAGAAAATCCGTCAGATGCCGCGCCAGGCGGAAATCATCGCCTATTATATTCTCCATATGATGGATTACGTGGTGGAGGTAAATTCCCCGGAAGCGCAGCTGGAAAAACTGGACCGGATTTTTGCCAGAATGAAAAAGGAGCAGCTGCCCCAGACCCGGGAGGAATTTGAGGCCCGGGCGGTGCTGTACCATATGCTGATGGATCTGGAGGAATTTCTGATCTATAAAAAGAGGTTTGTGGAAAAACTTGACAAAAAACAGCTGAAAAGGTACTGGAAGCTGGATAAGGCCTCCATAAACTGAGGATCATGACGGATCGTTTCATCCGGCGGAACATTTCCTGTGGCCTGTCATACGATGGAAAGCCAGATTCTGAATTTACCTTCGGGTTAATACTGAGCAACAAAGAGAAAATTCCCAGAACGATTCCTGTCCGTTATACTGAAAGTGCAGCAGGAAAAAGAAATAACCCTCAGAGAAATCGCTGAATGTTTGTCGGCTTCAGAAAGGAGCAATCCCAACGGGATCTCTGAAGGGAAATGTGAACTGTGAAAGGAGCAGGGACAAGAATGAAAATGAAGAAAATTCTTTCTGTAATTTTAATGGGAGTTATGACAGCTGGGCTTCTGGCCGGCTGTGGATCAGAAACATCGGGACAGGACAGCGCAGGGGATACTTCCCAGGAGACGGCGGACGTCCAGACCCAGGAAGATACCACCGGGCAGGATCAGGAAAATGCCGCAGGCCAGGAGGATGCAGCCGGTCAGGAGGAAGCGCAGGACAGTGCCGATACCACCGGGACGGACAGTACAGCATCCGGAAATGTGCTGGTGGTTTACTATTCCGCCACCGGCAATACCGAAGAAGTGGCCAATACCATTGCGGAAGCCACCGGCGGGGATCTTTTTGAACTGGAGCCTGTGGAACCCTATACCAGCGAGGATCTGGACTGGACCAACAGCGACAGCCGGGTTTCTCAGGAACATGAGAATGAGGATCAGAGGAATGTGGAGCTGGTTTCCAGTACCGTGGATAATTGGGATTCCTATGATACGGTGTTTATCGGGTATCCGATTTGGTGGGGCATCGCGGCATGGACGGTGGATACCTTCGTGGAGGCCAATGACTTCACAGGGAAGACGGTGATTCCCTTTGCGACGTCTTCTTCTTCAGATCTGGGCGAGAGCGGGCAGCTTCTGGCTGAGATGGCAGGAACAGGGGACTGGCAGGAAGGTATGCGGTTCCGGTCGGGTGTTGATGAAGCAGATGTTCAGGAATGGGTGAATGGACTGGGTCTGTAAGATAATATCAAAGTATAATAGGCATGATTCATGGAGTCATGCTTTCTGTTATGTAATGAGAATGGTGTCGCAAGATATCCTAAAGATGTCCTGTCAGAACCAGAATATTGCTTTCTGATAGATAAACGGGCGGTTGTATGGTATACTAAAAACAGACAGAGGAAAGTTTAATTTTGAAATAATTTATCCAGGAGGTCTGCAGATATGGAAATGATCAAGGATGAAAAGTTAAGAAAAATTTTACAGGAAATGGCAGAACTTCTTCAGGGTGTGTATGGAGACCTGCTGAAGGCGGTAATCTTATACGGCTCTGTCGCCAGAGGAACCCAGACGGAAGATTCCGATGTGGATATCATGGTTTTAGTAGATGGTACAGACGCACAGTTGAGGGAGTACGATGAAAAACTCAGTGATGTGTCTACAGATCTTGCACTGAAGTATATGAAGGTATTTTCCATCATTGATGTAAAATATCAGGAGTATCAGGATTGGAAGACGATTTCCCCGTTCTATCAGAACGTGGATCGGGAAGGAGTCGTGGTCTATGCAGCATGAGAAAGAAATACTGTGCTGATATCGGTTGGAACGTGCAAAAGAGGATCTGGAAGCGGCCCGGGTAAATCACAGTTCCGGACTGTTCAAAGCAGCTATCAATCGTTCCTACTATGCAATCTTTCACAGTATTCGGGCTGTGAATATTTTAGATGGTTTTGACGCATCCAAGCATAGTTCCGTAATTGCTCATTTTAATCAGTATTATGTCCATACCGGTGAATTTGACCGTGGCATCTATAAAATTATTGATGGCGCATATCGGATCAGGGAGAAATGCGACTATAGTGATTTCTTTCTGGCCTCAAAAGAAGAATCTGCTGTTCAGATAGAGCATGCAGAAGCATTTGTAAAGACCGTGGAGATGTATATTTCTAAGAATGACAAAGAAAAGCAAAGTGACTGAGAACACATTATTGTATACTGTTAATCTCAGTAAAATCAAAGGCTGAGGAAGATGACCTCCGGTTTAGTACCCGATCTGGTGGGGCATCGCGGCATGGCCGGTGGATACATTCGTTGAGGCGAATGACTTCACAGGCAAGACAGTGATCCCGTTCGCAACTTCCTCTTCTTCTGGAATGGGTGAGAGCGGACAGCTTCTGGCGGAGATGGCAGGAACGGGAGACTGGCAGGAAGGTATGAGATTCCGGTCCGGTGTTGATGAAGCGGATGTCCAGGAATGGGTGAATGGACTGGGACTGTAATTGCCGGGAATCGAATATGCAGAAATGCGGGCAGGGTGTTATGGCATCCTGCCTAATTTTATGTATGCATAAAGGGAGTTGGGGCAAGTGATCTATCGGAATATTCTTTCAGATAGATAAGTAGACACTTCTGTGGTATACTATATATGACTAAAAAATAGAATTTCGGGCAAGTTTGTTTAAAAGGATGTGAACGAGATGATCAACAATGAGATCAATGCAATTAAAGACAGAATCTGTATGACTATCATGCCGAAACGGATCTATCTGTTCGGTTCCTTTGCTAAAGATACCTATAATGAGGACAGTGATTATGACTTTTATGTTGTTGTTCCTGATGATGCCGGGAACAAAATCGAACTGTCCCAGAAAGCATATAAGTCCCTCCGCGGAGTTCGTAAACGTCCGGTAGACATTGTTGTGGGTTATGAATCGTCTTTTGATGAAAGGGCGAAGGAAAATACCCTTGAAAAGGTTGTAAAGCAGGAGGGCGTGCTGTTATATGAAAAATGAAA
>DVON01000123.1 GCA_018713585.1 Candidatus Pullilachnospira stercoravium | reverse complement strand
GACAGGAACTTCTGTATGAGAAATATAATGCTTTCTTTGATTATAAAACAGAGAGATGCAAAATACAAGTGAACAAAAATGAAATTTTTATAAAGTACAGATCACAGAAGAGAAAAAGCAGCTGCCTTTTCCGGTAAAACAGAGAGAGCCGTGTTTGACAGCTTTTATGTAACAAAAGCATGCACACGAGCTGCGTTTTCCGCAGCCCGGCGCCCGCAGGCCTCGGGATCCCGCTGCAAAAGAAGCGTGACGTCTCCCGGGACAGTGGAAGACTGAACGGTTACGAGAATAGACAAATTCGTCACATTGTCTGTTGCGAATTGTGTCGAAAAGTGTTATAAAATGGAGTGTTAACCAGATACACATATAATTAAGAAGATAAATTTCAAAACAAGAAAAGGCAGATGATTGAATGAAGAACAGTGAGAACAGCCGAATGGGGGGACGTCGCCTGCTGGCGGGGATCGACGTGGGGAGTACCACCACGAAGATCGCGGTGATAAATCCGGAAAATAAGAGTCTGATTTACAGTGATTACCGGCGCCACCATGCGGATCAGGTCCGCAGCATCGGCACTGCGCTGCGGCAGCTGATGCGGAAATTTCCCGGAAAGGCTTTCCGTTTTGCCCTGACCGGTTCCGGCGCCAGGCCGGTGGCCGAGAAGCTGAAGCTTCCTTTCATTCAGGAGGTGGCAGCCAATGCGGAGACCCTGAAAATGCGTTACCGGGATGTGGGATGCGCCATTGAGCTGGGCGGCCAGGACGCGAAGATGATCTTTTTTGGGAAGGACGCGAACACCGGGGCGCTTCAGGTGGCGGACATGCGGATGAACGGCAGCTGTGCCGGCGGAACCGGGGCTTTTATCGATGAGATTGCTTCCGTCTTAAAGGTGCCGGTGGAGGAGTTTGACAGTCTGGCCGCCCAGGGCAGCTGCGTCTACGATATTTCCGGACGGTGCGGCGTGTACGCCAAGACGGATATCCAGCCGTTGCTGAATCAGGGTGTGGCCCGGGCAGATCTGGCGCTTTCGGCCTTTCACGCCATTGCCAAACAGACCATCGGAGGACTGGCCCAGGGGCTGGAGATCAGGAAGCCGGTGGCCTTTGAGGGCGGCCCGCTCACCTTCAATTCCACGCTGGTGAAGGTATTTGCCCAGCGTCTCCATCTTTCGGAGGAAGAGGTGCTGATTCCCCCGCACCCGGAGATGATGGTAGCCTGTGGAGCTGCCGTATCTCTGTTGGGAATACCCTACGAGGGGGAGGAGACTTCCTGCGCGAAGCTCCTGGCGAAGCTGGAGCAGGGGGATATCCGTATTTCTGAAGCCGCAGGGCAGAAAGCGGATCCGTTTTTTGTGTCAGAGGAAGAGCGGAAGGCGTTTGAGGAACGTCACGCCAGAACACCGGCGCCGGCCCATGCTCCGCAGAAAGGGGAAGAGGTGTGGGCTTATCTGGGGCTGGATTCCGGAAGCACCACCACCAAACTGGTGCTGATGGATGAGCAGGAAAATATTCTGGAATCCTTCTACGCGCCCAACGAAGGAGAACCGCTGCTGGTGGCGAAACAGGCGCTGCTGGACATCCGGGATAAGTACAGGAAGGCAGGAGCCCGGCTCCATATCCAGGCCGCTGCTTCCACCGGTTACGGAGAGCTGCTGTTTGCCAAGGCGTTTCAGGCGGAATACCATACCGTGGAGACGGTGGCCCACGCCCGGGCCGCTCAGAAATATGTGAAGGACGCCACCTTCCTGCTGGACATCGGCGGACAGGATATGAAAGCCATCTGGCTGGATCACGGAATTATCACCAATATCCTGGTGAACGAAGCCTGCTCCTCCGGCTGCGGTTCCTTCCTGGAGAACTTTGCCCATTCCCTGAAGATTCCGGTACAGGAAATCGCCAATGCGGCCTTTTCCTCCCGTCAGCCGGCGAAGCTGGGGAGCCGCTGCACCGTATTTATGAACAGCAGCATCATCACCGAGCAGCGCAACGGAAGAAAGGCGGAAGATCTGATGGCGGGCCTGTGCCGGTCCATCATCGAGAATGTATTTACCAAAGTTGTCCGTCTCTCCAACCTGGACTCCCTGGGAGATCGGATCGTGGTGCAGGGCGGAACCTTTGAGAACAACGCGGTGCTGCGGGCCATGGAGGAGTACACGGGCCGCCAGGTGATCCGCGCGCCTTATCCGGGACTGATGGGAGCGGTGGGCGCTGCCCTGATTGCCAGGGAAAAACATCAGAAGGAGCCCCAGGTGCGGACCTTTCTGGATCTGGACAGACTGGAGGAGTTCTCCTGGAAGCAGGAAGCCAACGTGCCCTGCCCCTTCTGCGCCAACCATTGCCGCAGAACGATTCTGTCCTTCTCCAACGGAAATTCCTGGATCACCAACAACCGCTGCGAGCGGGGAGAAATTCTGGGGGATCCCAGGGATAAGACGGTGCAGAAACAGCTGAAGGAAAAGCGGCAGGAGGCAGGCAGAACCCCCAACCTGTTCGAAGTCCGCAAAAAGCTGCTGTTTCAGGAATATCCCCTGGAAAATACCTCGCCCGACCGGCACTGTACCATCGGAATTCCCCGGGTACTGTATTTCTGGGAAATGATGCCCTTCTGGAGTACCTTCTGGAGGGAGCTGGGATTTTCCGTGAAACTGTCGGATTTCAGCACCAGAACCATCTACGAGGACGGCCTGGCCGCCGTTACCTCGGATACGGTATGCTTCCCGGCCAAGCTGGTGCACGGCCATCTGCGGAATCTGGCAAAAAAAGGCGTGGACCGGATTTTCATGCCCTCCGTCACCACGGTTCCCTCGGAAAATACGGAGAAAACCAGCCAGTCCATGTGCGCGGTGGTAAAAGGATATCCCATTGTGGTGAGAAATTCTGACAATCCCACCCGGATGTGGGACATCCCCTTTGACGCACCTCTGTTTCACTGGCCATCTCCGGAAGACAGGAACCGTCAGCTTACTGCCTGGATGAAGGAGACCTTTCAGATTTCCCCGGAGGAGACCAGAAGAGCCATGAAGGCCGGCGACAAGGCCCAGGAAATGTTCCGCCATCAGCTTCTTGCGGCGGGGGCAGCGGTGCTGGATATGGTGGAAAAGGAAGACCGTTTCGCGGTGGTGCTGGCATCCCGTCCCTATCAGAACGACTCTCTGGTGAATCACGATCTGCCGGAGATGCTGTGCGGCATGGGGATCCCGGTGCTGACAGCGGATTCCGTCCCGGGGGCCGCCCAGGTGGACCTGTCTTGCAGCCGTCTGGATGTGGTGAACAATTTCCATGCCAGAATGTTGTCCACAGCCATTCTGGCGGCGGAAAATCCCCATCTGGAGTATATTCAGATCGTCAGCTTCGGTTGCGGCCATGACGCGTACCTGTCCGATGAGATTATCCGTCTGATGAAGGAAATTTCCGGCAAGACGCCGCTGGTGCTGAAGCTGGATGAGAGTGATATTCAGGGACCGCTGCGAATCCGCGTCCGTTCCTTCCTGGAGACGGTGGCCATGGGACGGGAACAGAAGGTGGAACATGCGGTGCAGGCGCTGAAGGATCCCTATCCGGTGAAGTTTGAAAAAACAGACCGGCAGAAGACCGTGCTGGTTCCTAATACCTCCCATGCCTTCAGCCGTATCATGTCTGCGGCCTTTTCTTCCCAGGGCCTCCGGGCCGTGGCGCTGCCGGTGGGCCGGGAGGAGGCCATCCGGCTGGGAAAGAAATATGTACATAACGATATCTGTTTTCCGGCTCAGATTGTTATCGGAGAGATTCTGGCTGCTCTGGAAAGCGGAAAATATGATCCGGATAATACGGCGGTGGCCATGGCCAAATATGTGGGAGACTGCCGCCTGACCCATTACAGCGCGCTGCTTCGGAAAGCACTGGACGACGCGGGGTATTCGCAGGTTCCCATCCTAACCAACGACGATGTGGATTACCACAATATCCATCCGGGTTTTAAGATGAGTCTTCTGACCTCTGTGCGGCTGGCCTTCGGATTTCCCATGATCGACGCGCTGGAAGAACTGCTTCGGAAAATCCGACCCTATGAGCTGGAGCCGGGAAGCGCCGACCGGGCTTTTGAGGAAGGACTTGACGCGGTGGCGGAAGGAATGAGAAAGAACGGAATCTCCGGAGCCAGAAAAGGACTGAAAAGGGCCATTGACCTGATGTGTCAGGTGAAGTATGACAGGACCAATCCCAGGCCCAGGGTGCTGATTGTGGGAGAATACCTGCTGAATTTCCATCCCGGAGCCAACCATGATATCGAGGCTTATCTGGAGAAAAACGGATTTGAGATCATTGAGGCAAAAATGACGGACGTGATCCGGAAAACGTATTTCTACCAGGACAGCCAGGTGCGGGAGTATCATCTGAAAAAACCGCTGGCGCAGAAAGCATGGCTTCGGACCGCCGACCAGGTGTTTGATATGGCCCACAGCATGACGGATGCCATCGCCAGCCGCCATCCGCTGTACGAAAAGGCCTGCCGGATGCAGGATCTGGTGAAGGACAGCGATCCCATCATTCATCATACCTTTGACGCGGGCGAGGGTGTGCTGATTCCGGGAGAAATCATCCACAACGCCAAAAGGGGATGCCGTACCTTCGTGATTCTGCAGCCCTTCGGCTGTCTGCCCAACCATGTGGTGGGAAGAGGTATTGCCAGAAAACTGAAGGAAATGTATCCGGACGCGCAGATTTTGCCGCTGGATTACGATCCGGATGTGAGCTTCGCGAATATCGAAAACCGTCTGCAGATGCTGGTGATGAATATCCGGCAGCAGCCGGAGAGCAAAGAAGCGCAAAACGCCGGCGCCCGGGGAGAGCAGGCCAGCTCCGAAGCCAGCTGAGAGGCTTTCGGCAGCTGCAGCCTTTCCGCTGGCCTGTCTGCGCCGGGCTTCCAGTGCCTGCGCCGGGGGAGCGTGTATTCCGGTGCGGGCACTGGAAGCCTGGCGGGGGAGCGTGTATTCCGGTGCAGAAATATGGCGCGGCTATGGCCATGCGCTGTACGTATGAACTCAGACGCCCTGTATCTTTCGGCAATGACCAGAGATACGGGGCATTTTTGTGTTTCCGGTATTTTCTGAGGACGGGACGCCTTTGGCTCCATGTCCCCGGGGCATGGCAGAGGATTTGAATTAAGTATTGGCCATCGGAAGCCCGAACACGTATAATTTTATCCAGAGAAAACCGGCTGCGC
>DVON01000122.1 GCA_018713585.1 Candidatus Pullilachnospira stercoravium | reverse complement strand
GCGGCTCCTCCCGGTTCTCCTCAAAAAATCCGTCCTCCATAAGCATACCGGCCCAGTCCTTCAAGGGCAGCTGCCAGAGCTTCAGCACATCCTCTTTCAGCGGCTGCCGCTGGCACACCGTTACCGGCGCGCTTTCTTTCAGATAGAGAAAACGCGCGGGAATCCGCCCATCCGTCCGTTCCGCGCAGAGAACCATTTCCGCCGCTCCCACGCCATCAATGCAGGCTGCCATCCGTTCTTCCACCCGGAAATGTTCCCCTGTGCAGGTCACATACCCTTTTTTTACCAGCCCGTACAGGCAGCTCAGGGACTCCTGCCGGCTGGGGGCATCTCCTTTTGCCGGATAGCCCACATACCGTCTCTGCCCCCGGACGGACATCAGAAAGTGAAACTCTTCTTCCATCAAAAGAAACGCGTCCGTAATTTTCTTTTTCATACCGCATACTCCTTCACTGCCTGCCGGTAGCTTCTGGAAATGGGAATCTGCGAGCCGTCCGCCAGCTCCACCACACTTTGTCCCAGTTTTACCCGGCGGATCTTCTGTCCGTTGATGAGAAAGCTTCTGTGACACCGGAGAAATACTTCCGGGAGACGCTTTGCCAGATTTTCCATGGTGTCGTAAAAAGAGATTTCTCTTGTGTCTGTGTTCAGATAAATTTTCTTTTCTCTCGCCTCAAAGTAATTGATCTGCCCGTAGTCGATCACCCATTTTCCTTCCCGGTTGTCAATGACGAAAGCTTCCTTCTTTCCCTGGGGCGCCATTTCCCGGGCGAACTCGCCGAAAGCCTCCCTGAGGACCGCCGCCACCTGCTGCTCATCGAGAGGACGCAGCAGCAGAGAACCGGCCAGAATCCCCGGCCGCATATAGGTCACCGGCGACATACTCTGATCCGCAATCAGCGTGATATATGCCTGCCGGTTCTGCCGCCGCAGCTTCAGCACCCGGTCGATGCCGCCGTCCCCGGAGATATCCATGCAGGCCATATTCACCAGCGGAGCCGTATCCAGAAAGGCCTCAGCCTCCGCAGCCCCCCGGAAGCAGTGATAGGCCCACTGCTCCTCGGTCATCAGGCCGGCGTATTCCCGGGCATAGCTCTGAAGCCATTTCTGCTCCGCCGCGCTTTTTGAGAAAATCATCATTTCCATCATACCGGATGCCTCCTGGCGTTGGGGATAACGATCCGTCTGGCGATGGTGTCATCCTCCGCGTCCGGCGTCAGTCCCAGGCCCTTTTTCAGGGTCCGGGACATTTCCGCATAGGGAATATTCCGGAAGGAAAAGATTCTCTGGGCAGACAGGTTTCCTCCCAGATGAACGCCCCGCTTATATCCCACAAAGCTGGCGTAAGCCCGGTATCCTGCCAGGGACGGCGCGTCGTCCGTGTTCAGGCAGGCAAAAAAGTAAATATTGTGGAGTCTGCCCTTTTCAAGAATATTCTCCAGAAATCCATGCATATCGCCCACACCCTCCTGGGGGCTGTAGATCATCCGCATGAATTCTGCCAGATCCGCGATAAAAATATAGATACTCTGTTCCATTTTCATCTCCCGGAAAATTTCTTCATCGGAAAAGCCGCGGGCCAGAAGCGCCTGCTTCTGCTTATTCCGCTGGGCAAATACCGGCAGCAGTTCCTTGAAAAACAGGAAGATTTCCCTGGGTGTATGGGCATATCCCATTCCATATTCCCGGGCCAGCCCGTTAAGCTGGGGAGATCCGTTTTCGATCACCATGGTTTTTGCCGGCTGAGCGGCCGCGGCGTGAAGCAGCAGCTTCATGGTATTGGTCTTTCCTGTGCGGCTCCTTCCCAGAATACTGTAGCAATAGGTACCCTCCAGCCGGACACTGTACAGGGACGCGTCCGTCAGAGAGTAGGCGAAAGGCAGCTGCTCCCCGTATACATTTTCTTTTTCATAATCCCCGGACTGTTCCAGAAGGGTAAGCGTGGGATTTTCCGGGATCTCCGGAATCCTTTTGGCCCGCGGCCCCTCCCAGGCTTCAGACATCCGGGCCGCCGTTTCACGGATTTTCCGGCTTCTGGCAAAATCATCCTCCGCCGGCAGTGCCAGCGCCGTCTGAAATTCCAGAAGGCTTTTCCCCCGAAACGCCAGGCCTCTGCCCTTCACGTTGGTCTCCGGCAGCACCGGTATGTGGGTGGTCCGCAGCACATCCATGTACTTGAATTTATCTCCCATCTCCAGACTGATCACCGTGCGGATATGGTCGCCGATTCTGCTGGGTATCTCCGCCAGCCCGAACCCGGCGGAAGAAATCAGCAGGAAAATCCCGTAGGAGACGCCTTCTCTGGCGATCTGAATCAGGATATCCTCGTATTCATTGGCGGTTTTCTCCTTAAAACCGGCGTAATTGTCAATGACCAGCAGCACTGCGGGCAGGGAATTGCCGACGTTCTTCACATACTGGGCGTACGTTCCTCCCTTCAGAAGCTCTTTCCTCTCTTTCAGGAACTGTCCCATCAGGTGGAACAGCCGGCCTGCTTTTTCCTGCTGTCCCTCATACACGATGCCTCCGGTATGGGGCATGTCCTCAAAGGGAGCCAGCATCCGGCTGCTGAAATCGATCCCGTAGATGTTCAGCCAGTCCGGGCTGTACCGGCCGGTCAGCGCATACAGTACCGTCTGCAGGAAGGTACTTTTTCCGCTGGCCACCGTACCACACACCGCATGGTGCCCTCCTTCGGCAAAATCCACCTCCATGGAAAGCTGGGCCTGGTTCACCGGATCGTCGGAAAGACCGGCCATGGCGGACAGTTTCCAGACACCCTCCGGCTGTTTCCATCCGGATCCGTCAAACAGCGGCTCATATCCCGAAAGCTCTTCCAGATACAGTGTTTCCGGCAGCACCGGAAGCCACAGTTGCATTCCTCTGGTATAGCCGTTGTCCAAAGCCGTCTTTTTCAGATATTCCACCACGGCGTCCAGCTGGGTCTTTTCCTTTACCCCGCTGCCGGCGGCAGCCGCTTTCTTTTTTCTTCTCTTGCGTCCGCCAATCACCGCCGCCTTTCCCGTTTCCGTGAGAAGGATGGCCGCGTTTTCTCCGGCTCCCTGCAGTTCTTCGTCGTACACCGCGCCGCTGAAACCGGACTGGAACAGCTCGTAAATCTCGTCATTTCCCACCTGCAGATAGCAGCGGCCCGCCTGTGTGATAAAAGCGGCGTCCGGTTTGTGCAGCATATCGTTGCTGTCCTGGCGGTCCTGTACCCGGAGGCAAAGGCGGAACTTCGCGTTGCTCCAGATATTGTCGTCCACCGTTCCGCTGGGCTTCTGGGTGGCCAGAATCAGATGTACTCCCAGGCTTCGTCCCACCTGCGCCACGCTGATCAGCTCCCGCATAAAGTCCGGTTCCTCCCGTTTCAGCTCCGCAAACTCATCGATGATGATAAACAGATGCGGCACCGGAAGGGCGGCTTCCCCGTTCTTGTACAGACGGGTATACAGGTTGATATTGTTGACGCCGTAATCGCTGAAAATCTTCTGCCGGCGGGTGTTTTCACTCTTGATGGATATCATGGCTCTCCGCACCTGGTTGCCGGAGAGATTGGAGATCTGTCCCGCCATATGGGGAAGATCGGAAAACAGGTTTGCCATGCCTCCGCCTTTGAAGTCTATGACGAAAAAGGCGATATCGTCGGGGCTGAAATTGATGGCCAGCGACAGCATATAGGTCTGCAATGTCTCACTCTTGCCGGAGCCGGTGGTTCCCGCGATCAACCCATGGGGGCCGTGATATTTCTCGTGAATATCCAGAAAACAGTCGGCGTCCCCCATCTTTTTCCCGATCAGCGCTTTCATACTGTTATAGGTTCTGTTTTTTCTCCACCGGTCCAGCACATGGAAATCTTCCAGGGAAGAGGCCTGGTACATGGAGAAAAAGTCCAGACTGGAAGGAATATCCGCCGTACTCTCCACTTCATTTACCTGCAGGCGGCAGATTCTCCTGCCGAACCGTTCCAGATCCCGGGGACTTGCCGTATCAAACTGTACCGGCTTGCGCTCCTCGGAATTGTCCATTACGTTGTAAATGCCGGAAAAGTATTCATCCTGCTGAATGATATCCTCGCACTCATTGGGCAGCTGCTCGCAGGTTGCAGCCATGAGAAATACGGTGATTCCCAGGGTTTCCCGGGGATCGTACAGATATTTGCGGATCAGCTCTCCCTCCAGGAAATCGCTGTCCTGGACAAAAATCACATAGTGGGGACGGACCCTCGCCCGGCGTCCGGAGGCATCCTCCTGCTCTGCCCGGCTGCGGAGAATATTGGCCAGCTCGAAACATACGTCTCCCCTCTCCAGGGCATCCCCGCCCATGTACCGGGTTTTCCGGTCTTCCGCCCACACATGGGGAAACCATTTCATACATTCCCAGTCCTCGGGGCTCTGGGTGGTTTTCCGGTCATAGAGGAACGCCATTTTCACATCCGTGTAACAGTTGCAGGCCGCAATCTGCGCCGCCAGAACGTGCATCAGCCGGATGCTGCCCGCGCGTTCCGGCCCGCCCACCAGACCGATCAGGCGCTTCTGGGCCATGTCCACGCCCACAGGCACCTTGTGCAGAGTCTTATACTCCTGCTGAATCAGCAGCGGCTTCTCCGCCAGGGGATCCTGCACCAGGGAAAACTTTTCCCGGGGCACGGAAATCTCCACCTGAAAGGGCTGATCACCCAGTCCCAGACGGTGAAACAGAAAATCCGAATGGGCCGCGTTCCGGTTCCACAGGCTGGCAGATCCCTCTCCATACTGGCAGCAGCTTTCCGCCGCCGGGTACATGGTGTGCATGGCTCTTTCATTCTGTTCATATTCCTGTTTCAGCCGGTCCGCGATACGGATCAGATAATTTCCATAGGCATTGAACCTCTGCTCCTCATCCTCCCGGGCTTCCTGCCTGGCGTACCGGATGTTCATCATCCCCCAAAATACGCCTAGGATGGCCGACGCCACCGCGGTAATAATTCCGGTAAACATAAACGCCCCCGCGTTTCGTCCGGTGCTCCAGGAGCTGAAGATCGCCATACCGCAGCCCAGCAGCATGGGAATGGCCATGGTAAAGGCCGGGCCGATGGTCAGAAGCAGCGGCTTCTCTTTTTTTATGCCCAGCGAGGGCGGCGCCTCGATATCCACCGGCTCCCGGCTGATCACCGGAAGATTTCTGGGAGAACGGTTAAAATACCGCGCCCGCAGCTTTTGGGGCGTACGCTGCGCCTGAGGCTCCGCTTCCACAGCGCAGCACTCCAGCGTATCCCTGCGGACAGACAGTTCCCCGTAATTGGTGCCCACCGCCAGAATATCCCCCAGATAGATCAGTTGCAGGCCAAAGATATTCACGATATCCCCAAACTCCAGCTTCTTCCTTCCGGTGATTCTCCTGTATTTCACGAACACGCCGTTGGTACTGCTGTCTTCGATATACACGCCGTCGGCATACCGCTGCAGGGAGGCATGATACCCGGAGATCAGATTCTGGAAGCTGTAGCAGATATCATTTTCCGGGTTTTTCCCTACGGTAACCCGTCCCAGACCTGAAATGAAGAATTTCCGCATCACCTGGAAGCCGGTCGCTGCGTCTGTCACGATCAGCTGAACCCTCTTTTCCCCCTCCAGCGTCAGCTCCAGGATATCTCCTTCCTCCAGAATCTTCTCAGGAATCATGCCCGCCCCGGAGAAAATCACATAATGATCACTTCCAAGAAGCCGCCAGCCCTCCGGGGTTATCTCCAGCAGCAGCTCCTGATCCTCGGAAAGGCCAAACACCTTTCCATCCAGCGTCAGAGAATAGTCCGCGTTCATAATGTTAGGAAGCAGATACTCCTTGTAGACGCCGGTTCCATAAACTATCACTATCATATTTTCACACCCCTGTCACATGGCCGCCGCGTTGCACTGGAAAATCACCAGTTTCAGACAGGTATCCCCCACATACAGCCGGTCGCCGGAAAACATCTGCTGCGGAGTCCCGGAAAGCTGCTGGATTTTCCCTCTCCTGTGGCGGATAAAGGTTCCGTTGGAGGAACCCAGATCTTCCGCGAAAACGTATCCCTCATAGAGAAACAGCCTGCAGTGTTCCCCGGAAACTCTCACATCCGGCAGACAGATTTCATTTCCGCTTCTGTTTCGTCCGATTCTCACCTGGTCTTCCGGATCGAACACGAACCCTCCGTGTTTCTCTCCTTCTGCCTTCAGGTAAACCATGGTTTTCCAGATACCCGCCGCCCAGCTTCCGTTTTCCGGATTCCGGATGGCGCTGTTCAGGTATTCTTCCTGTATGATTTTTTTCGCAGCCTCATAATACCGTTTTTTCTCCTGACGGCGCACTGCCCAGGCTGCTGCCGCGGCAATGCCCGATGCCAGCGCCGCCAGAATTGCAATCACAATAATTACTGTCGTCATCGCATTTATGTCCACCCGGACGGGGCTTCCTCCGTTATTTCATTGATGATCTGAATCTGGCCGTTCTCGATGGTACATACCGTCCAGAAATTCCCGTCCGCGTCAGGAGCGGTAATCGTAACAGGGCTCTGGCCCGGCAGGTAAATTCTGACACTGGCCCCCGTCTCTCCGATTCTTCCCGTACCGCTGAAATTATGGACGCCTACCACATAAGAGCCCCCGGATTCATAGATGGTAATGGTTTCCGGTCCATAGCCGGAGGTCTCGTCCACATCCAGTTCCGCCACGGTTCCATTATTTCCTTCCAGGACTTTGTCCCCGAAAAATACCGGATCATCGGGATAAGCTTCGGAAGACAGATGGAGATCCAGATCTTTCGGCGTACTGCCCCAGGAAAGCACTGCCCGGATCTCTCCTGCCGCCAACTCGGGAGACAGAATGATTTCCTGGCTTCCCTCTTCTTCTCCAATGGCAATTTCCTGCTCGTCCTGCACATAGCCTTCCTTTTCCACCTGCATGGAATACACTCCCGCAGGCGCCTCCACGCTGTACACGCCGTCCTCATCGGTGACTGTCGTATATTCTTCGCCGGTATCCCCGGAAATGAGCGTAATCTCCGCGTCCGCGATTCCTTCTCCCGTCACCGCATCAATAACAGTGCCTTCCAGGGATTCCTCTTCGCTCTCCGATGCTTCCGGCAGTGTCAGCCGGTTCCATACATCCTCCCCGGTGATCTGCCCGGCCTCGTCACAGGCGATCTCCGCCCGCACCTGTCGGTAGGTGAATTCCATCACATAACTGTTCTGTTCCCTGCTGTAATTCACCGACGGCTGGCGGCCAATCAACGCGCTGATTTCTTCCAGCGAAATACTTCCGGAAAAGTTCCGGAAAAGCATCCCCAGATCTTTCAGCCGCACATAATCCGCGCGGGCAGTATCCCTGGGCACCTCCCGTCCGGCCTCCATCTTCTGCCCGTCATAGTAAAATTCCGCATCAATACCGGAATGGATTACCACGTAACCGCTGCCTTCTTTGCTGGCACTTCCGGCGCCGTATTCCCTTTCGTAATCCTCAAAAAGATAGCTTCCCAGTCTCTGCAGGAAGGATGTATTCAGAACTGCCTCTCCCTGTTCTCCGTTCTCCCCGGTTTCCTCCGTCTCCTCTCCTTTCAGATCCCGGATTCCCTCCGGCTGGCCCTCTTCCAGATATCTTGCCAGCAAAAGCTCCAGCCTGGCACTCCCTGTGATTTCCAGTCCCTGCCGAAGTACGGACTCTGCCTGATTCAGATAGCCTGCCGCATACAGTGCCTCGTAAAGATTCACATAACCGTTCTCCGCATCGGGATTCTGCTCCACAGCCAGTTCAAACTGAGCGATGGCATTTTCATAATCCATCTCCTCCATATACCGCTGTCCCCGGTCTGTATATGTACGGTAAGCCTCCGTTTTCATCCTGCCGCGGATGAGAAATGCCCCCGCGATTCCGGCAGCCAGCAGTGCCGCCAGCAGCACAGCGATCAGAATGATATTTCTCCGCTTTATTCTTTTCTCTTCCATATTTCCTCCACCCTTCCTCTTCCTACAGGCAGAATACCAGCACCACCAGCTCCAGCAGGTTCAGCGCCAGCAGTCCGCCCAGCAGCGTGTAAAGAATCATTATCTTAAAGTGATCGTTCCGCCGCCGCTCTTCCTCATAGGCCTTCCGGTAATAGTCGGCCGTATTTTCTTCCATACCCATGCCGGTATACCAGGTGGGCTCCGATCCGCCCTGCACCTCTCTGACATACTTTCCGATGTCATAGCCGCAGTACTGGCAGATTCCCCGGTTGTTTCCCACCACCGAATGACAGTTTGGACATCTCATCCGAGTTCCTCCTCTCCTTCCTCCAGATTTCTGTACCGCCGTTTCCAGTCCCGGATTTTAAAATGAAGCAGCACTCTGCCCGCGGCAAATACTCCCGCGCCCAGCACAATCAGCCCGATTCCCGCTGCGGTAAATACTTCCCCTCTCATTTACGGTTCCTCTCCTTCCCTCATAAAGCTCTCCATGGTATCCATTCCGGGATCCTCCGGACTTCCTGCCAGCTGCCAGGCTCTGCCGGCTCTTCTTCCATACTGCTGCATATCCGCGAAATCCCGCTCCCCGGCGGGCAGGCTCATCTGCCGCAGATATTCCAGACAGGCAATATGCATCCACACCCGGTAATCCTCCCGCTCATCGCCGGTCAGCGCTTCCAGTATCTGTATTCCCTCCTCATAATCACCCGTCTGTTCACAGATCACTGCCAGATTTACCCGGTCTTCAAAAACCAGGCCCTCCCGGCGGGAAATCTCCTCATAACAGGCTCCGGCCTCGCGGAAATATTCCTGTTTCCGGCTGTCTGACGGCTCCTCGCCTGCCAGCCGCAGCCAGGCCAGCGCGGTCTGACGCACCCACAGAATCCCCGGTTCTTTCTCCATAACCATTTTCAGAAGCTCTGCCCGCTCCTGGGCCGTTCCATTCTGCCTGAGAATTTCCTCCTGCAGCAGACAGGCCCAGACGCACAGTTCTCCCGGAAGCGCCGTAAGCTGCCCGGCATATCCCGCGGCCGACTCCCAGTCCCCGGCCGCGGCGGCAGCCTCCGCCTCCATGTAGGTGAGATTGTCACTGTCAATTCCCTCCCGGCGGGCCTGGCGGAGAATCTGATTTCCGCCTTCCAGATCACCGCTTTTTATGGCCGCTGCCGCTTCATCCCGCCAGTAGGCCGGTTCATCGGGATTTGTCTCTCTGGCATAGGAAAAATATCTGCGGGCCTCCGCGTAATTTTCTTTGGCGTACTCCGCGTTTCCGATCTGGTAAAAGATCTCCGCCTTCTCTTCGGGGTTCTTTTCCAGGATTCCTTCAAATGTCCCGCTGTTTAAAAGCTGCAGGCCTTCCCGGGAGATCTGCTCCGTATTCCCTGTCTCCACTGACTCCTGAAATTTCACGAACTGTTCCTCGTACCGCTCTCCTGCCGTCCTGGCGCTTCCGTACACCGTCAGCAGCGTACCCGCCAGAACCATACAGCCGCAGCCGGCATACAGCAGAAGCTTTTTCCTGAGCAGTCTTCCATATCCTTCGTCAAACCGGTACATATTTTCCAGAGCATTCATCAGAGCCTGGGCGCTGGAAAACCGCTTTCTTCTGTCATGGGCCATGGCCTTGTCCACAATACGGCAGAAGGCATTGCTGTAGGGCAGGGAAAGTGCTGCCGCCGGCCAGATTTCCTCCTGATTTCCCGCGGGCACCACCCCGGTAATCACCCGGTAGAAGGATGCCCCCAGGCTGTAAATATCCATTCTTCCGTCCAGAAGAATATCGTCCCCTCTGTGGCTGTTCATGGCCTCCGCTTTGGCATACTGTTCCGGCGCCGCGTAATACTGGCTGTATCCCAGAACCTGTGCCGCGTGGCTGCTGTCCAGGGAAACGTTGAAATCGATCAGGCAGACATTTCCCTGGGGAGTAATCATGATATTGTCCGGCTTAATGTCGCTGTGCCAGATGGCCGGCTTCTGTCCGTGCAGATAAATCAGCACGCTGCACAGCTGCTTCATCCAGAATACCAGCTTTCTCTCCTCGAACCGGTATCCCTCATTGAGATAGCTTTGCAGACTGCGCCCCTCGATATAATCCATCACCGTGTAGACCTCTGACCCCAGCTGAAAAAAATCGTAAACCTGCGGGAGGCAGGTATGATGGAGGCTTTTCAGGATATCCACCTCGACCCTCACGTTGGCGCGTTCTGCAAAACCATCTTTGATGCGTTTTACCACAATATACTTCTGAAGACGCAGATGCCAGGCCAGGTAAACCACACCGGTTCCTCCCTGTCCGATTTCCTCAATAATCTGATAAGCGCCGTCCAGCACCTGTCCCTGATAAAACATATCCGATCACCTGCCGTCTCTTTTTTTGAAAAGGGAGGCCGCTGCATATCAGCAGCAGCCTCCCTGATTAATGATTCTGTTTTTCTCTGTGTACCGTTACGGCAATGCAGTTCAAAACAAAATTTATTATCTGTCTTTCAGTCTCCGTCTCACCAGAATCACCGCCGCGGCGATGATCAGCAGAACGATGACAATGGATCCGTAGAATACCGGTTTGTTCATGTAATACTGAATCAGGATGTTGGGGGTTACCAGCACTGCCATCATCACAGGCACCGCCTCGCTTCCTACTTCCGTCTGACCCAGCTGATTGCCTGCCGCATCCTCGGCGGTCACTTCGATATCCTGCCAGTTGTTGGCGCTGGGGATCTCGGTGCGGATGATTCCGTCCGTCTCACGAAGCTCTTTCTCCTCGTATACCTGCGGTTTGGCATCCCCGATGCGTATCGTCACCCGGCTCAGCGCCAGGTTATCCTTGGCATCCACGGTCATTACCCTTGCGGCCGCCCTGTACTGTCCGCCGTCCTCCACGCCGGAAACCACCACGGTGGGGGCAGTTTTGTCCACAGTAAACTGCAGCGGCAGCTGTTTGTCGGATTTCTTTACCGTCTCGTTGTTCATGCTGTTGGCTGCCCTGTCACGGGAAGACAGGGTAACGGTGTAATTTCCTTCCTCGGCGAAGTTCTCCGCGTTCATGGTGTAATGGTAAACCTTCCACTGCACATCGCTTCCGGATCTGGTCACTGTAAAATCCGTTCCCTCCTGAAGCTGGGCCAGCTCACCGTCCCGGTTCACCGCGATGCCGTACTCCTCGATGTCATCCACGTTGTACTCCTGCACGCCGATCTCCCGTTCCTGGTTGATATAGGTATAACTGCTTTCCGGATCTGTGCTGAGCCATCCGGCCGTAGCCTCGTCCAGCACATATACGGAGCCGTAGCGGTTGACGGAGAACAGAACCGTCTCTTCCGTCTCATTTCCCGCCAGGTCGGTGATTTTCGCGGTCAGCTGATACAGGTCATCCATCCGCTCTTCTCTGGCGAAATCATTGAATTTGATGCTCTGGCCGTTGTCGATGGAGGAAGTAACGCTTCCCACATTTACCAGGCCGTTGTTGGCACCTTCCAGCGTGATGGTCACTCCGTCGGCGTCATAGTTGATGTCCGTGTACCGGACGCCGGGAGCCACCACATCGTTGTTGGCAGATTTGTCTTCGATATCGAAGATCTCCACCTCCGGAGCTGTCAGGTCCACGGTAAAGCTGTCCTGCGCGTAATCCTCCGCCACATTTCCCGCCATATCGGTATACTCGATATCGAAGGTGTAATCACCGTCCGCATCGTAGGTTACCGTGGCTGTATGTACGTCTCCGCT
>DVON01000121.1 GCA_018713585.1 Candidatus Pullilachnospira stercoravium | reverse complement strand
TGAGAGAAGCATTGATAAAGTGTAATATCAGAGATGGGATGACATTAGGATTTCATCATCATTTTCGGGACGGTGACTATGTGGTCAACATGGTTATGAAAGAAATCCACGATATGGGAATCAAGGATATTACCATCTGTGCCAGTTCTCTTGGAAAAGCACATAATCCGTTGGTGGAGTATATTGAAGATGGAACAATTACCGGAATCCAGTCATCCGGTGTAAGGGGAAAGATCGGAGAAGCAATTTCCCAGGGAAAACTGAAAGGGCTGGCTATTATGCGCTCTCATGGAGGAAGAGTCCGGGCCATAGAAACCGGTGAGACAAGAATTGACATTGCGTTTATCGGCGCTCCCACCTGCGATGACTATGGAAACTGCCGGGGAATCGGCGGAAAATCTGACTGTGGAGTACTTTCTTATGCCATGGTGGATGGAGATTATGCGGACAAGGTAGTAGCAATTACTGACTGTCTGGTGCCATTCCCGAATTTTCCGGCTCATATTTCCATGACCAAGGTGGACTATGTGGTAGAAGTAGAGGCCATTGGAGACCCGAAAAAAATAGCTACCGGTGCTGCGAAGCCCACAACAGATATGCGTAAACTGATGATGGCAGATTACTGTACCAGATTTGTAGTGAATACACCTTATTTCCAAAATGGATTCTCCTATCAGACAGGGGTGGGAGGCGCATCCATCGCATCTACCATTTCACTGGCGAAAGTTATGAAAGAACGGGGCGTACATATGCGGTTTGGCGTCGGCGGCTTGACAAAACCCATGTGTGACCTGCTGAAAAACGGGCAGGTGGATGTGCTGCTGGATACCCAGGATTTTGACCAGGATGCAGTCGCCTCCGTTAAGGACCTGCGGCATTACCGAATCAGTGCAGGGGAATATGCGGATCCATTTAATAAAGGCGCTGTGGTGAATAAACTGGATTTTGTAATTCTGGCAGCATTGGAGGTGGACACTCATTTTAATTGTAATGTGGTGGTTGGTTCAGACGGAATTATCACCGGTGCGCAGGGAGGTCATCCGGATACTGCTGCCGGCGCCAAATGTACGATTGTCATAACTCCTCTGCTGCAGGGACGGATTCCTGCAGTCCGGACAGATGTTACGACAGTGACAACGCCGGGCGAGTCAGTGGATGTGGTGATTACGGACTATGGGATTGCGATTAATCCTCTCAGGAAGGATCTTCTGGAATGTATGAGAAACGTGGATCTTCCGTTCAAAACCATTGAAGAATTGCGGGACATTGCTTATAATATTGTTGGAGAACCGCAGCCGGTACAGTTTCTGGATCGTGTTGTAGGCATTATCGAAAGCAGAGATGGCACCATTATGGATGTGGTGAGACAAATTAAGCCTTTTACATTTAAGTGATGGAGGTATAAAAAATGTTCCTGACTGATCTTGAGTCAATGGCAATTCTTAAACAGGGACAATCCCGCAGCATCAACTGGGAAAACAGAAAAGGGGAAAAGGGCCGGGGCGGTATGGCTTCCGGCCCTTTGGGCCCTTCCCGGAAAGGATCTCCCTGTATTCCGCTGATCAAAGCCGGAGAAACGGTGACACTGGCAGAGATTGAGGGTCCGGCAGTCATTCAGCACATCTGGATGACAGTGACCGGACAGGTGAGCCCGGCAAACCGGTATATACTGCGGGATCTGGTGCTGCGGATGTATTGGGAAGAGGAAGACGCTCCTTCCGTGGAGTCTCCGCTGGGAGACTTTTTCTGCTGCGGATTCGGTGTGGCCTGCCAGGTAAATTCCCTGCCGGTGGCAGTGAATCCCACCAGAGGCTTCAACTGCTATTTTCCGATGCCATTCCGGAAAAAAGCCAGAATCACCCTGGAAAATCAGTGCGATGAAGATATTCCGGCATTTTTCTATCAGATTGATTACTACCTGAAGCCGACCCTGCCGGAGGAATGCGGCTATTTTCACGCTCTCTGGAGGCGGGAGCGCATCACGGAAAAGAAAAGAGACTATGTGATTCTGGATCATGTGAAAGGCCGGGGACAGTATGTGGGTACTTATCTGGCTTTGACGGCTCTGGAACGGTACTGGTACGGAGAAGGAGAGATAAAATTTTATCTGGATGGAGATAAGGAATATCCCACCATCTGCGGAACGGGAACGGAAGATTATTTCGGCGGTGCCTGGAGCTTTGCCACTCAGGAAAACGGGCGAACCGTGGAGAATACGTACTGTACGCCATTTCTGGGCTACCCATATTATTCCGTCCGTGATACAGAGATTCATAATGATTACCATACAGATGATCAGCTGCCGCAGAGAGGCTTTTATCGGTGGCACATCATGGATCCCATTTTGTTCCAGAAAGATCTGCGGGTGACGATCCAGCAGATTGGCGTCAGCCATGGCGGATTGTTTGAGCGCCAGGATGATGTGGCCAGTGTAGCTTACTGGTATCAGACAGAACCGCATGAACCTTTTGGCCCTCTGATGGAACGGAAAGACCGGTGGCCCCGATAAAAGGATCTCCGGAACCTGGCCGCACGGCAGAATACCGGAGGTCTGAGAAACGGAGATGTCTGTGAAGGAAGACGGAACCCAACGGAAAGGAGAGAGATGGCATATGAATATCGAGAAACTGGAAAATCAGCAGGATCAACTCCGTCTGCTGAATCTGCGAGTGTGGCAGCGGGGGAAAATGCTCCTGTCAAAAGACTGGGAGGAAGATATTCGCCGCAATATCTACTCCGCCAGCAAAAGCTTCACCAGCCTGGCAGTGGGAATCGCCGAGAGGGAAGGCCTGCTTTCGCTGGACGAAAAACTGTGTGATGCCTTTCCAAAAGAACTTCCGGAGAAAGTGGGAGAGTATCTGGAACAGGCCACGGTAAAAGATCTTCTGACCATGGGCCTGGGGCAGGACGCGCCTTATCTGATGGGCGGACAGCGGGTTGCCATGGAAGAGCCGGACTGGGTACGCTACTGTCTGGCCAGGCCTTTTGTGCATCGGCCGGGAGAAGTGTTCCTGTACAGCAATGCGGGCCCTTATCTGGCAGGCGTGCTGGTGCAGCGGAGGTGCGGCTGTACACTGACGGATTATCTGCTGCCCCGGCTCTTTGAGCCGCTGGGAATCCGTCCCACTGTCTGGGAAATTGATCCGGCGGGATATACCTTCGGCGCCGGTGGACTGTTTCTTTCCGCCGGGGAAATGCTGAAGGTGGGACAGCTGCTGCTTCAAAACGGCTGCTGGGAAGACCGCCAGCTGGTTCCCGCCGATTACCTGATACGTGCTTCCGGGAAACAGATTGATAATGGAAAGTACGGTTACGGCTATCTGTTCTGGAAGGGCGCTTATGATTCCTGGAGGGCAGACGGTAAATACGGCCAGATGATTGTGATACTGCCCCGGCAGCAGGCGGTGATCGTCACCACGGCAGAATCCAGGGATCCCAGGATGGAGGAAAAATGTCTGGATGTTATTGTGCCGCAGTTGAACGTTTAATAGCTGTAACAAAAAGACTGGAAAACCAGGAGGAAGATTATGAAAAACAGAAAAGAAAAAAATCGGCTGTTTGAGGAAGAATTTGACCGGCAGAAGCGGGAACATATGTTGCTTATAACGTCCCACCGGACGGAAAACCCGGAGTGGTATGACCGGGTGGTAAGGATGTAGGTTTACAGGGAGGATGACAGGTGCTTT